>JAWLHT010000119.1:0-14287 GCA_041690195.1 Candidatus Latescibacterota bacterium
CGGAATCGCCGCAGGCGGAACCCTGTATGAGAGTGCTCTGCTTCCCCTCTTCACCCCCATTTACAGCGGAGAACAAAAAGGGAATTAAAATGAAAAGACGGAAGTTATGGGTCGTACCGGCTGTTCTCGTGTTCGGTTCGATGGATTCAGAGGGGAAGCAGAGCACTCTCATACAGGGTTCCGCCTGCGGCGATTCCGTGGTCCGCTATGGAGAGGACTGCGGTATCCGGAACTACGGGCACTGCCGACCCCGCAACAATAAGGACTGCAATCCGGTCCGGATGGGAAGCAAGTGTTACCCGGGCAGGGCGGTCGGCCAGTGTTACCCGCACGGTTTCACTGATGAAGAAACCGAGCTCCCGGGGCAAATCCCGGAACTCCCGAAATGAACCGCCGCAACCTGGTTCCGGTACATGGTTGAGTTTCTCCCCGTGCTTCTCCGGAAAGTGCATAACTGTACCAGGGGATACAGCGCAAGACCTGGTCGGCTTGCCACGGGGCTGTTCGTAAGCCACAGGTCTGCGGGGGCTACGGAAAAGCCTTCCGTGCACGGACATTAGTTACGAGAACACCGATTCCGGAACCCAGTCCGGACGAACCGGCCGGGCTCTCCAGTCCACCGGTACACTCCCGACGTTCACCGGTGCACCGCCCCGTTCTGTTGCCGAATAAAAGCCCGTGAGAAAAAGTTCGGCTTTTTTCCGCACCAGATCAAGCGCCTCGTAGTTTTGCCCCTGGAAAGTGCGCTGCATATCGATGAGAAGCGGCAGATGGTGGACCATGAGGTCATGCCGCCAATCCGGTATCTGGGGTAATCGCTCCGTCTCAATCGCTTTGGCGCCGGTAACCGTAAATGAGTACAGATCACCGCCGGGTGTCATGCTCAACGAGCAGGGAAACGGCGGCTGTTCTCCGCGTCCGGCTATGAGATAATTCCCGACAAGATACGTGCTGGCATTCGGGTTGTCGGTGAAAAGCGAGACCTTTTCAATATCAAATCCGAATATCTTCGGCAACATAAACTGTACATGAAAGCGCATGGGATAATCGCTGGTCAGCGTTGTGCCGTGCACACATTCGATTCGTCCCACGTTTGCCGCGCGGGCACGGAGGGCGGGAACGGTGTGCAGGTGTTCGTACAGGTCGGTGGCAATTATCGGGGTGTTGTATTTCGCGGCCAGATCGAGCAGGGTGTCAATATCACGGAGTGAATAAGCAAACGGCCGTCCTAGGTAGGTGGGAATTCCCGCCTCGATATAAGGACGGGCCAGACGATGCTGCCAGGGAATTTCATAGAATCCGCCAATTGCCACCGCATCGACCTGTCCAATCATGGCATCATACTTTTTGACCGGCCGGGCGCCCATAATCTCTGCGAATTTTTCCGCCTCGCGCGGATTGACATCCCAGACATGGGTGACCTCCATATTCAGCACCCCGGTCCCGAGTGTGGCCTGATTTACCGGTTTTTCGGGAGAGAGCAGGTCACCCCAGGAATAGGCCCAGAACGTACCATCACCGACCGCCATCGCACCAATACGAAGTTTGCGACCGGATACGGCCCCAGCCTCCGCAGAATCAACGGAGACAACGGCAAGTGGTGCGGCGGCGGCATACTTGATGAAGTCTCGACGCGAAGGTACGCCGGAATGGTGTTCATTCATTCGGATTCCTCTTTTCTGATGTCAGGTGGGGCGGTGCTCCCGCCCGAACAGTCAAGGCCGGACGGCGATTCATGCAAGACAGTCCATCGTGAACGGTTTACGCGATCAAGTCGGGCCGGACAGGCTGGATTCAACAAAAGGATCAGATCCAGCGTACGCCAATTGCCGACGTCAACATAGAGTATGTAATTGCTTCACATCCGGAAGTCAATGACTATTGTTCATATTCCCGTTATCATGTTTCGTTACCCCGGTGCAGATTATGTCGGCAGAGAATTTACCTCCGAATGAAGAGAAAAGAATAATTCGCGCTCGCATGAAAAAGCTTCGTGACGCGATGGATCCGGACACATTCCGGACGCTCAGCGCATTGGCCGGGAGACGGTGCATGGAGCTTGACGAACTGCGAAACGCCCAAACAGTTCACATTTACGTTTCATCGGTAAACCGGGAGGTGCATACCCACGAAATCATACTGGCGCTTCTCGACGAGGGGAAACGGGTCATTGTACCGCGATGCTCACCCGAACCCGCACGCCTCCAGCATATACGGATAAATTCGCTCGATGAATTGAAGCCCGCGAGATTTGGCCTTCTGGAACCGGTTCATGTTCCGGAAAATGAGGTTGCGCCAGCCGAGTTCGACCTTATCATTGCTCCGCTTCTGGCGTTCGACCGGAAAGGCAATCGTCTCGGATTCGGCGGCGGCTATTACGATTATCTTTTCCGTCACAGCCACTGTCCCCGTATCGGGCTGGCCTATTCCTTTCAGGAAACACAATCCCTTCCCATAGAACCGCATGACCGTCAACTCGATACAGTCGTAACGGAAAAGGAGATTATACGGTGTCGATGAACTCCGAACACGCCGCGATAAACACCATACGGGAAGGAGACGATTTCATCGGATTTTACGCGCTCAGAAAATGTGACTTGCGTGAGTCCGATGGTCTCTCCCGGCTTGAGGTGGAATTGGCAGACCGTACCGGAAGTCTTCCGGGAGTGGCGTGGGACGACGCCAAGACTTTGAAAGAGCTGATGACGAAAGGAGACGTGGTAAAGGTAAAAGGCCGCCTGGGCTCTTACCGTGACCGTCCGCAGGTGAAAGTGGAACGCATCCGCAAGGCTGAAGCATCTGAATACAACCCGGACTCGTTCATACCATGCACCGAAAGCGATGTGGAGATGCTGACCGGTAAGGTGCATGCATTCGTGGCAGGGTTTACCGACCCGTTCCTGCATCAACTCGGAGAACTCATTTTCGGGAATGCACAGTTCATGCGGGAATATACCCATGCGCCGGGAGGAAGTTCATGGCACCACTGTTGCCTGGGAGGATTGCTTGAGCATTCCGTGGCCGTGGCGGAAGTCTGCGACTTCATCGCTTCCCGTCGATACGGGCTCAACCGGGACCTGCTGGTGCTTGCCGCCCTGCTCCATGATGTGGGAAAAATCAAGGAATACTCCGCGACAACCATCATCGAGTTTACCGATGAGGGAAGACTTGAAGGACACATCGTGATCGGGGAACGGTTCGTCCGGGCCATGTGCGACCGGGTGGAGGAATTCCCTAATCGTCTCAAAACGCTTCTGAGTCATTGCATACTTTCTCACCACGGACACCGGGAATTCAGTTCCCCGGTTGAACCCATGTTTCCCGAAGCGTTTGCTCTCTACTACGCGGATGAAATGGATGCCAAGCTGGATGCGCTCAAGCGGGTCATGAAGGAAGGAGCCGCCGGAGGAAAATCGTGGAGCGACTTCATCCGGATTCTGGGCCGTCACCTGTACACCGGGGAGCGGAATGAAGCCGGCGAATGGAGCGGGATATCAGAGCGTCTGCCATAATCCGAAAAAAATACACCAGTTTTTCTGCCAAACGCCCGGCCTTTTCCACAGGAGAAAAGCCGGGCGTTGCGGTAGGGGGGCTTTGATCGAAAACATTCTACCTATTTCGGGTCAAATGCAATAAACGGCTCTCACCCAGCCCACTCTGCTGCAGAGAGAGCCGGAGGGCGAGGATCGAACCGGACGGAACGGGCGTTTTCTCCCCGTTTTGTTACGGTTTCAGTATGATACCCGCGGGGGACAGTGTGGGATATCCGTTGGGGTTGCAAGGCGAATCCGATATCAGATACTGATGTCCACCGCGAGCAATATCTTTGTTTCCAAGACTCTGTAGAAAAAACTGCCCCAGAACCTGACCGCATGCAAATCTCAAAATATAATATACATCAACGCCTGGAGAGCCAGCACCGCCACTGCGAAGAACCGCAGATCCGTTAAGATCCGGGGTTTTCCATTATTATTTTCCGGCACCTGGGGAGCAAGCGATATCACCCAAACGGCAAGCGCGAGTAAAATGAGGAAAACGAGTCCCCGTACCGCGACCATGGGAACGGCGGCGACCACGGCCCGTATGAATTCGGCCGCCGGAAGAAGAAGGTCAGCGATCCATTGCCGCATTGGGGGATGCTCCTTTCACACGAGAGAGGGAAAAGATAAGCCCTTCGATTTTTTCCCTGGGCACCGGAGCCGTGAGCAGACTGACCGTCACGGTTGCAGTCATTGAAACGACAAACGCCCAGAATGCGATATAGAGGAACGGCTCGGGCGAACGGAAGACCAGATCTCGAAGCCAGAAAAGGACACCGGAAGTGAATACACCGGAGCAGAGACCGGCAATGGCTCCGGGAGCATTCGCCCTCGGCCAGAGCATGCCCAAACCGAGAATGGCCAGGAGCGGCCCCTGGAAAAAACTGAATACAGTCTGAAAATAGCCGTACAGGCTGGGAAACCGTCCCGAAATCGGTGCGGTAACAACCCCCAAGACCAGGAAGATTACCATGAAGATCTTGCCGACAATCATGTAATGACGGTCGCTGCGCCCGGAACGGAACAGCGGCTGGTAAATATCCTTTGTCCAGAGTGTTGATGCGCTGTTGAGATAGGAATCTATGCTCGACATGAGCGCAGCGATGAAGGCGACAAACACGAGGCCGGTTACTCCGGGAGGCAGAAAGCCCTGGATGAGGTTCGGATACACGTCATCACCGCTGGCAAGCCCCGGCAACAGTACGATGGCCGCAATGCCCGGCCCCACGAGAATGAAAGGGATCAACAGTTTGAGAAGCGCTCCGGCCAGAACACTCTTTTTGGCCTCATACTCACTCCGGGCGCCGAGAGTACGCTGAACGATCGCCTGATTCCCGAGCCAGTAGGCGGGGGAGAGGACCATGCTGAGGCCAAAAATGATGCCTCCCCACGCGTATGGTGAATCGGCGGTCATGGGGACGAGAAGATCGAAATGATGCGCATACTGTTCGCCGAGAGATGTCACGGTCGCCGTGAGTTCTCCCCATCCGCCCGTTTTAAAGAGGGTAATCCCGAGAATGGCCCCGCTTCCCAGGAACATGATGACGCACTGCGCGACATCAGTGTACACCACGGCTGCCAGTCCGCCGAAAAGAGTATACACGCCAACAACCACAGCGATGATCAGCATACAGAGCATTTCAGGCCATCCAATGAGAATGTGCATAGCTTTTGAAGCGGTATAGAAGAAAATACCGAGAAGAAAAACCATGAAAAATCCCATAATCAGCGCCATGAGCGTTCGGACGGTCTGATTGTAACGCCTTCCCAGAAATTCCGGAACGGAATAGACCGAGGAGCGCCAGTAGTACGGAATGAAGATGAGAGAGCCGACAATCATGGCCGGGATGCAGCCGATCCACTCGAAATTCGCCATGGCGATGCCGTACAGGTATGCCGCTCCCGCCACACCCATGAAATCAAGTGCGCTGATATCGGTCACAACCATGGACATTCCGATCGCCCACCAGGGGAGCTTTCTTCCCCCCAGGAAATAGTCCCGGTCATCCTTGACGTTCCGGCCGACCCGAAGCCCGATAAATACCATGACGATCAGGTAAAGGACAATGACCGCCAGATCAAGTGTCGCAAGTTTTCCCATCTCAATCCCTTCCGGCATTGCCGGTTTACATCCTGGAAAAAATGACAAGAAGCGATATCGTATTGCGCGGGGGGAGTCATTTCACGCCCACATCATTCACGGTAATCCGTCTCGACGTGCCCGCGGGGCCTTCAACCGTGAGCACCACCGTATACGTTTTCCCCTGCGGGAAGGTATGGATGGGGTGTTGCTCGGTCGAGGTTGTTCCGTCATCGAAATCCCAATGCCATGAAGTGATTTCTCCATAGGATCGGTCAGTGAAAGCCACGATTCGTTTCTCGAGGTCGATTGCCTTGAAGCTATAATCGGCTTCAATGGGCTTCCGGAATTTCTTGTCAAGGGGCATGAGACGGAAGGCAACCTGGCAGGAAGCATTGGAATCCATGCGTGTCTGGTGGGAGAGATTCCAGAAACCTTCGTACTTTCCGTTGTTTTCGTCGTAATCCAGCACCGACCAGGAAAGCCCGATCAGACGGTTTTCCTCCAGCCGGGACTCCACCGCCCGGTCCGGCCCCTCGTACGGCGCGAAATCAAAGGGGGTGATCCAGAATTCAAGAACGAGATGTCCGCTTTCACCTTCCCTGAAATTATAGGAGTAGGCGTGATTTGCATAGGGGAGATCGGCAATCCAGGGTTGGCAGCCCCACACCATGGTCCAATCGCGCCCCTCTCCCGGCGGAGTGAAAATGTGATAGTTTTGGGCGTGAACCCCCTTGAACTTGAAATGACCCTCCATGCCCTCGAGCTGGGGATTGTTAATGAACTGACCTCCGGAAAGATCGCCGTCCACTACAACTTCAAATATGTCTCCGCGTTTGTAATACATATTCCAGTAATCGTCATCCGCCTCATAAAGAAAGTACAGACGATTAAGACCGTTGACCCATCCGACACGCACCCGAACGTTGAGATCTTTCGGATCGAGATTCTTCCCCTTGCCCTGCACCGTATCCATGAGCTGGTCGGAACCGACCGCATAGTCTTCAGGGACAATATCCCAATCTGCGGTGTTTCCGTCGACAGTGGGAATCATGTTCGGTGGAAACTGGAATATTTTGAATTCGACATCGGGACGCTCCAGCGCACTGACGGCTGGAACAGAAAGAATAGCGAGAGCAAACAGGGCGATAAACCTTCCAGTCACCTGAGTTGTCTCCTTTCTTCTTGAAAAAGGGTCTGCTGACACGGTTTATTGTGAAAATATGCTTTTACATCCCGGAAATACAGGACAAAATTCTCATTTTTTTGTGTGTTGGAAGACTGACTGGTACGTATATTCTGAAAATCATACTGGAACGGCACAATTCTTAGCCTTGGAGAAACCATGAAACAGTTTGCTTTACTCTTGTTTGCCGTGCTGACGGCTGTACTGATCATTTCCTGCGGGTCCGGAGACAAGCCGGAAATCGGAGATAATCCTCCGGCCCCAGCGCGAACCTCCATGCAGATTGTATTCGAGTCAACTCGTGACGGCAACTTTGATCTGTACACCATGAACGAGGATGGTACCAATGTGGTCCGTCTGACAAGAGGACCGGGATGGAACCGGTTTCCCTCCTGGTCTCCGGACGGCGCTCATATCGTGTTTTCCACCAACCGCAACCACCGTTCCAGAATGCAGCTCTACCTTGCCAACCCTGATAGCGGAACGGTGCGCCCGTTGCCGGGAGATGACGGGATGGCGGTATATGCAAGTTGGACCCCGGACGGGCGGTCGGTTGTATACCGTTCGACCAGGGAAGGCATGATCGACCTGGCAACAAGGGATATTGACAGCACCGAACCTCGCTATCTGACCGCCACGAAAGAATTCGAAGATGATCCGTCATGCTCTCCGGATGGCTCCAAACTTGCCTATACAGTCATGGAAAGTGAAAGCAGTGACATTTGGGTGTGCAACATAGACGGTTCCGACCCTCAGAGACTTACCGACGGAGAGGGGCCGAAGAACACAAGCCCTTCCTGGTCTCCTGACGGCACTAAAATCGTGTATCTCTGTGGGGCAGAGCCGGTTTATCAGGTGTTCGTCATGAACGCAGACGGATCCAACAAAACCCAGCTCACCACCATGGGCGGAATCAAGTCTCACCCGGTATGGTCGCCCGACGGCTTGAAAATTGCCTTTGCCGCCTATAGCGGTGATGCCATTCTTGACCGGGAAATTTATGTTATGAATCCCGATGGCTCTGATGTGGTCAATATTACAAACAGCCCGGGCCTTGATGATTATCCCTCCTGGTCTCCCAAACGGTGAGCGGAGTTTGACTGAATAACGGAAGAGGCGTACACATCGATGTGTACGCCTCTTCCGTTATTCTTTACAGCCGAATGGTCAAACGCCGTAACGGTATCTCACAAACGGCTCCTGGGGAATAGAAGGGTACAAATCGTACCCTCTGCTTCACAACAACAATCTTACCCCCGTTGATAATCCCGGAGAGAGTCTGAAACGAGTGTAACTCCTGGCCAGCCATGCAGACACCGAACGAAAGTAATTTACTCATCTAACACGAAAAGGCTCTCAATAATCGCGGAGCCGCTCGAACTCGTCAACCATGGTCATGAAGGTATCGTACCTTGTTCCCACGGCGATGGAGTGGGTGGAGCCGAAGATGTAGCGTCCTCCGGGCTTGTATGTTTCCATGGCATGCCGAACTTCATGCCGGATACCATCGGGATCGCCGGAAACGAGATACTCGACGGGGATGCCTCCCCAAGGGGTGAAATAATCTCCATAGTCCCGTTTGATTGCGGCAAGATCCATCCCCGCGCTTTTCTGAATGGATTGATACGCGTCGTAACCAGCCTCCACAAACATATCCAGCAGCAGAGTATTGTTTCCGCAGGCATGTTTCATCACCGGAATGCCGTGGTTCACATGGATATTGTCCACTCTGGCCTGGATGGCGGGAAGATTGAACTCCCGGAACATGGCCGGTGAAATGAACGGCCCCTGACTGCTTGAGAAGTCCTGACCCCAGCCAACCGCATCCTGGCCCGGTCGGATGAATGAACCGTCCAGACAGTTGTTTTTCTCCACCTCATACCGTATGGCGGCCCGGACAGTCTCCGGGTTGTCCATGTATTGCATGAGACCGTATACGAACCCGTCGCCGCCTTCCTCGATATTACCGTCAAGCAGAAAAATGCCGACCTCGTGACCGGACGGCCCCATCATGAAACGGTCCCTTCCAAATTCGGCGATGAGAGCATCCACAACTTCGAAACAGCTTTCGTCGGGAGGATTCACATCCGGTTTCCGCTCGAAATCCGAAGGCGAGTATGTTATTCTGCCGACGTTGGGGTTGTGAACAAGGGTGAGGTCAGCGGTAACATCAGAATACTTCACCACCCGGCCATCCAGGAATTCCCAGGTGTTATCGTTTATCTTCCGCGGCTTTTCCAACTCGCAGTCTTTCGGCGGAGCGACACTGGACGCCATGGCGGCGACATTGATAATGTCAAAGCAGTCCATTCTGCGGAAGAAGGCTATGGCATCTTCCTTCCAGCTTTGTACGACCTCGTCACGGCGTCCCTCCCAGAAGGCAAACTGGGATTTTGCTTTTGCCCGGTAAAAAGTTTCGTGCCCAAGCACCTTGCTTACCGTGTCAAAATCAACGGCCCATTCGCCCCAGGGAACTTTGTCAGGCACATCGCCCCGGAGCACCGCTTTCACCCGTTCCTTAGAATTCATGCCACTCCCCGATTTTCCCGTATTTATTGACAGAAAGCCGCAGTAACCGGCCGGGTGATACCCGCAATCCAAAGCATTATGCCGGTATCACCCTTCAGAACGAATCCCTGATCGCGGAAAGCATGGCCAAAATATTTACTATCGGAGTATTGGCCTGGATGTTGTGAATGGTATTGAAAACAAATCCGCCGCCAGGGCTGAATGCCCGGATACGCTCGCTCACCTCTGCGTACACCTCTTCCGGAGTCCCGAAGGGAAGTGTCCGCTGTGTGTCAACGCCGCCGCCCCAGAAAGTGATTCTGCCGCCGAAATCACGTTTGAGGGCGGTCGGCTCCATTCCATCGGCCGAACATTGTACCGGATTGAAAATATCAATTCCGGCTTCGATGATATCTTCCATGAGTGGCCTGTTACCGCCACAGGAATGAATCATCACCTTCCATGATGTGTTCCGGTGAATCCAGCCGCACATCCGCGCGAAAAATGGTTTGTAAAGATCGCGAAAGACATCAGGGGAGAAGAGCGGACCCCGCTGTGTTCCGAAATCCGAACCGCAGAGGTAAAGTATGTCAATATTGTTTCCGACCGCCTCGTACACCCTCTTCAGATTTTGGATACCAATTTCGGTTTGCTTGTCATACACCTCGTATATGAAATCACGCCGGAGAACGTGGGAGACGTACCATTCCTCGGTATCCCGGATTCCGCGCGGCTCCGAAATCCAGGGGGCCGGTATGGCCGCAATGTTTCCGAGGGCCGTTCCGGGCATGGCCAGCACGACCGCGCACTCGGTGTTCTCGCGCAGCGTTACGGCGCTGCGGCGGAAATGCTCAAGTTCCGATTCCGGAATGGGACCGAATTCCTCCAGGTTGTCCGATGGGCTGAGTGTCTCCTCGTCAATGGGCTTCTGACGAGTGATGGCATCGAAATAATATCCCCCATTGGGCATTTTCGAACTGGGGGGAAGAGATGTGTCGCCTCCGGGATGCTGGTTGATATCACCATGCTGGTCGGGAACAGTGTTGAACTTTCCGGGGACAAGCACACGCGTACCGTCGAAAAGGGTCCAGTTTTTCCAGTCCGCATTTCGGAAACCGAAGCGATTGGAGGTCCCCAGGATGCCAACGCAATCACCATACATGCCTGTTCGGAGATCCTCAGATATCTCACCGAGCATCTGAATCGGCTCGATGATTTTCACCGGCTGTTCTTCACGGTCGAGTCCAAGCGCGACACGGAGTTTCGGAATTACATTACTCGCAATACCGGAAACAACGGTTGCCCCGAAATCCACCGGAATACGGTCGGGCTGGCGATGGTTTATAGCGGCAAGAACCCGTTCGCGTGAATTCATGGCAAGCTCCCCCTCCGAGAGTACATGATGAGAGAGCGCGAACCATGAGGGTAACGAATCTGAGTCCCGACCGTACGCCCGCAGGTTCGCGCTTTCAGTATGACCGCTATTTCAATACGCAGAACGTAAAGTTTGTCTTCAGGAAATAATCCGGCTGGGTCATGTCACCAACGGTCCAGCGACGTATCTCATACCGGACGCCATCCTGGTCATACCCGTACCCGTGGGTGTCGAGTACATATGGCTCGCCGTTGTGTTCACCGATATAGAGCTGACTGTGTCCGCCGCCACAGGTCTGGATGGTGAGGAAAGGTTCGTTGGCCATAATGGCCCGGCACTGTTCCGCTTTCTCTTCGGCGGGACGAACCACGCGCGTATTGTTTTCAGAATAGAACGTGAACAGGTCAGCGTTGAACGGAAGCTGGAAACCGAAACAGGCGAAGATATCCCGTATGGTTGTCTCATGATTGCGCCCGTACCATCCCATTGACCAGTCATAGGGATTCCCCATCAGCTTGAACGCGATCGTGGCAACATTGCGACGGGTGTAAGGCTTCCAGCCATAACTGACATCCGCGTCCTTCCGGAGCCATGCCTTCTCCAGGGAAAGCCGTCCGTCAGTCCGGCGAACCGGCGCCAGAACAATGCGAGTGTCACCCTTTGCGGCAAGCGGAAGCCTGTCTCCCATCCGCATCCAGCCGGATGCAAACCGGCAGGATTCATCAGAGAAGAACGGCACCCGATCCCCGGTGCAGACAACAAATTCCTCCGGGCCGGTGAGCTTCTTTCTGTCGGCGCTCGTGGACAGGGCGACCTCTTCCGACCGAATCCATCCGTAGCCTTCGGGAGACTGAACGAAAACATACCCACCGGTGCGGGAAACGTGGAGAATGGATACCGGGTTTCCGATCCGCACGAGATTGACATTCCAGACATCCCAGCGGGTCTTGCCATTCTCCATGAGACCCACCTGTTCCGGGGTAAAAACGGGAACGATGCGAAGACGGGCGTCGCACACCGTAATTGCATCCAGAGGAGTAACGGAATTCCCGACCAGGTCCGCCGCCATTTCGTTTTCGAACCGATCAAGTTCCCAGTCGGTGTACTTAATGCCGAGCATGTTCCCGAATTCCTTGAAATCGATTTTCAGGCCCAGCATGCTTTTTGAGTATTTCCCCCGAATGAAGTCGGCGTCTTTGGAAATCTCTTCTTTGGTCAGTTTGGCTATCTGATCCGGAGACATGCTCTCAAGATCATGGAGAGAAACGTACCGGCCCGGCCAGCGGTTCAAGTCATCGGGATTGGGGCGACGGTCCGGTTCGGCGGAAGCAAAGGGATCCGCGGCCTTCATTCTCCGCTCATAGGAATCGTTCATCTTTTGGATCGCATGGACAGTAAGTATAACCTCATCCGGAGCCTGCATTTTGGCGGTCCAGAATTCGGGCGTGTACATTTCCGGCAGGTGTCCGGGCAGAACATCCGGAGCCCGATGATAGAATTCAGCGCCTGCAACTCCGGCGAGTATGGCCGCTCCCAGCACGACGGAAGCAACCGTTTTCCGGTATGCGTTCACAACGGTTCTCCTTTTATTAATCGGATTGCCGATAAGCAGAACGGCGAAGCGTTACTTTCGCGGTTCATGATCGCCGAATCTGGCAAAATAGAAGAATTTAATTGGCTTCTCGGAAACATTGAAATTGGCGTGCCACACCTTGTCGTTGGGGGGGATCAGATATGCCATTCCCGGTTCGAGTTTTCGAACGTGCTTCCCAAGGAGAACGTGCCCTTCACCCTCCATGAACATCCACACTTCTTCGCACTTCGGAGTGTGACTGTGCGGCTGGGCGAACGTGTTCGGGTAGAGATAAACGGTGAGAACCATCTGGAGGTCGGCAAGGCCATCCTGCGGCTCGATCAGGTGCTTGAAGGAGTTAACCCAATGGCTGTCGGAAACCGCGAAAGGAGTGGTCCGCTCATCCCGCACGAAAACTTCGGTATTGGGACGAAACCCGGCAGGAACCGGTTCGGCGACCAAATACATGGTAAGTGGCTCATTCCCGGTGTTGGTCATCGTGAATGTCATGCCTGACGGCACCATGCAGAAGATATCTTCCCGCAGCTCAATCTTCTGCTTTCCCGCTGTGAGAATCCCGGAGCCAGAAAGGATAAAAATGAGTTCCTGCTCACCCTTGAGGGTAACCGGCGTGGTTGCGGCCCGAGGGTCGAGCGTGGCGTAGGAAAAGCGGTTGACATATTTCAACACACCGCCTTTCCTGCTCGGCTGCATGGGATCTCCGTCGCATTTCGTAAGCACGGCACGTTCGATGAGCGAGCCGTGGGTATGCACCGGCATGGATTCCTTCCAGCTTCCGATGTACATATCCGGGTTTGGTTCCTTGGCTGGATCGTACGGCGCCGGGTCGAGCTGGTTCTGCGCCGCAACCATGCCCCCGGGAATGAACAGACACATGAGAACGAAAAGGCACACGACCCGCTTCATAATTCCTCCGCATGGGTGGAAAAGACATCGAAACAGCGGAGCGGGCTGGCGCCCGCTCCGAGCTATGCCCTCCGGGACTGCCCGGGAATGATTTGATTACTGCATTCGTGTTGCGATGTAGAGCATCTTTATCTGCTCGGTTTTCGACTGGTTGATGTTCGAGTGGTTGGTTTTGCCGTCCGGCGGAATCATGTACGCGGTTCCGGGGGGTTGGTGACGAATTTGCTTGCCCAGAAAAGCAAGATTGTTCCCTTTGATGGTGGTCCAGATTTCCTCGATTTTCGAGTCGTGAAAATGCGGATGCCCGACGGTCATGGGATCCTGTGTTAAGGTTATCACTGCGTACAGGGTGGCCAATCCGTCGTTTTTGAGGAAAAGGTCGCGTTCCTGATACACCCAGTGCCCGTCTTTTGTGCCGATGGGAAAGGTGTTTTCGTTTTTCACCACGATATCCCGCTTCGGGGTAAAACCGGCGGGGACCGGCTCTGCAACGACAAACATGGTCAGCGGCTCGTCGCCGGTGTTGGTCATCGTGAACTCAAGCCCCTCCGGCGCCAGAAAACAGATGCCGTCAAAGAGGTCGGCGGTTTTGCCTTTCCACGAGACAATACCCTTGCCGCCGGTGATATAGAAGACTTCCTGTTCCCCCTTGAGCGTGGTCGGCATGGTGGTGTTGCGGATATTCAGGGTGGCGTGGGCGAACCGCTTCACCTGCTGGAGTACGGCGCCTCTTCTTGGCGGATTCATGGAATCCCCACGCGTGAGAATATCCCGCTCGATGAGACAACCGTGCGTATGGCGGGGCATGGATTCGGTCCAGCTGCTCATGTACAAGTCAATATCGGCATCCTTGCCGGGAGTGTACGGCGCTCCCTCAAGATTCTGCCCGAACACGGGCGCGGCGGCAAGGAGAAACAGCGAGAGACAGACGGTCGGTATTCTTGTTGACATTTTTGATCTCCTGGCGGCGATGATTTACTTGCGCACCTCGTGGTCCTTGTACCGGGCGAAGTAGAAGAACTTCATGGGCCTGTCGGTCGTGTTCAGGTTCGCGTGCGGCGTATTCCCGTTGGGCGGGACCAGATAGCCGACACCCGCG
>JAWLHT010000120.1:0-14236 GCA_041690195.1 Candidatus Latescibacterota bacterium
TTTCTAAGTGCTTGCACACCTTAGACCTCCACGACAGATTTTGGAGTCCTCTTTTTTTCCTCCCACGTTTACTCCATCGGTACAATTGAGTCTACACCCCTTTGAAATAAAGAATATTGCCACAGAACCCAGGTACCAGAAGAAAGGGTATGGGAAAAAGCTCATACGCTTTTTGTTCGACCATTACAAGAGCAAATGTAAAACAATGCTGGTCGGTACGGGCGATTGTCCAATGATCACTTCTTTTTATCAAAAATGCGGATTCGTCGAGTCGCATCGCGTAAAAAACTTCTTCACTGATAACTATGACCATCCCATGTATGAGAGTGGAAGACAACTGGTCGATATGGTGTATTTCAAAAGAGAACTGTAAAGAATAGATTGTAATCTCGAGAGACTTACTTTCATTCGGCGATATCCCCATCTCGACAGCAAGCGTTGAAAACCAGAAGCCCAAAATAACCACGCATACAGAATTGAAAAGGGCGGGTCATTTGACCCGCCCTTCGGCGTATCCGGAGCGGTTTCCGGTGATCAGCCGAGGATGGCCGCCAGATCCGCGTCCGCAGTGGAGATGGGTTTGACGTCGTAGTTCTTCACGAGGACATCGAGTACCGCCGGGGTGACGAAGGCCGGGAGAGTCGGCCCGAGCCGGATTCCCTTGATCCCCAGCGAGAGGAGGGAGAGGAGTATGACCACCGCCTTCTGCTCGTACCACGAAAGCACCAGCGAGAGCGGGAGGCCGTTCACATCGGTGCCGAATGCGTTGGCGAGCGCCGCCGCGATCTGGATGGCGGAATAGGCGTCGTTGCACTGGCCGATATCGAGGAGGCGCGGGATTCCGTCGATGTCCCCGAACTCCAGCTTGTTGAAACGGTATTTACCGCAGGCCAGGGTGAGGATGACCGTATCCTTCGGTGCCTTCTGGGCGAACTCGGTGTAGTAGTTCCGTCCGCTCTTGGCGCCGTCGCAGCCACCAACAAGGAAGAAGTGGCGGATTTTGCCGGCCTTCACCGCGTCGATTACTTTTCCCGCCACGCTCATCACCGCGTTATGGCCGAAGCCCACCGTGATGTACTGCTCCGGGCCGTCCTCGGTGAACCCGGGAGCGGCGAGCGCCGCCTCGATTACCGGGGCGAAGTTGTGGTTGCTGACATGGGTCACTCCCGGCCAGGCCACGAGCCCGGTGGTGAAGATGCGCGCCTGGTAGGATTCCCGGGGCTTCTGGATGCAGTTGGTGGTCATGAGCACCGCACCGGGGAAGGCGTCGAACTCTTTCGCCTGGTCCTGCCACGCGCCGCCGTAATTACCCACGAGGTGCGGATACTTCTTCAACTCGGGATATCCGTGACAGGGGAGCATCTCGCCGTGGGTGTAGATATTGATGCCGGTCCCTTCGGTCTGTTTGAGCAGTTCGGCCAAGTCTTTCAGGTCATGACCGGATACCACGATGGCCTTTCCCTTCACCGGGGTGACCCGGACGCGGGTCGGCACGGGGTTGCCGTAAGCGCCGGTGTTGGCGGCATCCAGCAGGCCCATGACCGTCAGGTTAACTTCGCCGCAGCGCAGGTTCATGCCGAGCAGTTCATCCACCGTGTGATTGCCGCGGGCCAGGAAATCCAGTGCCTCGTGGAAGAAGGCGTACACCGAGTCGTCTTCCTTACCGAGGACCTGGGCGTGGTCGGCGTAGGCGGCCATTCCCTTGAGCCCGTAGGTGAGGAGTTCCTGCAGTCCGGTGATGTCCTCTCCCTGCGCGGCTTTTCGCTTCTCGATGGAGATCGCCGCTCCCTGTTCGGTCAGTCCGGCAATGGTTTCCGCGGGTACGAACGCGGCGGGACCGTCGAGGGTTTCAGGAGTCTGGCCGGTCTTCCGGCAGGCATCCTCGTAGTATCCCCGGACTTTGTACCGGATGCGGGCCGCCCGCCGGATGAGTCCCTGCAGGCGCTCGGGATCGAAGTTGACATTGGTCACCGTGGTGAAGAGCGCCTCTATCACGAATACATCGGCTTCGCGGTCGATGACCCCGAGTTTGCGGGCGCGGTGAGCGTAGCTCGCGATACCCTCCGCCTGGTGGAGGAGGACATCCTGGAGCGCGGCGGTAACCGGGTCTTTTCCGCAGACGCCGAACGTGGTGCATCCGGTTCCCTTGGCGGTCTGTTCACACTGGTAGCAGTACATAAGCATCTCCTTTGGGGATGGTACAGGTGAAATGTGGTTTCAAAGTGGTAAAGAAGTACTGTAATACCGAAAATGAGTGCGCATATTTCATGAAAACGGGCCGTTGAAATCCCGTCAGGTGTGACTGACCGTCCCCTCGAAGAGTTCGAGCGCCAGGTCGAGGTATCGCTGGTGGGTCTCGCCGCCCATTTCCTTCCGTTCAATTTCCTCGAAGGATTCCGCAAGTCCGGCCTGATCCTCCGGAGTGAGCATATGGTCCGCCATCGGGTAGAGAACGTTGTCTTCCTTGACGATGTGGTCCCGCAGGAGCTTCGCATAAGATTCGAGGGCGTCCGCGATTCCGTCCAGTGCGTCGCCGTCTCCCTTCGCCGCCTCGGGAAGCAGCCGGCCGATGTCCCGGATGTATGACCGGCCTTCCTCGTGTTCGCGGAGCATCACCGCAATGGGACCGGAACCGGCGGGCATGCCCCGTTCTGCCATTTTACGGAAGAGGAGGTTCTCCTCCTTGGCGTGGTGGCATTTGTCGGCGAAATTGGAGAGAAAATCGAGCAGTTCCCGCACGGTCACTTCCCGCACTCTTCCCGTTCGCCGTATGGAGCCGGCTTCCCGTTCCGCGGCGTCCAGAACGGAGAGGATGACCCGATGTTCGTGCATGAGTATTTCGGTCGGTTTCATGACGCCTCCCTTCCCAACCTTTTCCGGGAGCCCTTCTGGTTCCCGGGTGTCTTTGCGGGTGTTGCGATTCGAATGATTCCGCCGGTGCTGACGGCTGTTTTCTATCCCGGGCCGTACCTTCGGGAGCCGGACTGCGGGCGTTTCGGGCACTCACTATGGATTACGTTCTGCTCCTGCCGGATACGGCGCCGGGGTATTCCCTGAAAGCCTCATCTGTTGTTTATCCGTTCTTACTTTTTCCCCTTATTTTCTTAGCGCCTTTGCGTCTTTTCTATTTTTTCTCCGCGTTTCTGCGAGAAACGTTTTTTACGCGACAGCCGGGAGGACTTCACTGGAGGTTTCGCCACGGATGCCGACAGTCACCACTTCCACGGGAAGCTCCGGCATTGCCGCGTCACGGGCTATTTCAACGGCCCGGGCGATTCCGCCGCAGCAGGGGACTTCCATGCGGAGTACGGTGACGCTCCTCGGACGGGCGATCCCGAAAATGTCCTTGAGCTTTTCGACGTAGTAGGGAAGATCGTCGAGCTTGGGGCATCCGATCAGGACGACCCGCCCCTTCAGGTAGCGCTCGTGCAGGTCCGGAAAGGCGAAGGGCGCGCAGTCCGCGCAGACCAGGATGTCGGCATCCCGGAGATAGGGGGCCATGGGCGGAACGAGCCGGAGTTGCACCGGCCAGTTGGCAAGCCGGGATTCGGCGGAAGGACCGGATGGCCTCACCTCTTCCTGAGCCTGTGGTCCGGCGAAGGACCGCATAGCCGTGCCCGGGCAGGCGCAGGCTGTGGGCTCGGGCTTCTCCGCTTCGCTTTGGCCGCGTTTCGCCAGGTACACGTGGACCGCCTCCTCGTCGAATGCCTCGGCTTCCCGTTCCTCGACGGTGATGGCGTCCTGCGGGCATTCGCCGAGGCATGCGCCAAGTCCGTCGCAGTAGACATCGCTCACCAGACGGGCCTTGCCGTCCACGAGCTGAAGCGCGCCCTCGGCGCACTTGCCGATGCACAGGCCGCATCCGTTGCACTTTTCCTCGTCGATTTTCACAATTTTACGGATCATGAGGTCTTGACTCCCTTCACGGTGTTCACCGCATCCGTGAGTGTGGTGCCGGTCATGAAATCGATGACCATGCTGTTCATTTGGGAAAGCAGGCCGCCGAACACGCAGTTGTTCCCGCAGACCGGAGTCGCGAGCAGGCAGTTGCGGCCGCTCATGGTCCCCTCAAAAAGCTCATATATCTCGCGGAGAGTGATCTTCCCGGGCTCCCGCCCCGGGACAAACCCCCCGCGGGGACCGCGTACCGAGCGGACCAGACCGGCTTTGGTCAGCCGCTGGAGCACTTTGGACAGGTGGTTTTCGGATGCGCCGAGGAATTCGGCGATTTCCGCGTTGGTGGAAACTTCGCCCTCTCTGGCGGCGATATGGATCATGGCATGGAGCGCCAGGACGGTGGCTTCTGATATTTTCAACAGACCGGACATGATTCGTCTCCTTAATTAGAATATTGGTACTAATATACCAGTATATGCCCGGTCAGTCAAGGCTTTTTTTTGAAATATGTAATAAGAGATGGAATCAGAACATGAACCGGAACGGTGGAAGGAGTTTGTGTGTGGTCTCCCGGCGAACTGGAGAATCCGCCGGGGAGACCGGAATTTCGCCTTTCCTCTTCTCAGATTTTTTTCCGCGAAAGCCGCAGGCTGTTGGTGATTACCGATACGCTGGAGAGAGCCATCGCGCCCGCGGCGAGGGCGGGATGGAGTTGGCGGATGTATGCGGGCAGCCAGTCAACCCAGAAGAACGCACCCGCCGCAACCGGGATGAGCAGGACGTTGTAGAAGAAAGCCCAGAAAAGATTTTGCCGGATGGTCCGCATGGTTTCACGGGAGAGGCGCACCGCTCGCGGGACTCCGGCCAGATCGCCGCCGACCAGGGTGATATCGGAGGCTTCCTTGGCTACATCGGTACCCGTTCCGATGGCAATACCCACATCGGCGCGGGCCAGCGCAGGAGAATCGTTGATCCCGTCGCCGACCATCCCCACGGTTCTTCCCTGCCCGGATTCCTCGGCTACCACTTCCGCCTTACGGTCGGGGAGTACTCCGGCGATCACGCGGATGATACCGACACGGTCGGCAATGGCCCGGGCGGTCGGCTCGTTGTCACCGGTGAGCATCACCGGTTCGATGTTCATGCCTTTCAATGTGGCGATGGCTTCCACTGCTTCCGGCTTTTCGCTGTCCGCAACGGCAAGAATGCCCGCCGGACGATTATCGATGAGCGCAATCATCACGGTTTTGCCTTCACGGGCGAGTGAATCCGCCGTTTTGCGTACTGCCGGGGAAAGAGGGACGTACCCGTCGATCCAGCCGGGTTTGCCGACCAGGACGAGGTGTCCGCTTATTTCGGCTTCTATTCCTTGTCCGGTCACCGCGCGGAATCGATCCGGAGAGCCGGGAGCGCAACCCCGCTCCCTGGCGCCATCGGCCACTGCTCGGGAGAGCGGGTGCTCGGAACCGGATTCAGCTCCGGCGATAAGACAGAGGTCTTCGTTGCCGGCATCTCCGGACGGAACCCAGTCGGTAAGGACCGGACGGCCCGTGGTAATGGTGCCGGTTTTGTCGAGCAGGATTGTATTCAGGCTTTGTGCGGTTTCGAGCGACTCGCTGTTCTTGAAGAGGATGCCCATGCCCGCACCGCGCCCGGTCCCCACCATGATGGCGGTGGGAGTAGCCAGGCCCAAAGCGCAGGGACAGGCGATGACCAGCACCGCGACCATGCGGATCATGGCCGGAACGAATTCTCCTCCCAGCGCCCACCACACGGCAAACGTAAGCAGGGCGACCAGAACGATGACCGGGACGAACACCGCCGAAACCCGGTCCGCGATCCGCTGGATCGGAGCCCGGCTGCCCTGTGCCTGGCGCACGAGACGGATAATCTGGGCGAGGGCGGTTTCCCGTCCGACACCGGTGGCTCTGATGCGGAGCAGCCCCTGAAGATTCACTGTCGCACCGAATACCCGATCCTCCGGAGCCTTATCCACAGGGATGGACTCGCCGGTCATCATGCTTTCGTTCACGGCCGAGCTTCCGGAGACCACCACGCCGTCCACCGGAATCCGCTCGCCCGGACGGACGACCACAACCGCGCCGCGGGGGACCTTGTCGGCCGGGATTTCTTTTTCCGCGCCGTTCTCTTCAATGCGGGCGACCGCGGGAGCCAAATCCATGAGTTTCCTGATGGCTTGGGAGGCGCGGCCTTTGGCCCGGGCTTCCAGGAGCTTTCCGAGTTTGATGAGGGTGATGATGAGCGCCGCCGTTTCGAAGTAGACGTGATCGCCGATGCCGGGAACAAGGAGCACCGCGATCGAATAGAAGTACGCGGTAGAGGAGCCCAGCGCCACGAGAACGTCCATGTTGGCGCTCAGGTTTTGGATGCTCTTCACCCCACCGGTATAGAAGTCGCGACCGGTGTAGAACTGTACCGGAGTAGCGAGGAGAAAGAAAAGCCAGTTCACCCAGGCCGAGTGCGCCCACATCCCGAGCAGGCCGAAATCCCGTCCCATGCTCAGGACGAACAGCGGAATGGTGAACAAGACACCAACCAGGAAGCTGCGCCGCTCGCGGCGTATATCTTCCTCACGGGCCTTTTGCTCGGCGTCTTCCGCCGTTTCCCCCGCTTCCGGCAGGACAAGCCGGTATCCGGCGGCCTCCACGGCTTCGGCCATCTGGTTAAGATCGGCGGTTTCCGGATCGTAGGTGATGTGCACAGACTCATCGGCCAGATTCACTGCGGCGGCTTCCACACCGGGCACTTTTTTCTTGAGCGTTCGTTCCACCGCCAGGGCGCAGTTGGCGCAACTCATGCCCACTACGGGAAGGTCAACCGTACACTGCTCTCCGGTGTTGCATTCGGGTTTGTATTCTTCCATGAAAAGCTGTTGTCCTGTTCCGGCGGATTGTGCCAGCGTCCGCCCAAGTGAATGCTCTTCTTGTTTGCTTCGCTCATAGGGGTTCAGGAGATAACGCCCATGTTTCTACTCCGCGGGAGGATATCCGGCGTCTTCCAGCTTCTGGCGGATAAGCTCCCATGTGATCGGAGTTCTCCAGCGGATTACCGCTGTTTTGGTGACCGTATCCACCTCCACCGATTCAATGCCGTCCACTTCGCCCAATTCACGCTTGATGTTCCGGACACAGTGCTGGCAGCTGATGCTCGGTATTGATACTCTCTTCTCGTGCATGTCAGGCTCCTTTCTCTTCACGGGGAACTCCACCCTGATCACCTCGCGAAAGAGGAGCGTCGCGGGGATGCTCCGTGGCAGAGGTCCAATGGCGCGCCGACTGTATTACTCGTGCCCGGTTTCAAACATAAGCAAAGGCGTAATATGTTTTCACCAGCAGAATCATGTATCACCCTGTCCTCCGCATAACCAGTTCACCCCCTGACAACCCGTATATGACCTGTAATTTGCAGAACAGGGGGTCTGTGCAAGTCCGGGGCTTTATATTCTGTCGTTTCCCGCCAAACTTCTCGGCCACGGTAATATGGGCCGTGTAAAGCTGATAAAGGAATATGGGTACCGGGTTTGGTCAGAAAACAGGACCAAATCATGGCGAGCGCAGCCAAGACCCCCACCTTCCCTCTGGCAGGGGGCGGGAAAAACACCACTCATGCGCGTGAGTCTTATTTGTGCTGCTTCGGTTCGTTGCTCACTCAACCCGATACCCGGATAAAGAAAAGGCCAAAGGACCTCGCTCTCCACTCGGAAGCGGAATCCCGAACCCTTCTGAACCCCGAGTACCTTCATTGGGTGCTCACTGCACTGCCCGAGCATGAAAACTGAGGTCTCTGCGTATTTCGGCTTTCAAGCGGGAACGTGCTTCCGGGTATGGAGCGGGTTCACCGGGAAAAGTGACAGACGGGCATGCGATTATATTAATATATACTCTCTCGGCCGATCACGAAAGCAATTCCGGACCGATGCCATAACATCTTGTACCCAAGGCACCCCGGGACGGAACAGACACGGGCGAAAGAGCTTTCCGACGAGTCCCTTCAATCGGATAACCGGCGAATCAGCGTATCCATTCCGCCCAGCACACGTTCTTCCACGTCTTCCGCGAAGGGGCCGGGAAAAGCGGTGCCGTTGAACGCCCGTCCGCCCTCGTATTCTCCCTCCCGGAGGACCTGCAGGGAGGGAACATAGCCGAACATGGAGTTGCAGTATCCCGCCGCCCAGACGAAACGCCCGGGATTTTTCTCCTTCAGTGCGACCGCGTAGTCTACGACCGGTTCACCTCCGAACCCGGCAAGAATGAGTTCCTTGCCGAAGGAAACCGCCTGGAGGGGGCAGGGTACGGTCATGGGAATCGGCCTGCCGGCATCCATCTGTTCGAGGAGCCAGCCCGCTTTCTGTTTGCTGATAAGCGATGAAATCCTTTCCCGGCCCGGGCTTGCGCCTTCCCGCGCAATGTCTTCCAGAACCCGGCGCTCCGGAAGCGGTTGGAAGCGCAGTTCCGTTTCCGTGTAGCCGCAGCGGAGAGGACCGGAAATCGGGGTCTGCGGCCCGTCAAGCGATTTGTTGACCGCCTCGGCGAGCGCCTTTCCATGACCCACGGCGTATTCGAGCTGGAAACGGGCGTTGGGAATCAGTTGTCCCGCGCATCCCTGCACGAACAGGGCGACCGCTCCGGGGTGGGATTCTTCGATGGCACGCTGGGCGTATCCGGGATAGTCCCCGCAGAAATAGTCGATGCTCAGCGTGATGGGATGACAGGTATACCCGAAAAGCACCGCCCGCAGCGCTCCATCCGGAGCGGCGATCCTGAGTACGGGAACGGTATCGTCGCGCGGGCCTCCGGTATAATAGGATGAGGGGGTGGAACGGTACACGATACCCTTCTCGGTGGGGAGTCTGCGGCTAACCGCGAAGGGGATTGGTCTGGCGGTGGAGAAGGTTGCCTCGGCGGGAGCGAGGTTTTCAAGAGCCGCGCCGACGGTCTCCACGAAACGGTCACGAAGCCACCGGGCGTAGGGCTCGACCTTGTCCTGGTATTCCGGGGGCATGTTCACGAACTCACCCTTGGCTGGCCGAACTTCCGGGCCGCAGTGGGTGTGGGATGCATTGAGCAGCAGCGCTTCCGGCGGAAGTCCGAACCGTGCTGAAACGGTCTCCGCCACATCTCTCCGGAATTCAAGGGTGTACCCGATAATGTCCGCGGTAACGATCACTGCCCGATTTCCCAGAGGGTCGCGGAGGGCGAGCGCTTTGACATAAAGGTCATGAATCGTTCCCTGCGACGGTTGTTGCCGGGCGGCGTACCCTGCCATCCAGAGCGGTTCTTCCGGTGTGATGATCGTTGATGCAACGCCAGCCTGCCACGATTGTGGTTCCGCCGCCGCCGCTGGCGTGGCCGGAAACCCGGTGAGGATGAGTGAGGCTCCCAAAATTATGGCAGCCGGGATCGACGCCCTTTCCGGGCGGTGCAGCAGGTGGCGTTTCATGAATTCCTCCGATTCGGATGGGAAATGCGAGACCGCCGTGAAACAGGGAGCCTTCTCCGGCGTCATACCGGTGGTCTCGTGCTCAATCTTTCGGCCGCTCTTCCTCCGGGATGCTGACAACAAAAAGAGAAGGATTCCCGTAGGGGGACCCGTTCTCGTCATCGCGGGTCACAAACGCGCCGTTCATGACAATCACCAGGAAAGAACCGTCCGCGGAAATCTCCATGCCATAGGTGCCGCCCACCCAGTAGCCGTACGTGTCATAGTAGTAGTCGTCCAGCCATGCGATGACTTTCCGGACACCCGTTTTCACGTCATACTGGATGATCGAGCTGTTTTCGCTGTCGTTCTGCATTTTCAGTCCCCCGGGCATGTAATAGAGGTATCTTCCGGAGGGATCGAGCGCGATGGTGGAAGTGTAGCGTCCCCTGTCCCAGTTGGTTCCGAGCGGTTCCACAGTCCGCTTCTCCGGCCAAAAGCGGAAGAGTGAGCCGTTCTGGGATATGCAGTAAAAAGCGCCGTCCATCGCCCGGTGCTCGGTGTAGGCGCGCAACTGGCCGATTTCCCCGGTGAAGGGGTTTTCCGGCGGGGTGAGTTCATACCGCTGGAACCGGTTCAGTTCGGGATCGAAGCTGAGGAAACGGTGTTTCCCGTCGCTTTCGTCGGTTGACCAGAACCAGCCGGTTTCCCCGTCGAGGAGCATTGCCCGCCTCCACCAGATCCAGCCGTTGGGGGGATACCCCGCGAACCGGACCTTTTTTCCGATGATGTCCCAGCAGAGCATGGTGAAGTTGGCGCCGGTGCCCACCATGCGGCCGCGAAGGGTATCCACATTGAATTCGGGGAGCATGTTGCCGACAAGCGGCACTCCCCAGTTCTTCGCTTCGTGCGTGTTGATGTTGTAGGAGAGGAGCCAGCTGCCCCGATACCCGTTTTCCCACCATGAGGAATCGGGCCAGACACCGTAGTGGGTGGCGGCCCAGAGGGTGCCGTCGGGCATGATCCCCATGCGGCCGTGTATCTTGCCGTCAGTGTAGCCCTTCTCCGTCCAGCCAAGCAGGGCGGAAACATCCAGCGCCCGGTATAGGGAGTTTCGGGCGGGACAGAATTCGTACAGGTTTATCCGGCAACCCGAACCCCGGTGATCACCCACCGAGAAGAAGAACCGGTTGTCATCGCTCCGCGTAACCTTGCCCCAGTTGGCCCAGACCGCCTCGGGCTGATCGTCGGAGAAGTACTCCGGGATCATGTCCGGTATGATTTGCATGCGGATTTCCGGCGGTGTTTTCGCGACGGTGAATTTTCCGGTGACCGTTTCCGTTGCGGGCCGGATGAGCATTTTCGGGGAGCGGTCGGTTACAAAGCCGGTTTTCCGGCGGAGTTGATGGTGATCCATCAGGTCGTTGAGCGTCCGTCGTTCATTTTCGGTGATGTTCCACCCGGCGGAAACCAGGGCGGGGAAGAAAAGCAGCAGAAGCAGCAGACCCGGAACGGTTATTATTTTCATACTTTCACCTCCCATACGGGATACACAGGTTCGTTCGGCGGCTTGTGAGGAAAGACCGGTATAACGACCGGGAACCGACGCGGGGAAAACAGGAGAGGTGGTCCGCTCCCGTGACCCGCTTCTGAGTATGATAACCTCCCGGATTTCCCCCTGTCCAGAGGGAAATCATGTTTTTCCGTGCTAACTACTTGATAATTGGGCGCAAAGGAACATATCTTTCGGAAACGGCCGGACAACCGGTTTCCCGGATGCCCGGATAGTCAAACCACCACATTGACGCGAGAACGTTACCATGCTGGATTTCAGGGATATTGTGCGGACGAGGATATTCTGTTTCGACGGTGCGGTGGGAACCGTGCTTGCCGACCGTACCGGACAACGGACGTTGGCCGAGGCGCTTCTCCTCACCGAAACCGGGAGCGCGGTGGTGCGGGCCCTGCATCGGGAATACGCGGACGGGGGCGCCGACGCGGTCACCACCAACTCGTTTGCCGCAAATCGCATTGCCCTGGAGCGGGCGGGCATTGCGGTGGAGGTTCCGTTTCTCAACGAGCGCGCGGTGAAAGTGGCAAAGGAATCCGCCGGACACCGGTGCCTTGTTGCCGGGAGCGTGGGACCCCTCAATCTGGGGCTTCAGCGTCAGGACTACTCCCCGGAGGAACTGGAAGGCGTTTATCGTGAACAGATCGATGCGCTTGTCTCCGCCGGAGCCGATCTCCTCAAACTGGAAACCTTTGCCGATCCCGTGGAGGCCGTGGCGGCGATCCGGGCGGCCGCTCGTCATGGCTGTCCGGTGCTGTTTTACCTTCGCGGCTGGAGGAGAGGACAGGAACGTCGTGCCTCGGACTGGGGGCCCGTGTTGCGTCTCGCGGAAGAGTCCGGGATTGCCGCTGCCGGGTGCAATTGCGCTCCGCCCCGTGATATCGCCGATTCGCTTGAGGTTCTCCGGGGCATGACCCGCCTTCCCCTTGCGGCCCAGCCCAATTCCGGAACCCCCCAGATCGAGCGCGGTATGGCCTCCTGGCAGGAGCCTCCGGAAGGACTTGCTCCCTGGTTCGAGCGTTACATCCGTATCGGCGCCCGGGTTGTCGGCGGTTGCTGCGGGACAACTCCCCGTCACATGGCTGCGATTTATCCCGTGGTCAGGAATACCATTCCGGTGCTGGATCCGCTCCCCGCTCCGGCTCCTGTGCGTACGCCGGAGCAGGCCGAGGGAGTCCGTCTCCGTGAAAACCCGCTTCGCAGCATGCTTGCCGAAGAACAAACCCTGGTGAGCGTGGAAATCCGTGCCGGATCCGGTCGGAGCCTGGAGCAGGTCCTCGCGGAATGCGCAGTATTGCCCCTGGACCGGGTTGACCTGTTCGATGTGCCGGATAATCCCGGAGCCGGGGTGGGCCGGGATTCGGCCATGGTCTCAGTCGCTCTCCAGGAGCGCTACGGCATTCTCACCATACCGCACCGGGCCACCACCCATACCAACGCCATCCAGATGCAGGCAGGGCTGCTGGCAGCGTGGGACATGGGGATCAAGGGAGTTTTGGCGGTGACCGGCGATGTTCCTCAGGCCGGAGACCACCAGGGAATCGCCAGCCGGGTTATCGACCTGAAGTCCTCCGTGGGTCTTCTGCGCCTGATCCAGTCGCTCAACGAGGGGCGGCTCATTATCGGAAAGACCATCAGCGCTCCCTGTGATTTCGTGGCAGGATGCGCCTTTAATCCGGGCGGTTCCCGGAAAGCCCAGGTGAACTGGCTCCGGCGGAAAGTCGAATCCGGCGCGAAGTTCGTTTTTACCCAGCCGGTGTTCGACACCGACGGACTCAATTGTGTGGAGGAAGCCGCGGCGGAATTCGAAGGTATACGGTTCTTTGCCGGTATTCTGCCGCTTTCCGGGGCAAAACAGGCCCGTTCCCTGGCCGAGGGGCGCATACCCGGCATTACCGTTCCCGGACCGGTGGTTGCTGCACTGGAATCGCTTGCCGACCCCCGTGACCAGATTCGCAGGGCCGAGGAATCCGCACTGGAACTTGCTCTCCGGGCCGCTCGCACGGTCAGGGGGGTTTATCTCGTTCCGCCTTTCGCTCGTGACGGCATGCAAATCGCTTCTCGTCTGATTGCGGCCATGAAACCGGCGCTTCCGTGATGAATACCGGTGAGAGCATCGCGGGGTGAGTACGGAAAGCCCGGAAACGGATGCTGATACCCTTCTTGTCAATGTGTTTCTGACGCGCCGCTGTTCTCTATCGATACGGAGCCGATCATGAAACGGAAATTTTTCCCTTCCCGTGCCGGGAAAGCCGGTCTGCCGCCCGGGAGCATGGTATATGTCGGTGAGAAGGAACTCGCCGAGCCGCTTATCACCGTATTTGACTACACGGCGTCGGACTACCGTGAAATCATCGCTGAATCGGTGGAGGAGACCTTTCAGTTCCGGGATACTCTCGCTTCCACGTGGATAAACATATCGCGGATCAGTGAGGCGGGAGCGGTGGAGCGTATCGGAAATTATTTCCGGATTCATCCGCTTACCCTTGAGGATATTCTGACCCAGGGGCAGCGCCCCAAAATCGAAGACCTCGAGGATTATCTCTTCATAATCCTCAATATGCTCTCATATGACGCAAACAACGGCGGCATAAGGGAAGAACAAGTGAGCATTGTTCTCGGCGGCAATTGGCTCATCACGTTTCAGGAAATCGAGGGCGACGTTTTCAATGCTGTCCGCGACCGTATCCGCACGGGAAAAGGGCGGATACGGAAGGACGGGGTGGACTATCTGGCCTATTCACTGATTGACGCGGTCGTTGACAACTACTTCATTGTAATGGAGCGTTTGGGCGAGCAGCTTGCGAATATCGAAGTGGAGCTGATGAACAATCCGGGTCGTGACATCCTCCATCGGATTCATACCCTGCGTCAGCAGATGCTGCTGCTCCGGCGTTCGGTCTGGCCCCTCAGAGAAGTGGTCAGCAGACTTTCGCGCAACGAATCCGAACTCATCAACGATCAGACCGGGATATACTTTCGTGATGTCTACGACCATGTCATACAGGTCATCGATTCCGCTGAAACTTATCGTGAAATGCTTTCCGGCATACTGGATACATATCTTTCCAGCGTGAGTAACCGGTTGAACGAAATCATACGCGTTCTGACCATCATCTCCACCATTTTTATTCCACTTACCTTCATATCGGGAGTCTACGGCATGAATTTCCGGTATATGCCGGAACTTGACGTCTGGTGGGGATATCCGGCGGTGTGGTGCGTAATGGTGTTGATCGCCCTGCTCATGATTGCATATTTTCGACGGAAACGGTGGTTATGAACCCGGGGTTGCGTTCTTCTGTAGTTTATACGGGATTTGTATCAAAT
>JAWLHT010000121.1:0-14204 GCA_041690195.1 Candidatus Latescibacterota bacterium
GGTTCTGTTTGCACGCGCTTCTGTTCCTGAGCCAAGATCGGAGACGGATGAAAAACGAGGGGAAACCTTGATCACCAGCGCCGCCAATGCCACCTTCAAGGAGTGGAAAAGTCTTCTCGGGGGACGTGGTATCAGGAAAACGGGGTCTGCCCTGGTATCCGGCAGGAAGGTCATTGAGGAAGTCATCTCTCTGCGACCGGAGATCGTCAGGGGCTGGATCGAGTTTCAAGAGTCCGACCCACCGTCGGATTCGCTGCCGACCGGAACACCGCGCTTCAGGCTGGCCCGGAATCTTTTTGCAGAGCTGGATGTGCACGGGACGGGATACCCTCTGCTCCTGGTGAAGGTCCCCTCCGCCCGGCCGGCCTCGGAGGCGGAATTTTCGGATGGCGCGATTCCCTGCATTCCGTTTCAGGATCCGGCCAATGTGGGGGCGGCAATTCGTTCTGCTGCCGCATTCGGTATCCGCACCATGGTGCTCCTGCGGGAATCCGCGAATCCGTATCATCCGAAGAGTATCAGAGCCGCCGGAACTGCGGTGTTTCTGGTGGATTTTGTCGAGGGGCCATCCATTCGGGATATCGGAGAACTGGGGCTCCCCGTGGCCGCTCTTGCCGCGGACGGGGTGGATATCGACGAAGTCAGGTTTCCCCGCCGTTTTGCTCTTCTGGCGGGCGTGGAAGGCCCCGGACTGCCGGAACAACTCTCCCCGGAGTATCTGATTCGCATTCCCATCTCGAGGGATATCGAGAGTCTGAATGCAACGGTGGCGTTCTCCATCGCTCTCTATGAATGGCGGAGGAAAACAAAGACGGTGTGAACCGCAGGTTCTGTTTCGCATGCTACTTTCCCGTTTGCAGCCGGACCAGCCTTTTTTGTTGCTTTCGGGGGGAAGAATCGGCATATTTCGGCAATCTAATCCCTCTTCGACACTCCACAATTCTTCACCCCATGCCACGGACTCGTACATGCTGAACAAGACCGAGAAGCGGGTCGTATATCTGGATAACGAAACGCTGGGGTACATGTACCTGACCTACACCGGCGAGCGGACCTATCCGGTTATGCGGCGTCTTTTTCAGGTGCTGCGGGAAGGGTATGTCGCCGACCGTCTGGTCACGCCCCTTTCCATCGATCATGTGTTCCCCTATATCGAGAACAATCAAATCGAAAAGCCGTTTCTGAACATGCTCGGAGAACTGGGCCAGGTTCAATTCCATCTCCGGTACACCATCAAAACTCTCCAGCTTATCCGTGTTATCAATTATTTTTTTGACAATATATACTCTAAACCGGTCTGGCGTGATGCATTCACCGCCGATCCCGACGACAAATACCGGATCGGGTTCAACGGCTATTCCGCCATAACCGCCACGAACGTCAATCAGGCCATGAGCCGTGAAAAGAACTATTCCCAGGTTTTCGAGTTCATCGAAAGCTACAAGGAGGGGAAGCCTGTCGAGGAAATCGCTTCTTCCCACTATCGTACTCTGGGGGAGCAGTTTCCGGATCTGATAGGACCGTATCTTCCCGCTGTAGGCTCGGCGGAAAGTCACATGAGCCGATTCCTTTCCCGGGAGGAAGTTAAGGAAATTCCGGAATTTCATATCATTTCCTCAATCCTGTATCCCATGCTCGAAGCTTACGGCATCGAACATGTCGAGCACGGCCTTCGCGACAATGAACTACTCGCCGCGGAGGTGGTTGCCTCCTACCTGCCCTATTGTCATTACTATGTCGCCAAGGTGGATATCGCCGAGGTCCTCAGTATGTCCGGTATACCGGAAACCTACAACGTACGCATATACGACCATAACGAAAGCTCATTGTACCGGCTGATCCAGGACATCACCGAGGACAACAAACGCGATACGATGAAAAAGGAAATGATGACACGTCGTACCATGTTTCGTCGCGGGGGAACGAAATTCTGATTCAATCGTCATTGGACGGTGGGAACGGCGGAATCGTCTCCTGTTTTTCCGACTGCGCAAGATAATCCCCGCAACGGTATACCCGGCTGCGGTACTCGTGTTTCAGCAGAAGTACAAGCGCGTGCATATCCAGTTGCGACTGCCCGTTCAGTAAGTGTCCACTCCGTTCTCCGAGTCACGTTTTCACAGAATAGCCCACCATGCTTACTTCCGTTCTCAAACAATTTCGCACGCATCCGTCGTTTCCCGCTCTGCGCCGTATTCTCGACCGCGACCGGCGTGCATTGGTGCATGGCTTGGGAGGCTCATCCGCCGCGTTCCTCGCCGCGGTGCTCCTGGGAGACCATGAAAATGCACCGGTCCGCCGGGTATTGGCTGTTCTGCCGGGTGAGGATGAGTCCGAGGCGCTCCGAGATGATCTTGAAAATATTCTCGGCTCCGGCCGGATCCAGTATTTCCCCGAGCGCGACACATCGCCCTATGAGCCGATGGACAGCCACTTCGAAGTACGGAGCCGCCGGGTTGAAACCCTGGATGAACTGGAGCGGGGGTGGCGTGGAGTTGTGATTGCCACCATCGGAGCCGTGCACGATCCCACCACCCCCCCCGGGCTGATGGAACTGGTCGGCCTTACCGTTCATCGTGGGGACCGTCTCGTATTCGAAGACCTGGTCCGCTCTCTCGCCATAAAAGGGTTCAGCCGTCAGAATACGGTGACTGCCGCGGGGCAGATGGCGGTTCGCGGCGGTATTCTCGATGTGTTTCCTTTTGGTGGAGATCTCCCGTTCCGGATTGAATTCTGGGGCGATGAAGTTGAGTCGATACGTGCGTTCTCAACTTCGACCCAGCGCTCCCTCCATACGCTTGACACGGTACGTATTATCCCGCCCGATGAGTTTGTCGTCGAAGCGGGTATGAATGCTGATGATGAGCGGCGGATACGTGAAATCGAAACGGGTACAGGGATCGATCTTACCCGGATTCGGCGGACTTTCGAAGGAGGGGAGCGTCCGGGAGGAATAGAACAGTATCTCCATCTTGTTTTTGGCGCCCGTGCTTCCCTGCTTCATTATTTCGATGATACTGACCTCGTTCTCATGTTTGAACCCGCCCGTTGCCGTCACGCACTCGACCAGCGCATGTCCCACGCTTCTACCCTTTGGGAGCGTCAGCGCAACGAGGATCCCGACCTTCCCCCTCCGGACATGATGTTTGCCTCTCCGGAACTTGTTCTGCGTGAAATGGAACGTCTTCAGTTGCTGGAGAACGTTGAAATTCGTCCCCCCTCCGAACGGCGCTCCTCGCTTGTCGAATTCGGGATCAACGCGTCACGACAATACCAGGGGACCATCGAAGAAGTCCGTCGGAATATCAGGGATGCCCGCGGAGAGGGTATGCAGTGCCTTATTGTCTGCGACAACAAGGGCCAGGCCGACCGTCTTCGCGAACTTCTTGAGGAGGTGGAAGACGCCGCGGAGATCGGGGTGACCAGGCTTTCCGGCGGTTTCACCGACCGTGGTTCCGGGTTGCTTCTTCTGACCGATCATGAAATATTCAGCCGCTATCGCCGGAGAGTTAAATATCGCCGTTTCAAGGATGGCGTCCCCATTCCAGATTATCGTGCGCTCACCCTCGGTGATTTTGTTGTGCATGTAAACTACGGAATCGGGCGGTACATGGGGCTGAAGCGTATCCAGGCCGGCGGCGCGTGGAAAGACTGCCTGCTCGTTCAGTACCAGGGCCGGGACCAGTTGTTTGTTCCGGTTGAACAACTCAAGCGTCTCAAGAAATTCACCTCGGAGGAAGGCGTCGCTCCGGTTGTGAACAAACTTGGGGGCGCCGCCTGGGAAAACCTCAAGGCAAAAACAAAGAAGTCCATCCAGCGCATGGCCGAGGACCTCCTCCGGCTCTATGCGGAACGCAAAGCGCTTCCGGGACACGCATTCCATCCGGACGAACAGATGCTTGCGGCGTTCGATGACGCTTTCATATACGAAGAAACTGCGGATCAGCTCCGGGCATGGGCGGACGTGCAGGGCGACATGCGCAGCGCTTCTCCCATGGACCGGCTGATCTGCGGCGATGTCGGTTTCGGGAAGACCGAAGTGGCCATGCGGGCGGCATACATGGCGGTACTGGATAACCGTCAGGTGGCGATATTGGTTCCGACCACCATTCTCGCCGACCAGCACGAGGAAACCTTTCGGGATAGATTCGCCGATTTTCCCGTGCGCATCGAATCGGTCTCACGCTTTCGGACAAAAGCCGAGCAGAACGACATCCTGAGCCGGTTAGCCTCCGGAAAAGTGGATATCATCATTGGAACACACCGTCTGCTCTCCCGTGACGTTATCTTCAAGAATCTTGGTCTCCTGGTTGTCGACGAAGAGCAGCGGTTCGGAGTTCGCCACAAAGAGCGCATCAAGCAGATTCGGAAGAACGTCGATGTTCTGGCCATGAGCGCCACGCCAATCCCGCGCACCCTGAACATGTCTCTCCTCGGGGCGAGGGACATATCCTTCATCAATACTCCTCCCCGGGACCGGTACGCCGTACACACCGAAGTGGTCCCGTTTGATGAAAAGTATATTATCGAAGCGGTCATTCGGGAGATTGACCGGGAAGGACAGGTCTTCTTCGTTCACAACCGGGTGCAGTCCATTGACAGTATGGCGGCCTATCTGCGGTCAATCCTGCCGAGTGTCACGTTTGGAGTCGCCCACGGCCAACTTCCGGAAAAAGAGCTGGAGAAAGTCATGCACGATTTTCACCATGCCCGGTTTCAGGTACTGCTCAGCACGATGATTATTGAGAACGGACTCGATATCCCCTCGGTGAACACGATCATCATCAACCGCGCTGATACTTTTGGTCTTTCCCAGCTGTACCAGCTCCGGGGCAGGGTGGGGCGCTCCAATCGGAGAGCATTCGCGTATCTGCTTGTACCGCCAAGAGTACCTCTCTCGAAGGTGGCCAGCCAGCGGCTCCGGATTATCGAAGAATTTGCCGGCCTGGGGAGCGGATTCAAAATCGCAATGCGTGACCTGGAAATACGAGGCGCGGGCAACATTCTTGGCACCGAGCAGTCCGGATTCATCTCTGCCGTCGGTTTCGACCTTTATAATGAACTTTTGCATGAAACCATCGCAGAGTTGCGGGGTGAAAAGATTGAGCGGCCGCCGGAGGTTGAATTGAATTTCCGGACCGACTCTTTCCTCCCCGAGGAGTTTATCCCGGACGCCGGTGAGCGCGTGCTGTTTTACCGCAGGCTGGCCGAAACTGTTACGGTCGATGATGTGGCGAGTATCGAAGAAGAAATGGTCGATCGTTTTGGAAAAATCCAGGGACCTTCGGCAAACCTTATCGACTCAGTGTATATTCGTCATTATGCGGCTCTGGCTGGAGCATCGGAAATATCGTATACGGAAGGCGAGGCCGCGCTGCATATTCCGGAATCGGCGGAAGTCACCCGCTCCACCATCGAGGGAATGGTACGCAAATCGCCAGTAAAGCTCAATTTCGCTTTCCAGAAGGGAATGCGCATTTCCTTCAAGATTGCCGCAGACGGAGAACGGCCGCTTGAACAGGTTAAAAAAATCTTGCAGACAATAGTCACCTGATTTATATTGTTCGCGTAACTACATGCATTTCCGTAAATTGTGTTAGAGGTGATGTCTTGTTCGGGAAGGGAGATTGGATGAGCCGCCGGTTACCGCAGGGGAGGACGGCCATGATCAGGCGAGTAAATGTGGTGATGGTTGGGCTTATGAGCATGATGGTCGTGTTTGGGTGTTCCAGGCAGGACGATGCCGACGTTTCGGGAGAGCGGGTTTTCGTGAAGGTCAATGACCGTCAGCTTACGGAAAGCGGCCTCCGGGAACTCGTTCCAAGCGGTTTTTACGATGCGCTCACCCCGGAGCAGAAACGGGAGATTGTAAACGAGTGGGTGAACACTGAACTTCTCTATCAGGAAGCGATTGACCGTAAACTGGACCAGGATCCGGACATTCTGAAGATTATAGAAAATACACGGCGTACGCTCCTGGTCAATGAACTGCTGGAACGGAACGCAGGCGAACTGAAGCCACCTGCGGACGATGTGCTGAAAAAATATTACGAGGATCACAAGCAATACTTTATGCTCCAGGAAAAGGAATACCGGATTCGTTACGCTTCGTTTGATACCCGTCGCGATTCCGATGATTTTCGTAGAGAGGTGAAAAGCCGGATTGGATTCTCGGAACTGGCCAAAGAAAAGTCGAAAGACCCAAGCTCCGAAAATGGAGGTGATTTGGGTGTTGTCACCGAGGATGCCGTTTCGCCCGAAGTGTGGAAGGCCATTGATGCCACAGTGCGGCGATACGGGCTGGTGAAAGTATCCGATCCCTTTCAGGTATCGGAAGGATGGGCATGCCTGATTGTCGATGAAGCCTATGAGCCGGGAAGTGTCAAGCCTTTCGAGTCGGTCAAGGATCGCGTTCTTGATATGTACATGACGGAAAGCCGTGAGACGGCGCGCGCGGAGTTTCTGCGGAAACTGAGTGCTGACGCCAAAATTACGTATGAAAACGATAGCGAAGGTGGCAATTAGGATATGAAACGAAAGCTTTTTGCGGGAATGATCATCGCGCTGGTCGGCTCGGTCGGTCTTGGCAGTGTCTGGGCCAAAGAGGAAATGGTCGATCGTGTAGTTGCGGTTGTGGGTGATCAGATCATTCTGCTCTCCGAGGTTCGGCGTCAGCTTGAAGCTCAGATGATGGAGCGGAACCTTGACTATAGTACTTCCCGGGAAGTGCTCGCCGATCTGCAGAGTGAAGTGGTGGAGGCGATGGTCAACGAGCAGTTGCTCCAGGTCAAGGCGCAGCGCGACTCCATCGTTCCGGACCAGCGTGATATCGATATGTTTGCGAAAAACGAGTATGCTCGGATCAGGAAGCAGTTTCCGGATGACGTAAGCTTCCAGAAAGCATTGGAAGATGTGGGGCTCACCGAGCAGCAATTGCGGTACATGTATTCAACCATGGCTCGCAAAACGGTGATTCAGCAGATGATGCTCCAGAAAATCGAGCAGAGTGTATCGGTTACCCCAAAGGAACTGGAAACCTGGTATGCGGCGCATAAGGATTCCCTGCAGGAAGTTCCGGATCAGTTCCGGTTCAGCCACATCATGATCTCTCCGAAAGTTCTGGAGTCCAGAAAGCAGACCGCCCGGGAAAAACTCGGAATGGTCCGCAAGGAAATCGAAGCAGGCGCGGATTTCGCCGAAATGGCTAACAAATACTCTGAAATTCCAGGCGGGGTGAAGGATGGCGGCTATATCGGATACTTCAAACGCAGCGATTTCGATGAACGGTTTACCGCGGCGGCCTTTGGGCTGCAGAAAGGCGAGGTATCCGATGTGGTGGAAACAAGCCTCGGAATGCATCTGATCAAGGTGGAGGATATCCGCGGTGATGAAGTCAGTGCGCGTCACATTCTGGTCATGCTGAATGTGGGGCAGGAAGAAGAAGATGCGACCGTGGCCCAACTGAACCGTATTCGTCAGGACATTCTCGAAGGGAAAGCTACTTTTGCGGATATGGCCAAACAGTATACCGAGGACTCCAGTACAAGGGATTTCGGCGGCCAGACCAAGTGGATTTCCCGGGGGGAAGCCAACGTGCCGGCCACATTTATGGAGCAGGCCTCCAACCTGGAAAAAGGGGAAATCTCCAGCCCATTCAAGAGCGAGTACAATGCGTATCACATTTTACGACTCGACCAGCACAAACCGGCACATATAGTGAACCTGCAGGAAGACCGCGCGATGCTCGAGTCTTTTGCCAAACAGCAGAAAATCATCAGGGAGTTTGAGCGTATTTTTTCCGAACTCCGCGATGAAACGTATATTGAAATTCGTTCGGAGTGAACGCATGTGATCAAGCCGCTTTGGGAACAGAGCGTGAGCAGGGGCGGATGAACGGGGAAGGGGATATGTTCCGATGAGTGGGCGGTTCGGCGGACTTGAAGATTTGTTCCGGAGTAGGCTTCCCCATAAGCGGCGTCCCTACGAGGAAATTGCAGATCTCTACGACCGGATCATGGACCATGTGGAATACGATGCCTGGGCTGACTATCTCGAACGGGTGTTTGTGCGCTTTCATCCGGGTGTGCGGCGTATTCTGGAAACCGCCTGTGGAACCGGCAGTTTTGCCTTGTTACTGCATGCCAAGCGCTACGATGTTACCTGTATTGATATTTCCCCGGAAATGGTGCGGATTGCCGCCGACAAGTTCCGCGCTGAGGGTATTCCCCCCCTTTGCGTGGCGGGTGATATGGCAGCTTTACCGGTGAAGGGGAGTTTCGATGCTGTTATCTGTCTTTACGATTCCATCAACTACATTCTGGAGCCTGCCAGATTCCGGAGAGCGGTAGCCGAAGCGGCCAACGTTCTCGGCGCCGGCGGGCTTTTTGTTTTCGATGTTTGCACGACCAGAAACTCCGAACTGTACTTTCGGGACTCAAGCATGACCGAGAGAGTCGGTGATACTGAATATGAGCGCATCTGCCGGTACAATCCCGATACGCGCATACAGGAAAACAGGTTCATAATATCCCGGCCGGGATTGCCGCAGGTTTCGGAGATTCACCGTCAGAAGATATATTCGCTTTCGGAAATCGGGGCAATGATCAGAACGGCTCCATTTTCCGTGGTCGGTTGTTTCGACGATATGAGTTTTCGTGAAGGTTCCGAACGGTCGGAACGGGTGCACTACGTGCTTCGGCGGAACTGAACCGTTTTTTTTACCGGAGCGCCATGACAGGGGAGAAATATGATCAGGCTTGACTCTGTCGGCCTCGTGCTGCATCGCACTACAGTGCTCCAAGACATTACATTCCGAATTCGCCGTGGCGAATTCGTATATCTCACCGGACCTTCCGGAGCCGGAAAAAGCTCCATCCTCAAGCTCATCCACCTCGATCTCTTTCCCACCGCTGGTATGGTTGCCATACAGGACATGGATTCCAGGCGTATCCCAGGTTCCCGGATTCCGTTTCTCCGCCGGATGATCGGGTGCATTTTCCAGGATTACAAGCTTCTCCGGGATCGTACCGCTTACGAAAATGTGTCTTTCGCACTTGAAGTCACCGGGGCAAAACACCGGTCAATTCGCCACAAGGTACTCCAGGCCCTGCACACCGTTGGCATGAGTCATCGGCTCAACCACTTTCCCCGGGAGCTTTCCGGTGGAGAATGCCAGCGGGTCGCCATCGCGAGAGCCATCGTGCAGGAACCCTCCGTCCTTTTGGCAGACGAGCCGACGGGAAATCTGGACGACGAGAACACGTGGGCAATCACCGACCTCCTTGCATCAATAAACCGGTGTGGAACCGCGGTGCTCATGGCGACGCACAAAACAGAGCTTATCTCCACAGGGTCCCACAGGATTGTCCGCATAGCCAACGGAAGGATGGTATCATGCGGTCTTTGAGCGAAGCCTTCACCGCTATTGTCCGTTTTCCCGGCAGGACTCTGGTGTCGGTGCTGGCAATTACCATGGCGCTGGTCTTGTTTGGAGCGTTTGGGTTGCTGGCCTACTACTCGCATACCATAATGGATCTCCTCCGGAAGAACGAGGAAATCAGTGTCTACATCGAGGATCGTTTGAGCGATGCGGACATGCTGGCGCTTGATGCTTCCATATCTCCGCTTCCCGAAGTTGAATCTACCCGAATCGTCAGCAGGGAGGATGCCGCCGGTGAATTTGAGCGAATGTTCGGCGAGAACCTGCTCTCCACTTTGGAAGAAAATCCGCTGCCCCGCTCTATCGTGGTAGTCGTGGGTGATGGCTATCGGAATGCGATCTCCTTCCAGCAGATCGGGAAAAAGCTGGAAGCCATGAACGGTGTGGAAAGTGTGGAGTATGGCCGGGAGTGGATGGCCAAGATGGATTTTGTTCTGATGATCATTCTTGGTGTTGAAGTTACCCTCGGCGTGCTCGTGGGAATTGCCGGTATCATCATAATATCCAGTTCCATTGGCACGAATGTAGCAATACGGCGTGAAGCAATTGAAATAATGCGCCTGGTGGGTGCGACGGAGGGCTTTATTCGCCGGCCGTTTTACATGGAGGGGTTTATTCAGGGAGCATCAGCGGGTATTGTGGCATATGCAGTTCTGGTTGGTCCCATATTCTGGGCGAATAGGTCCGTTCCGGATTTTGAAGTATATCTTCATACGTTCGGGATTTCAGCGGAACTTCTGATGAGAGCTTCGTGTTTTCTCGGATCGCTCATCCCCGCCGGAGCTTTGCTTGGATTGTTCGGAAGTCATCTGGCGGTTCGGAGGACTGTCTGAATGGGTGGGCTGAAGAAAACCGTGGCGGGGCTCTTGCTGATTTATCTGATGGGAACGCTGATCCCGACAGAAATGGTTCTGGCCCAGAGCGAGAGCATGGAGTCGGTATCCAAGCGCCTGGAAAAGGTGCGCCAGGATATCGAACGGGTTCGCAGTGAGCTGCAAAAGGGAGAGAAAAAAATTCTCGATATGAAAAAGCAGCGTGAGTCCGTCCAGGGAGAAATGGAACGCGAGGAGCAAAAGATTGATATCGTCCGGGGAAACCTTTTACGGCTGCGCAACGAGGAACAGATTCTCCAGCGGGAAGAAGCATCCGCCAGACAGCGATTGGCGAACGCAAAAAAGGTTCTTTCAGTTCGTTCAGGAGAGTATGCAGCGCGCTTGCGGGCGATGTACCGGCGGCAGAAAGTTTCTCCGGCCCGGGTCCTCTTCAGTGCGGGGTCTTTTTCCACTCTCATGAGGGGCTTCCGGATGTTGCGGGAAATGGCCGCGGCCGACCTCGAAGTGCTCCATTCCCTCCGCCGTCAGAACGAAGTGATTCAGACCGAGATGGCGAACATCAGGATCGCGCTTGAGGCAAAACGGGCTCTGGAAAGTGTAAAACGACGCGAAAGCGTCGTTCTGGCCGGCGCCCAGAAAAAGCGTCTGGAACTCCTCAATGAGATCGCCCGGGATCAAAAAGCCCAGGAAGTCCGGAATCGTCGGTGGGAAGAACAGTACAAACAGGCCGTGGCGCTCATGGACCGTCTTCTCGAGGAACAGATCGCCCGGGACAAGAAGGTCGATCCGGGAGCCCTCAAGGGGTATAATTTTGCCAGCAGGCGCGGCAAACTTACCTGGCCGGTTTCAGGGGCGATTATCAGCAGCTACGGCCGTCAGGTGGATCCCCGGACCAAAACGGTGACCATCAATCGTGGGGTTGAATTCCGGACGAAGCAGGGGGAGCAGGTACGGGCCATCGGGACCGGGAGGGTTGTTAAAACACAGTCCATACGAGGGTACGGGAATTTTGTCATGGTTCACCATTACCCCACATATTACACCATTTATGCCCACCTCTCCGATATTCTCGTCAGTGAAGGGGATATCGTTCAGGAAGGAGGGGTCGTCGGCCTTGCCGGCAGCACCGGACTTGTGGATGATCAGGAATCAAGGCTCCTCATCGAACTCCTGAACGGCCGTGTCCCGGAAAATCCTCTACGGTGGCTGCGGCCCGACCGCCGTAATGCCGGGGCATGAGTAGTATACGACCGCCTGTCGCAACCGAGGGCGAATCTGAGTTCCCACGAATCACTGCACGTGGTCTGCTGAGAACCGGTGCAAGCACGGCAGTGTGGTTGCCGTCCCTGAGATATGCGACCTCAACGGCCTGACTTGGGGCGTTTCAAGGATTTGAGTGGGTAAACACGTGAAGTAATCATGAGTCGGGAGCCAGGAGAAGTGAAATGGCCGCTAATGCCGGAGTGTACTGTTCAGACCGGTCGAGGCATGCCTCGTTCCTGCGTTTTTTTCTTTGTGCCTCTGTGCCTGTACCCCTTTCACCCTTCACTTTGCACCGTTCACCCCCATTTGCCCATAAATTACAGCGAAGAATCTTTTTTCACGTTTCATGCACAATACAAAGGGCGTCTCCCGATGGAGGCGCCCTTTGTATTCAATCCAGTCTTTGGTGAAACATTTCAGTTCAGCCACATGTCTCAGCGTCGGAATCGTCCCAGACCAAGATACGTCCGCAGTTCTCACAGTTGATAATCGTATTGCCCCGTCTTATTTCAACGATCCTTTGCGGGGGAAGACGTTTATAACAGCCGGTGCAGGAGAATTTCGCCATGCCTACCCTGGCAACCGCAATACCGTTTCTTGCCTTGCGAAGACGGTTATACATGGCAAGGAGCCGCGTATTGAGTCCTTCAAGGAGGGCGTCACGGTTTTTACAAAGTTGCTGTATATCAGAATCAAGGGTTCCGAGATTTCGTTCCAGTTCCTCAATGCGCGCAGTGTTTTCCGTGGTAACTTCTTCAAGTTTCGATTTGGCAGCATCAAGCTGCGGTTCCAGGGATTCAAGACGGTCGATCAGTTCAAGTTCCTCTGTTTCCAGACTCTCAACTCTATCGCGTCCCTGAACGATCTCACTCTGAACGGCATTGTATTCCTTATTGTTTTTCGTCTCAAGGAGGCGCTTTTCTTTCTTGGCCAGGTTTTCACGCTCCGAGGCTGTTTCCTGCTGGACATCCTGACGGGTTTCCCGGGTTTCCGAGATAAGTGTTTCCAATTCCGAAATGGATGTCCGGAGCGTTTCAATTTCGTTGTTGAGTGTCGTAATCTGTTGCGGGTACGTTTGCCTGTTCCGCTCGAGAGCATCAATTTTAAGATCTATTTCCTGGGCGGCGAGTAGTTTGGTCAAATCCTCTTTCATTACATTCCTCCATGAGACTCATTATCTATTGCAGGAACCGTGACGGCTGACCTGGGGCCGGACAGTTCCGGGGTCTATTGTAACAGTTAGGGAATCCGGGAAGTGTTGGCGCAGGGTATTTCGGATTGCCTCAAGCACGGGCATTTCCGTTGCGCGATGAGTCGCGTCAACCAGCAGAAATGCCTCATCCGCTTCGAGAAAGTCGTGGTATCCGATTTCTCCGGTAACATAGGCATCCGCTCCGGATGCAGCCGCATGGCCGATGTACTTGGCTCCGCTGCCACCCATCACCGCGACTTTCTGAACTTTTTCTGCGGTTACCCCGGAGTGGGTAAGAAAATTCAGATCCAGCAGTTCGGCGACCATACCGATGAATGCAGTTGCCTCTATTGGGTGTTCCAGCATTCCAATCGCACCATACCCGAAACGGGAATCCGTGTTCGCAAGCGGGAAGATGTCATAGGCCATTTCATCGTACGGGTGTACGGACCGGACCGAGGAAATCACCGCCGATACGAGGGCGGACGGGACAACCATCTCGATCCGGTCTTCCTCTGCCCGGGAAAGCGTCTCACGTTCTCCGGAAGAGGGACTTGCCGCGGCGGAAGGAAGGAAAGACCCGGTCCCGTGTACGGAGAAGGAGCAGAAACGGTACTCTCCGATTTCGCCGGCGCCGGCGGAAGCAGCCGCGTCTCTGATACGGTTGGTGAATTCCGGCGGAGCATACGTGACAAATTTGACCTGCTCCGCACGGCCGGATACCAGAGGAGCCGTATCACGGAGACCAAGTCGTTCCGCAAGAGCATGGCTTACGCCGCCGGGGGCCTGGTCGAGATTGGTATGAGCGGAGAAAAGCGCTGTTCCGCCACGAACAGCCTCACGCAACACCCGAACCGGACGTGTATTGCCCGAAAGAGAGCGCAAGGGACGAAAAACGGCCGGATGGTGGGAAATCACCAGTGTCGCGCCGATCCGTCGCGCCGTATCGAGAATATCCTCGGTAACATCAAGCGTGACAAGCACCGCGGCTACCGGATCAAACATGTTTCCCGTGACGAGACCTGGATTGTCCCAGCTTTCGGCAATTGCAGGCGGCGCCCAGCGGTTCATGACCCCGACAACGTCCCGAATCGTAACCATGCTCCACGTCCCGCCGTAAAACGCGAAGGGTGCATCTCGATTGATGCACCCTTCGCGTTCAGTCTATAAACCTGGTGTGCTGTGTTTCGGAACCAGAGAGCCGGGTTCCATACCTCTGAAAAAAGATGAGCACCATGCACACCTCGGATAACTATCTGGTGGGCGATACTGGACTCGAACCAGTGGCCTCGGCGATGTGAGCGCCGCGCTCTAACCGACTGAGCTAATCGCCCGGAACAACGTTGCGGTATGGGCCGCTTAGATGGTGGGCCCACAAGGATTTGAACCTTGGACCAACCGGTTATGAGCCGGTGGCTCTAACCGCTGAGCTATGGGCCCTCCGGCGACTATCTAATATAGTGCAAACATATTTCCA
>JAWLHT010000122.1:0-14132 GCA_041690195.1 Candidatus Latescibacterota bacterium
GGCGACGCTATGCGTCGCCCCTTCCCAACGACTGTGGACAAAACCCCGGCTTACCCAAGCAAACCCTGGATGATGAGTTCGGTCGCATCGTCTTCCGTGAGCCCGTGGGCCATCAGGGTCTGGAGCTGCTTGGAGTCCACGCTGCCGATAGCCGCCTCGTGAGTGACATGGGCGTGGGGGTCGCGCACTTCCACGATGGGAGTAGCAGTGGCGATCGCCGAATCCTTGATGATCTCCTTGCAGTCCACGTGCCCCCGGGCATAGGGGCCGTTGGCGATGAGCTTGTTGAATATCTCCGCCCGGGCGTGGTCCCGCACCGCGATTTTGGAGGTGAGCACACCGGTGGCGCCAGCCTCCAGATGGCCGGTCTCGTGCAGGCGGATAATATCCTCTCCCGTGCCGTTGATGCGGGCGGTCATTTCCAGAACGCTGTTCTCGCCGCAGAAGCAGTCATAGTCGATATCGATCGTACCGACTCGCCCCTTGATCAGTTCGAATTCCGTTTTGAACCGGGCGCGGGGGGCCAGTTCGATCCGCGCCTTGGGTACCACGGTGATGCCGCCCAGTTCGCCGTGGACGTGCTTTTCCAGGTAGGAATAGCTTCCGCCTTCCTCCACCCGGATACGGGCGTCCATGAGATGCTTCACATCCACGGAGTTGGGGAACACGCAGTGGGCGAGCACCGAAATTGACGCGCCCCGTCCGATCCGCACATCCATGTTGATGCGCTGCACCCCTTCCGAGGGGAGCATGCCGAAGCACATGTGCACCGTTTTGGCAATCACCGCGCCGTCATCCACCCGGATATTCACGTCGATGCCATCCTCCAGTTCCTTCACGTCCACGTTCAGGCCGGGGACGGCGTGGAGACCGAGCACCTTGTTCTGCTCGATAACCACGTGGGCGATCTCGGGATTTTTCAGAATGGCGGTTTCAGTTTCGATGGCGTCAAACATTTCCCTGATGGCCTGGTCTCCGTTGCTCATGCTTCTCCTCCCCTGGAGTCGAGCGCGGGAGCGTTCCGGTGGTCGCAGGGAACGCATTTCCCGGTGAAGTAGGGCATAATTTCGTCGATCGTCCCCTTGAGGGTAACCTGTCCGCTGCACACCAAAAAAGCGTGCTCGGCGTGGGAAAGCACTGTCGGACTGTGGGTGATCATGATCACCGTGCCGCCGCGCTCCCGGAAAAAACGGATGGCGTCGAATATCCGCTCCAGCGAATCCACGTCAATGCCCGAGTCCGGCTCGTCGAGGAGCACGACTCTGGGCTCCATGGCGATGATGGAGGCCAACTCCACCTTCTTTCGTTCGCCGCCGCTGAGGGTAGCGTCAACCGCCCGCGCGAGATATTCCGGGCCCATGCCCACCCGGTCCAGCGCGCTTTTTATCGAATCGGAACTTTTATCCCGTGCCGATGCCCGGATGAAGTCCCGTACGGTAAGCCCCTCGAACCGGGCGGGTTCCTGCCAGGCCAGAGTGATACCCCGTCGGGCACGCTCATCGACAGCAAACTCACGGATGGACTCGCCGTCGAGCAGGATGTCACCCTCAAAAGCCCGGTATCCCGGCAGTCCCATGATGGTATTGGCGAGGGTGGACTTCCCGGCGCCGTTGGGCCCCACCACCGCGTGAACGTGCCCCTCCCAGATATCCATGGTGAGCCCGTTCAGGATCTGTTTCCCGTTTAGCGCCAGACGCAGATTTCGTATCTCCAGAACTCCCAATCCTACCTCCCTTCCATACAGAAAAAAACGCGCAGGATCAATACTCAGGATTTTTCAAAGATAGGTAACGGTTTAAGTCAACAAAACAGTCCTTTCCGTGCTTCCCGCTCCCGTCGCCATCTACGGGGCGGAAGAACCCCGGGCAGAGCGGCGCCTTTCCTGCCCCCTGCCAGGGGGAAGGTGGCCGCAAGGCCCCGGGGTCCCCATTCGTACCGATTTGGTACGAATGGGGTAAAGGAAGGGGACCTTGGGCCCTGTTTTCTGACTCAACCCGATAGCCGTATTTTCAAATGTGTTTCCGTCTACTTTCGTACGGTTGTATAAATTGTCGTGAGCAACGAGGCCTCTCCCGGCGCGTCCTGACCGATTTCCCAGATCATGATTCCTCCGGTCTTCTCCATCGCCAGTTTCGTCTTCTGAATGATGGTCGGCTTGCCGTTGTAATCGAATCCGCCGACGCCGTCCGCATTGGCGGCTTCCGGATGCTGGGCGACAATTTGGGCATAGGTGGCCTGGGACGGCACATGGGAATAGAACGGAACGCCCAGGATGTATTTCTCCTTCGGCAATCCCCGGTCCTCACACCAGATCTTTATTGATTCCTCGGCAAGCGTGTAGGTGGAGTGCTGCGGTTTGCCCCGGTCATACACCATGACATTCAGGAAATCCACATCCTGTATGACGCTGGAGCCCCGGCTGATGCTGCCCGGCCAGTCATTGTCGGTCACCGCCGAACTGAGGAACTTCCCCCGGTCATGCAGCGCCTTCGAAAACTCGCCCATCAGGAGCGCGTAGCCCTCGGCTTCGGCGCCCTTGTTGGGATACTCCCAGTCCAGATCGATGCCGTCCAGCCCATACCGCTCGACTTCCTTCATGCACGCGTCGCAGAACGCCCGGCGCGAATCGGCGGTCGCCGCGATCAACGGGAAATTGCCGTCCCGGTACGCTCCGCCTCCGATGGCCAGACCGGCTTTCGTTCCCTGGCTGTGCGCGGCGTCCACCATCTCCTTCAGGTTCTTGATATTGTTGGTCAGGCCGCCCTCGGGAGTGGGAGTGACGAACGAAAAGATGACATGGGTCAGTTGGGAAAGCTGTTCCAACCGGGGCGTTCCCCGGTAGCTGGGAAAATAGCCGACGATTTTGAACTTCGACTGCTTTCTTCCCGTGAGGGTCTTCACCGTCGAGCACCCGGTGAGAAGAGAGGCGGCAAGCCCGCCGGAGAGAGTCATCATTTCGCGACGATTCATGTTCGATCCCAGCATTGCGCAGGTGAAGGGTTATCGTGTATGGGAGACGTCTTCCCGCCGGGACGGGGAAATAGTATCGACCATTACATATCAGAGCAGAGACAAAAAGTCCTCAACCGAAATCCGCGCATGTTTGAGTATATGCGCCAATGTTGACCGTTTGATGGGACGATGCGCGGGAATGGTGATCTTCATTACGCCGTCTCTGGTTGTCTTGTGCAAACGAATGTGGCTCCCCCTCTGCCGTATCACGACCCAGCCGTCCCGTCGCAAGGCGCTGATAACCGAATCGAAATCCAGACTGGGGACCTTGGTCATATGCTGATCTCCAGCTCTTCGGAATCGGGACGATAACTCCGGTCATCTTCCACCGACTCAAGATACAACTCAATTGCTTCCCGGATATTCGCCAACGCTTCTTCTTTGGTATCGCCTTCGCTGATGCACCCGGGCAGCGCGGGGACGATCGCGGTGAATCCGCCGTCCTCGCTCGGTTCGAGAATTATCCGCAGTTTCATGACAACAGCCCTTCATGTATGGTGACTCATGGTTTTCCTGCACAAGCCGAAAGCGCCGGAGAAATATCCCGGCGCCGGAACTGCGACCCGCGCGGGGAGCGGATACGATAACCGACGGCGAGGATCATGTCGAGATTATAGAAATCGACCTGCCGACTTACCTGCCGGGAACCTTCGGTTTGAACTATTAGGAATTTCCGAATAGTTGCCTCTTTATCCAATTCTCCGTCATCGTGAATGGTCCTGATGTGTTCGTTGATGGTGGGAACGGAGACCTGAAACAGTTCGGCCATCATCTTCTGCGAAAGCCACACGGTCTCGTCTTCCAGACGAACGTCAAGCCGGGTTTGGCCGTCTTTGGTCTGATAGAGAATGATTTGGGAGGTGCTGGAGTTTTCGGTCATGATCTTTCCGGTCTCGTCGTCAATCCGCCATGCACAGGCCGTCGATGAGTTCCAGGGCGCTGACCCCGGCGGGAAGCACTGTTGCATAGCCGATCACCTCGAACCAGCCCCAGATTCCAAGGCTCGTCTGCACCACGCACCAATGCTTGTTGTCCGAGGCCACGATCGTGAACTTGTCACCGGGGTTCAATGTGGCGACAATCGTCAGGTTCTCCGGGGAAGCGCACAGGGAGAAACTGCGCTTCACTGTGCACTGCGTCCCCTGGGAGAAATTCGAAAAACTCCCCATCGGCGTCAACATGGGATACAGCGTCTGCTCCACCATCCGAAGCGTATGATTCGTGTCAGCAACATACACCGCCGGAAAGAACCAGGTATGGAGAATCGAGCCCCGAACCGTAGTTTTCAGCCCCCCGGAACCGTCAATTTCCATCATCTTGCCGGAACCGGGTATCTTCCCCATATAGAAAAACCGTCCAGCGGCATACCGCAGAAACGTCGTGGCGTAATCGTCGCTCGGGCCGTCTTCCGTAATGGCGATTTCCCGCAACCCATCAGTCGAATCAATATCAACGATGGCGTATGTTCCGTCAAGACATTCACCCGTTCCCGTATACCGGACGTTGTTTACGGTTATCGCGAAGGTATCCCCGCCGGGCTTCCCCTCGAACACGATACGGTCGGGTTTACCGTCGCCGTCGAGATCGACATCGTTCTGAGCCCCAGCAGTGGTCAGAAAAGCACTCACCGCAAATATGACAGCCATAAGGCAGAACAGAGTGATTCTCATGCGTAATTCCTTTCCGGAGAACACATGATGCACCCCCTACCTCCACACAATCTCCGCTTCTTTCCTCACCGGCAGTCTATGGTACTTATACTTCGGATACCCCACCATCATCGCGCCGAAGGAGGCGTACCCCTCGGGAAGTGCGAGTTCCGCCTGCAGGGGCGGCCAGCAGGCGGTCGCCATCATGATGAAGCCTCCCCAGCAGCAGCCGAGCCCGAGAGAGGGCGCGGCCAGGTCCAGGTAGGAGAGGGCGTTGGCGCAATCCACCTGCGCCACGCCGTAATTTTTCGGGGCGAGGGCGAAAACGAGGGAGGGGGCGCCCCGGGAGATGATGTCGGTTCCGGCGTCCCAGGCCTGGACCAGCTTGTCCAGACGGTAGGATGTCGCGATGGGCTGCCCGCTTTCCACCATGCTCCGCATGAAGTCGATGACCATGCCGGAAATCATCCGGACATCCTCCCGCGATTTCACCACCAGCCATTTCACCTGCTGGCTGTTGCTCCCGGTGGGAGCGTAGCGGGCGATTTCGACGAGACGGGCGAGCTTTTCGGGCTCGACCGGAGCATCCCGGTACAGGCGGACCGATCTCCGGGAGCGGAGAAAGTGTTCCGCCCGTTCCGGGGTGAGCTCCCAATCGCCGCGCACCGGCGGGCAGTCTTCGAGCTTGATGACGGAATGGGAAAGAGCACCCTGCGGGCACACCGCCACGCAGTGACCGCATTTGATGCATCCACGGGCAGCGGCTCTCACCGGCGCGGGAACCAAACCATCTTTCATTTCGATGACGCGGGCCGGGCAGGCCGCGACACATATCCCATCGCGGGTGCATTTCGATTCATCAACGGTAAACAGGTCCATCGATTCATTCCCTTGTTCTAATCACTGGCGAAGATTTTTTCTGAGAACCGGACTGAAGCCCGCCTGGGGCCAACACGAAATGAAATTTTTTTCCGGTGAATTCGTATACGGGAACGGACCGGGGATGATGCCTTCACTGCGCAGTTCCGTCGCATACTCTCTTTTTGGGTTTAACCGTCTTACGGCCGGACCGCTCCTGTCGTCTGCGCAGTTCCGCGGCAAGGGATACAACATCATACTGAAATCGCTTCGCAATGCGGTCCTTGATTTTCCACACCTCTTTTATTATTTCATCAGACATCGTTCTGCTCTCCCATGAGCTCTTGCGGTGTACAAATCTCCGGGTATTGATAGCCGGAAGAAACGCAAATGCTCCTTACCATGGGCTTTCTTTCCGCATTATCGAGATGGCGATAATTCCATGTGAGAAGGTAATCAATTCCATGAACTGCGGCTATCGCTATGTGCATGGCATCATCGATGGCTTTTTCCGGCAAAGCTCCTTCGGCAATCAGTTTTCCTGCCAGCGAAACAGCTTCATCCGTGACTTCGAGATCAGGAATGCCGTCGAGTTTCTCCATGCGCCGCTGAACCGCTTCCGAATCACCTTCGCCCGCTTCAGCCAGAACCAGTTCCGAAACAAACAGTTCAAACCGTGCGCTCTGTTTCTCCCACCATTCCATGGTTACCTGTTGCCAGGCAGCCGCAACGATGTTCCGGCTGGGGCGTGACGTCAGGTAGCTTATTACGGAGGTCTCGATGTAGACAGACTTGTTCATGGAACCTTCCAATAGGGGATTTGCTCATTCGCGCCCTTTGACGCTTTGGTAATCAAATAGTGATGCGTCGATGACCGGGCATGAGCCGCATACGTACGCAGTTTCTTTTTACTTCTTCCACGTCAACTGCTCCTCGATCTTCTCGTGCATCTGATACTTCACCACATGTTTGGCCACGTCTCCCCCGACGACCTGGATTTTCGACCGGTCCCCCTGACCGTAGCCGGCTTGCGCGCAATAGTTCAGGTAACCGATGTTTTCGAAGGGGATGCCCATGAGTTCGGCGCCGATGTGGTCCACCGCGACGAAATCGGTTCCGGCGACGGCGACTCCGTGCTCCATGGCGGTTCCGCGGATGGGGCCGTTGCCCTGCATACCCTCGACACCGTCGAGGACCGCGAGCCCGGGGCGGACCTTCTCGGCGATCTGGAAGAGGTTCCAGTTGATCTCCTTGATGCCCTGGTGCATGAGCGGCTTGTCGCTCTTGGTATAGTCGTTCAGGGGCGCGGCCATGAACATGTTCTTGCCGGTGAGGGTGGTCACCACGGTGTCGTGGGTCTTGAGACGGGTGACCGAGACGAAGTAATTCTTCGGATCAAGGAAGGTGTCGATGATGCGGACTCCCAGGGGATGGTGGGTTTTGCCCAGTATCCAGCACATGGTATGGGACTGCTGGTTCAGGTCGATGAACCTGACACCGTACTCGCGCTCCAGGGGGAGATAGCCGTAATTTTCGTAGCCCTGGAAGGAGCCCTCTTTGGAGAGGGTGGATTCGGCAATGATGATCTGCTGCTTGGTGAGGGGTTTGAAGAAATCGAGAACGCCGCGCAGGGCGTCCGGATGCGTGGCGCAGAGGGGAACGTTCACCACGACCATGTTGGGTTTGATGATGACCTGTTTGCCTTTGATGGCGCGTTTGACTTCCTTCTCGAAGGGCTTGAGTGCCTGGTAGACCATGTCGCGACGGTCGGAGCCGGCCGTGAGGGAAACCCTGGCCGGAGCGGCCCCGTCGGAAGCGGCGAAGCATTGGGAGGAAAGGGACCCGAGGGTCAACCCCGCGGCGCCCAGCGAGATGCTGCGCAGGAATGTTCGGCGGCCGGAATGAGGCGTGCGGCGTTCCATAATGTCTCCCGGATTGGATGTGTCTGAGGAACGGATATGTAATTAAAAGGTAGGGATTTCCGGGTTTCCCGACAACACGTTTTTTTCGCGGACGCCTCGCGGAGCATCGGGCTGTTCCGGCCCGCCCGGGGCGGGAAATCAGGGGGTAATCGCACCTGAAACAGAAGGTTGAGGAGGAAGGGAAGAATATATTTTTTCTGAAAAAAGGCTTGACTTCCCGCTGTGAATATGCTATATTCGTTACCAAATTCACATTGTGAAAGTTTTCACAGTCAAACGCGTTACCCGAATTGCGGAGGACTCCCCCGTGATCCCCGACAAAACCATCGGCCGGCTCAGTCTGTATCGCCGTCTGCTCAACCGGCTCCTTGCCGAGGGGGTGCGGAATGTCTATTCCCACCAACTCGCCGCCATGGCGGGCGTCACCCCCGCCCAGGTCCGTCGCGACATCATGAGTATCGGCTATTCCGGCAATCCCAATCGGGGTTACGACATGACCGAACTCATCGACAGCATCGGTCAGTCGCTGGACGATCCCGAGGGGCAGCGGGCCGCGTTGATCGGGGTTGGGAATCTGGGCCGCGCCCTGCTGACCTATTTTTCCGGGCGGCGCCCCAGGCTCGCCATTGTCGCCGCTTTCGACAGCGATCCGAGGAAGTGCGACCGGGTCATCCAGGGGTGCCGTTGCTTCGGTATCGACCGGCTTCCGGAAAAGGTGGCGGAAATGGATATATCCATCGGCACCATCACCGTACCTTCCGGAGAGGCGCAGAAAGTTGCCGATCTCATGGTCCGCGCCGGGATACGGGGGATCATGAACTTTGCGCCGGTTCGCCTCCGGGTGCCGTCCAATGTCTATGTCGAGGACGTTGACATGACCATGGCGCTGGAAAAAGTCGCGTATTTTGCAAGAAAGATACAGCCCTGAACGCAAAAGCATGAAATCGTGGAAGTGGCAGCCGTCCCGCCGAGAACGGGTGTGCGCCGGGACTCTCCGGCGGCATGGTTCTTCTCCGCGTCGCACGGTTACTCTCACGTTTAACCAGGAGAGGATGCACACAGTGGTCAGTACGAAAATCGAAGAGGTGCTCTCGCACTATCCCAATGCCAAGCGCGAGGACCTCATCCCCATCCTGCAGAAGGTGCAGGACGCTCACGGATATCTTTCGCGTGAAGCGGTCCTCCGTATCGGCGAGTACCTTAAACTTCCGGCGAGCAAGATTTACGGTGTCGCGACATTTTACAACCAGTTCCGCTTTCAGCCTCAGGGCCGGTTCAACGTTCAGGTCTGCCGCGGCACGGCCTGTCATGTGAAGGGTTCCCTGAAGGTGCTCGATGCGCTCGTTCGAGAGATGGGCGTCAAGCCCGGCGAAACCTCCCGCGACGGCGTGTTCAGCCTCGAGGTGGTGGCGTGCATCGGCGCGTGCGGACTGGCCCCGGTCATCGCCATTAATGGCGAGTTTTATGCCGGGATGACTCCCGAGAAAGTGAAAACCATCATAGATTCGTACCGGAGAAAGGCTGAGGAACATGCCAATGGCTGATTGGAAATGCTGTGATAAATGCTGGCACAGCCCGGAACGCCCCTGCCCGGATCTCGTGGAATGCCTGACCGCGGGACCGGTCTGCCACGACGACTCGTCCTGCCGGGAGCGCATTGCCGCCCGCACGTCGGACCGTCGCCGCGAGAATCCCGTCCGGCCGATCATTTTCATCGGTGCGGGAACCTGCGGTCTCGGTGCGGGCGCGGGCAAATCCCTCGTTCGCATCCGGCAGTATATTGAAAAGAACCAGCTCGACACCGATGTGATCGAGGTCGGCTGCATCGGCATGTGCATTGCCGAACCCATGGTGGATGTCCAGCTTCCCGGCAAGACCCGGGTGTCCTTCCACGGCATCACCGAGGACAAGGTGGACTCGCTGCTCGACTCGGTGTTCTCCGGTGAAATCCCCTCCGAGGATGTCCTGGGGCAGTTCCGGAGCGATACCCTGGCTTCCTGGCCGGGCGTCCCCTATCTGGACGAGCACCCCTTCATGCGGAACCAGACCCGCTGGGTTCTGGCCAATTGCGGCATCATCAACCCGACCGACATCTGGGAATACATCGCCCGCGGCGGATATCGCGCCCTGGCCAAATCCCTCGGCAAGATCACCCCGCAGGAACTCTGCGACATGGTGATCAAGAGCGGGCTTCGCGGACGCGGCGGCGGCGGATTCCCCACCGGACGCAAGTGGAAGTTTGCCCTGGACACCCCCGGCGACCAGAAGTATTATATCTGCAACGCCGATGAAGGCGACCCCGGCGCGTTCATGGACCGCGCGGTCATCGAGGGCGACCCCTACCGTCTGCTGGAAGGTCTCGCCATTGGCTCCTACGCCATCGGCGCGAGCAAGGCGTACGTCTACATCCGGGCCGAGTATCCCCTCGCCATCAAGCACCTTGAGGAAGCCATCGAGGAAGCGAAAGCACTCGGCCTCCTGGGCGAGAACATCCTCGACAGTGGGTTCAACCTGGAAATCGTCATCAAGCAGGGCGCGGGCGCGTTCGTCTGCGGCGAGGAAACGGCGCTGATCCACTCCATCGAGGGAAAGCGCGGCATGCCCCGGCCCCGTCCGCCCTATCCCGCGGTCCGCGGTCTTTTTGACAAGCCGACGGTCATCAACAATGTCGAAACCCTGGCCAATGTTCCGGATATCGTGGCCAACGGCGCCGAGTGGTTCAGCGGCGTGGGAACCGAGACGAGCAAGGGAACCAAGGTTTTCGCCCTTTCCGGCAAGGTGGCCCGCACCGGTCTCGTCGAGGTCGCCATGGGCACCCCGCTCCGCCAGATCATCTTCGATATCGGCGGCGGCATCGCCAACGGCAAGGCGTTCAAGGCGGTCCAGATCGGTGGACCTTCCGGCGGCTGCATTCCGACCCCGCATCTCGACATCCTCATCGACTACGAATCCCTCAAGACCGTGGGCGCCATGATGGGTTCCGGCGGGCTCGTGGTCATGGACGAGGACAACTGCATGGTGGATGTGGCCAAGTTCTTCATGGACTTCATCCAGCGCGAGAGCTGCGGTAAATGCATCCCCTGCCGCGAAGGCACCAAGCGGATGCTGGACATCCTCAAGCGCATCACCCGCGGCCGAGGCAGCGAGTCCAAGGAAGAAGCACTGGAGCGCTTCCAGGGCATGATGTATCTCACCCGTCTGGCCGGGGTCATCCAGGACACCAGCCTCTGCGGCCTGGGCCAGACCGCCCCGAACCCGGTGCTTTCCACGCTCCGGTGGTTCCGCGACGAGTATGAGGCCCATGTATACGAGCGCAAGTGCCCGGCGGGCGCCTGCACAGAACTCCTGGGCTACCGCATCGATACCGACAAGTGCAAGGGGTGCACCCTCTGCGCCAAGAAGTGCCCGGTGGATGCCATCATGGGTTCGCCCAAAAGCCCGCACTACATCAACCCGGACCGCTGCATCGCCTGCGGGACCTGCGCCGACGTCTGCCGGTTCGACGCCGTCATTACCGAATAGGTGAGGAAATAACCGTGATAAAAATCGAAGTCAACAACCGGACGGTCGAGGCCGAGCCGGGCGAAATGATCCTGACCGCCCTCCGTCGCGCCGGGATCAACGTTCCGACTCTCTGCCACATGGAAAATCTTTTTCCCTCCGGCGCCTGCCGCATGTGCGTGGTGGAGGTCGAAGGCCAGAGGAGCCTCGTTCCGAGCTGCGCCTTCCCGGTGGCCGACGGCATGAAGATTCAGACCCACTCCGCGCGGGTGGTCCGCGCCCGTAAGACCATTGTGGAGTTGCTCCTGGCCAACCATCCGGACGACTGTCTCTATTGCGTCCGGAACAAGAACTGCGAACTCCAGGAGCTCTCCAGCGAGCTGGGTGTGGTGCAGCGTCACTACACCGGCGAAAAGAACGATTACAAGCAGGACATCTCCAGCCCGTCCATCGTCCGCGATCCCTCCAAGTGCATTCTGTGCGGACGCTGCGTCCGGGTGTGCGAAGAGGTCCAGGGCGTGGCGGCCATCGACTTTGCGCACCGCGGCAGCAAAAGCTGCGTGGAAACCGCCTTCGGGGAAGGGCTCAATGTCTCGAGCTGCGTCAACTGCGGCCAGTGCATCGCGGTCTGCCCCACCGGAGCGCTTACCGAACGGAGTCACATCCAGATGGTGGTCGATGCCCTGAACAACCCCGATCTCTACTGCGTGGTCCAGCATGCCCCGAGCGTGTCGGTGACCCTGGCCGAGGAGTTCGGGATGAAGCCGGGAACGGACGTGGACGGCATCATGGTCACCGCGCTCCGTCAGCTCGGGTTCAAGAAGGTGTTCGACACCTCCTTCTCCGCCGACCTCACCATCATGGAAGAAGCCAGCGAGCTGGTGCACCGCATCCAGACCGGCGGCAAGATTCCCATGATGACCAGTTGCTCCCCGGGCTGGATCAAGTTTGTCGAAACGTTCTATCCGGACTTCATCGAAAACCTGTCCACCTGCAAGAGCCCGCAGCAGATGATGGGCGCGGTGATCAAGCACTACTTCGCCCAGAAGGAAGGCATCGACCCCGCCAAGATATTCAGCGTGAGCATCATGCCCTGCACCGCCAAGAAGTTCGAGTGCGGCCGCCAAGAGATGATCCACGACGGCGTGGCTGATGTTGACGCGGTACTCACCACCCGGGAACTAGCCCGGTTCATCCGCCAGCGCGGGGTCGATATCAACGCCCTCTCTCCGGATACCGCGGATACCCCGTTCGGCCATCGCAGCACGGCGGGCAAGATCTTCGGCGCCTCCGGCGGCGTGATGGAAGCGGCGCTCCGCACGGCCTACTGGATGATCACCGGCAAGGACATGGAGGATCCCAAAATCCAGGATGTCCGCGGCATGAAGGGAGTGAAGGAAATCCATCTGAACATCGGCGGGCTGGAACTCGGCTTCGCGGTGGCCAGCGGCCTGGGCAACGCCCGGCGTCTCCTGGAAGAAATCCGCAACGGCCGGAGCGACATCCACTTCATCGAGATCATGACCTGCCCCGGCGGATGCATCGCGGGCGGCGGCCAGCCGCTGGGCGCCAACCAGCAGGCCATCCGGGCGCGCATGCAGAAACTGTACACCATTGACCGGGACGAGAAGGTGAAGTTCTCCCACCACAACGAGGATATCCTCCGCATTTACAAGGACTTCCTCGAAAAGCCGCTGGGACACAAGAGCCATCACCTGCTCCATACGCATTACAGCAGTCGGGACAAGGTGATCAGGTAGCGGAATTTTCCCGGAATGCGGCCGGGCGCGGAGAAGCGGCGGGGTTTGTGTCGGGCGGGGGAAGTCGTTATATTTCCCGGCAGGATCAGAACCCGCATCAGGCTTCGCGCCTGCCGCGGACGGGATATGAATTCGGTACACCGGAACGGACGTCGTCATGGACAAACAGTTCAACCGGTCTTTCATTCACACGATCAAAGAGCGTTGCCGCGTCTGCTATACCTGCGTGCGTGAGTGCCCCGCCAAAGCCATCCGGATCGTGGACGGCCAGGCGGAGATCATCGGTGAACGTTGCATCAACTGCGGGAACTGCGTTACGGTTTGCAGCCAGGGCGCCAAGCAGGTGATCGACAGCATCGACGAGGTACGCCGGCTTATCGCTTCGGGAGCCATGGTTGCGGCCTGTGTCGCTCCGAGCTTCCCGGCCGAATTCGCCGATATCCCCTATCAGACATTCGTGGGGATGATCCGTGCACTGGGATTCTCCTCGGTGCACGAGGTGGGGTTCGGGGCTGATCTTGTGGCGGAACGATACCGGACTTTTCTCCGCGAAACTTCAGACAAGCGCTATATCGCGGCGAATTGTCCGGCGGTGATCAAATTTGTCGAAAAGTACCACCCCGATCTGGTTGATTCCCTGGCCCCGATCGTCTCACCGATGGTGGCCATCGCGCGGGCGCTGCGGAGCATTGGGCCGAACGACCTCAAAATCGTGTTCATCGGCCCCTGTATCGCCAAAAAGCAGGAGGCCAAGAGCGTACATGTCGCCGGTGATGTGGATGCTGTCCTGACCTATATAGAACTCGAAAAGATGTTCGCCGAAAACGATATCACCGCGGACTCGGTGGAGCCGGGAGACTTCGACCCGCCCAGGTCCGGATTCGGCGCTCTCTTTCCGATCAGCAGGGGACTGCTCCAGGCGGCGGGCATTGTGGAGGACCTGGCGTCAGGAAACGTTGTAGTGGCTGATGGGCGCGCGGATTTTCTGGAGTCCATCAAGGAATTCAGCACCGGGCACATGCATATACGGCTGCTGGAGGTACTCTGCTGCAACGGCTGCATCATGGGACCGGGCTACGGTAATTCCCTGCCCCGGTTCAGCCGCCGCGCGCAGGTAAGCGAGTACGTACACAACCGGATGCTCACCCTGGACCGTCAGCGCTGGCTGGCCGAACTGGCGGAGTTCTCCGACCTCAATCTCCGGCGGGCGTTTACCCCCAATGACCAGCGCATTGCGGTGCCGAACGATGCCGAGATGGCCCGGATCATGGCCCGGATGGGCAAGTTCACACCGCACGACGAACTGAACTGCGGCGCCTGCGGCTATGAAACCTGCCATGAACATGCGGTGGCGATTTACAAGGGCTTGGCCGAAAGCGAGATGTGTCTGCCCTACACCATCGACCAGCTCCGCAAAACAGTCGGTGAAC
>JAWLHT010000123.1:0-14118 GCA_041690195.1 Candidatus Latescibacterota bacterium
CTCTGGAGAGAGGGGGAGTAAGGGGGTGAGTTACCGGCCAAAGTTTCCACTGGTTATCTTATGGTACTCATGCGTGCCAGTGGTTTTTCCTTAAGTTTACGACAATGGAGTAAGGGGGTGAGTTACCGGGCAGCTCCTCCGCTGAGTATCTTTAGTACTCATGCGTACCAGTAGCTTTTCCTTATCTTTACGACAATGGGAACGAGGGGTGAGTTAGATTTTCCGGTCTGAGCAGAGAAGAGGGTCGCGGGGAGTGTGACAACCTAAATTTAAAGCCCCGGGCTGTGCGGCCCGGGGCTTTTTTTCAACTGCCCATACTCAGAAGATCCTTGATCTTCATGAGCCTGGCCCGGTCGGAACGGTCATTCTCGTCGAGCTTGGATGAAATTGATTTGATGGTGGAGGTAAGACTCGGAATGAGCACGTACTCGAGCGCATTCACCCGGCGTCGGGTTTTCTCGATCTCCTCCGCCATGCGGATCACTCCGTCCTCAAGAGCGGCAAGCTTGAGCAGCACCGGGAAAATCTCCCGAAGTGATTCACTTGCCCTGTCGAAGTCGGTGTTCGTGGAAACGGTGCTGTAGGAACTCCTGATGTCGTACCCTTCCAGGTTCAGCTCCGGCACCGGGATGCTCATGACATTTCGCATTTCCATCCGCACTTCAATCCGCGTTTCGAACTCGTCGAGCGCCGCAGTTACCGCTTTTTCACCGGATGTCGCCCCAGCCAGGATAAACAGCCGGAGAGTTCCGGGGAGTTCGGTATCAACGCGTTTGCGAAGACTACCGTACTCCTGGACCAACGGCATAAAAATCTGGATGAGCCCTTCCAGTTTGTCTTTCAGAAGCTTGTGACCGCGCATCGCCATGGCCTGACGCTTGCGAAGACGAAGGAGAGCCATACGGGTCGGATTGGTACGTATCTGCATATACGCTCACTCGGTTTCCCGGATGGTCGGCCACGACTATGCATTTCCGAAGCAACGGGAGCCGGAACACCAGCCCCCGTTCCTCCTGACACATGTCGTACCGCCAACCGGCATGGTTCGCGCCTCGGTCAGTCCTACGGACCGCCTCAGCTCGCGGGTTTGTAGTACTTCTCGACGAATTCGGGACGAATACGTCGGAGTTCCGATTTCGGGAGAATGCTGAGCAGTTTCCAGCCCAGCTCAAGCGCTTCCTCGATATTCCGGTTCTCGTTTTCGCCCTGGGTGATGAACTCGCCTTCAAATCGCTTGGCAAATTCCACGTAAATCAGGTCCAGAGGCGTCAGCGCGGACTCACCGAGCACCACCGCCAGTTCCTGGGCATTCTTTCCGCGGGCATATCCTGCATAGAGCTGGTTCATGACACCGGCGTGATCTTCCCGGGTCTTGCCCTTACCGATACCCTTGTCCTTCAGACGGGAAAGGGACGGCAGCACGTCCACCGGCGGGTAAACGCCTTCGGTGTGCAACGGACGGCTGATGATAATCTGCCCCTCGGTGATGTATCCGGAAAGGTCCGGCACCGGGTGCGTTTTGTCGTCTTCGGGCATGGTAAGAATCGGGATCTGTGTGATGGATCCGCCTTTGCCCTTGATCCGTCCAGCACGCTCATAGATCTGTGAAAGGTCGGTGTAAAGATACCCCGGATATCCGCGTCGGCTCGGAACTTCCTTACGGGCCGCGGAAATCTCACGGAGCGCCTCGCAATAGTTGGTCATGTCGGTCATGATGACCAGCACATGCATCTCCAGCTCGAACGCAAGGTACTCTGCGGTGGTCAGAGCCATACGCGGAACCGAAATACGTTCGATCGGGGGATCGTCCGCCAGGTTGATGAAGAGCACCGACCGTTCCAAAGCGCCGGTGCGCTCGAAATCCTGGATGAAGAAGTTTGCTTCCTCAAAGGTGATGCCCATGGCGCAGAAAACCACGCCGAACTTCTCGCCTGACTTGCGGGCCGAAGCCTGACGGGCGATCTGGGCGGCCATCCGGTTGTGCGGAAGACCGGTTCCGGAGAAGATCGGGAGCTTCTGTCCGCGGACCAGCGGGTTCAGCACATCGATCGTGGAGATTCCGGTCTGAATGAACTCGTTGGGAAAGTCACGCGCAAACGGATTCATGGGATCGCCGTTCACGTTCATGAACTTTTCAGGAATGATCTGCGGACCGCCGTCAATCGGCCGTCCAAAACCATCGAACACGCGTCCGACCATGTCCGGAGAGAGTCCGATTTCCAGCCCCTTGCCCGTGAACTTCACTTCGGTCGTCCCCGGTTCCAGTCCGCTGGTACCTTCGAATACCTGGACGAGGACCTTGTCCTCCCTGGTTTCGAGAACCTTACCCCGTCGGACGGTTCCGTCGGGAAGCTTGATCTCGGCAATTTCCCCGTAGCCGATACCCTCCACACCTCCAACCAGGATCAGCGGACCGACGATGTTTTCAACCGTTCGGAATTGTTTAGTAACTGCCGGCATACTTTCTCTTTCTCCTACGCGAGGGCGGCGAACTGCTCCGCCATCTGCTGCTTGAGTTGGTTAAAGGTGTCCAGCTTGCTTTCCTCGATGAGCTTGGAGCGGCTGATACTTTCCCGGATGGGAAGATCAAGGATACGCTCCAGGTCCACGTTTTTGGCCAGAGCATCTGTGGCCATCTGATAAAACTCGACCACGGTCTCCAGCATCAGAGCCTGTTTGTGCATCGACGTGTACGTGTCGATGTCGTCGAAGGCATTCTGGTGCAGAAAGTCTTCGCGAACCATACGTGCGGCTTCCAGAAGCAGGCGATCGGGAGCCGAGAGCGAGTCCATACCAACCAGGCGGACCAGTTCCTGAAGCTCCGATTCACGCTTGAGGAGTGCCATCGCGGCGCGACGGTTCTTGGCCCAGGTCGCGACCGTGTTCTTCTCCGCCCATCGGTCAACCACATCCTGATACAGGGAATAGCTGGTCAGCCAGTTGATGGCCGGGAAGTGACGCTGGAAGGCGAGCTGATCATCAAGGCCCCAGAACACCTTCGTCACACGGAGTGTACCCTGCACAACCGGGTCGGCCAGGTCACCGCCGGGAGGCGAAACCGCGCCGATGATGCTGACGCTGGCCGAACGTTTGTCCGAACCCAGACAGATTACGAAACCGGCGCGCTCGTAGAATCCGGCCAGACGGCTGGACAGGTACGCCGGATACCCTTCTTCTCCGGGCATTTCCTCCAGGCGTCCGGACATTTCACGCATGGCCTCGGCCCAACGGCTCGTGGAATCCGCCATGAGCGCGACATCGTATCCCATGTCACGGTAGTACTCGGCCATGGTGATACCGGTGAACACCGACGCCTCACGCGCCGCCACCGGCATGTTCGAAGTATTGGCCACGAGAACGGTGCGGTCCATGAGCGGTTTGCCGCTCTTGGGGTCCTTCAGGTGCGGGAACTCCAGGAGCACGTCGGTCATCTCGTTACCGCGTTCGCCGCACCCGATAAAGATGATGATGTCGGCGTCGGCCCATTTGGCGAGCTGATGCTGCACCACGGTCTTACCGCTGCCGAAGGGACCGGGAACGCATCCGGTTCCGCCCTTGGTCAGGGGGAAGAACATGTCGATGACCCGCTGACCCGTGATGAGCGGAATCTCCGGCAGAACCTTGGTCGACTTCGGACGAGGAATCCGGACCGGCCAGCGCTGCAGAAGCTTGAGTTCGTACGGACCGTTCGCGGTATCGATCACCGCCACGACATCCTCAACCGTGAACTCACCCTTCTGGATGGATTTGACGGTTCCGCTTACGGTTGGGGGAACCATGACTTTATGGACGATAAGTTCCGTTTCCGGAACAGTGCCCACGATGTCTCCGCCAATCACACTGTCACCAGCTTTGACCGTCGGGGTGAAGGACCACTTACGCTCACGGTTGAGGGCGGGACTTTCCGCACCGCGAACAACGAAGTCCCCATATTTCTCCTTCAGTACGTCGAGCGGCCGCTGCACTCCGTCATAAATGGAGGTGAGCAACCCCGGGCCGAGTTCCACGCTCAAAGCCTGTCCGGTGGGAATAACCGGCTCTCCCGGAGCGATGTCCTCGGTTTCCTCATACACCTGAATCGAATAGAGGTCTCCCCGGATTTCGATGATCTCTCCGAACAGTCCCAGTTTCCCCACGCGGGCCATCTCGAACATTTTCGAGCCCTTAAGACCGCGGGCGACAACCAAGGGACCGCTCACCTTGACAACGGTTCCCACAGACCTTTCATCAGCCATACTTCTTATCCTTCCGTCACCTGATAATCACTCCAGTTTTCGCCCAGGAGATGCATAGTTACCGGGAGCGAAACGAGCGCAGCCGCCCGGTCTTCGCGGCGGCCGGTCCGCCTCTCCGTCCCTTCGCAGCTTCCCTGCGCGGGAGCTTACGATTCCTTCCTTCCGAGCAGGTCAACACCAAGCGCCCTGGCTACAAGCGCCCGGATTTGTTCCAGCCGTTTCCCGGGCTCGGTATTGATGGTCGGTATTGGCAGAAGGACATTCATCCGGTTTTCACGGAATTCCGCTATGCTGCTCCCCGCGGCGTTCACCAGATCCTCGGTCATCATGACCAGAACCGGCTCGGTGCTTTGACGGAATAAGCCCAGCACCTCGTTTACCTGTCCTTCATCCCTGACTTCCATGAGTTCGGCGCCCACCGCCCGGAACGGGAGAATATCGGCACGGCGTCCGATCACGACTACCTTAGGCATACTCTCTCCTGAGCCTTTCTATGACGATCCGCGGCTCCACCCCGTTTACGATCGATGCGAGAACCAGGCGCAGATTCTCCTGTTCAACATTGAACGCGACAAGATACGACGCCACCCGCTCCGGCCCAAAGGGAACCATACGGTTTTCCAGGACCGCGTCCCGGATCGCGTCGCCCGCCGCCGAATCGACATTCCGTCGAATGTGCTCAACACCCAGATCCCGGAGGATCCGCAGCACACAGTCATCCACCTGTCCCGTCAGAGGAGCGATGGGAGTGGAATCGGCGAGAACAGCGAAATTCCGCACCGTCTCGGCGTAGCGTTCAGGAACAACGAACCACCGGCGTACCGTTTCCACCGGCGTACCGTTCCAGCGGCTCCGGAGCACTGCCGACCAGCACTGGAGCATCGCCAGATCATGCAGGAGACGGCGTACACCGTCCTCCTCCATCGCGTTCGCCAATTCCAAACGGAGAGTGCAAACGGCCGAATCCAGAAAGATCGACCGCGCCACCGAATCCGCGGATTGGGGAGCCTCGCGGTTACGGAGCATGGCAATGTGCCCCTCGATGGCGGCACGCTCTGAAGGGGTTTCCGCCAGCGCTTCAAACGCGCATTCCAGTTCCGAAACGGATGCACCCCGGTTCGCACCCCGCAGAAACAGGGTGCGAAACGCAAGATACCGTTGAGGAATCTCGAAGAACGCCTTGAGACCGTGGGGCGGCGACACCTTCAGTATATCGGACGCCAGCGATTCCGCGTACTGGTCGAGCGTAGCGTAGTAATCCCGCACTTGCTCGTCTGTCGAAAAGACAACGCGATACGGGGTTTTTGCCAGCGAAGACCGGGCATCGGAAAGGCTGCGGCTCTTGAGCATTCCCTCGAAAAAGTTTCGATTGAGGAGTTGTGTCTCGAGCACGCTCAGGCGCCCGCTCACATATCCCCACTCCGATCTCGGGACGGAGCCGTACTTGACTCCTGTATCGGTGGTTGCATTCATGATCCGAACAGTTCCTTGGCCAGATCCCCCGCAAGGGACTCGCGGAGCTCGTGAATTTTGTTTTCAATCGTAGCGTTAACCGTATATGTCTCACCCGCCACAACGAAGCCGCTCTCAATCTGCGGGTCCGTTTTTACCGAGGTCAGCTTTCCGCTTTCCGGACGAGTTTTGTTGACGCTTTCGAGAAATACCTGGTCATACCGTTTGGCATCCCGGGTTCCGACCAGCAGAGTCCCGCCAACCTCGGCGGGGAGAGCCTTCAGCCACTCGGCCATCAGATTCATGTACTCTTTGTCCGGGAGCGACTGAATCTCTCCGGAAGCTTTCCGGAAAACATCGTCGATAACCCGGTTTTTTGCTTCGAGCACCTGAAGCCGGCCCTCGTGACGGGCCTGACCGACCTGGCGCGATGTTTCCCGGACCGTGGCGGCTTCCGCCTGACGAACGGCCTCTTCAAACGCCCGGTCATTTTCTTCCCGGGCTTTGGAAACAAGCGTCTCGCTCTCCTGGCGTGCGGCATCAACAATCCGCTTTGCTTCGGTTTCCGCTTCGGCGATTATCACTGCCTGAATTTTATCAAAGCTCATCTTTCAGACCTTTCCCAATCGGTGCCTTACGCGCCGGCGCCGGTCAGAGGCGTGGTCAGCGGAGCGGTGAGCCAGAAGATCATAAGAATGCCGATGAGGAGCGCCACAACCGCATACGTTTCCACGAGCGCCGGGAAAAGAATCGCGCGTCCGCCTTCATCCGGCCGCTTGCCGACGAGGTTGATGGACGCCGCGGAAGTTTGTCCCTGGTTGATGGCGCTGTAGAGAAGCACAAATCCGACGGTGATGCCGACGAACAGCAGGCCGATGCCGACCGGAGGAGCCAGCGTGATAGCCTGGTTGATGGAAGCGATGAGCTGAGTCTGAAGCGCCACGAAAATCGCGACGATGAAGCCGTAGAATCCCTGCGTTCCCGGAAGAGCCATAAGAACGAGCAATTTACCGAAAAGCTCGGGCTTCTCGGAAAGGACTCCCGCCGCCTGCGAGGCCGCGGTCTTGATTCCGATGGCACTGCCGATGCAACCCAGCATGACCGCAAGCATACCGCCCAGCACGGCCCAGCCTACTCCGGTGTGGATAAAGTAGGTGCTGATGAAGTCCTGCCACATGGTCTGATTCCTCCTTGAGATGGTGAGAAAATGAAACTGATGATATACTGACTTAACCGCTGTACTATAACTTTCCTCAGGCCGACTCCCGTTCGATGAGGTCCAGTTGCGTGCTCTGGAATCCGTACGGACGGAAGGGAACCCCGCCGCCTTCATAGAATCGCCCGAACCACTCGAGCAGAATCAGGCGGGCCGAATGGACGAAGGCGCTCATGATACTCATTGCGAAATTGAACAGATGCCCGAAAACAGCCACCGCGAAGAAGAGCACCCATCCGATGTACGGCACTTCCTTGACCATCCCGGCAATGATATTGAAGGACATCCCAACCACCGATGTGGTCATACCGAGCGCCATAAGCCGGGAATAGCTGATGACATCGCCGATAAACGAGGTGGTACCGTAGGTTCCCATGATGCCGTACAGACTGATCACGCCATTGATGGCGCGGCCGGCAAAGGTTTTCTCCTCGCGTCCCTGGGTCAGAACCAGTCCGATGGCGGACAAAACGAAGACCGTAGCCGCAATCCAAGTGACCACCCGGGACCCGCCCATGACCAGCGAGAGAGCCAGCACGATCAGACTTCCCAGATAGGTCAGCCAGAACACGCCGTCATACACCGCGGAGGCCACGTCACCCCGCCGGAAATCCCGGAGGAAGCGCATGAATATTCCATAAAACTGGTTGGTAACACCAATGCCCACCGCAATGGCCAGTGCGATGACCGGCTTGGTCAGGGGATCGAGGAGCATGGTCCTGAGACGGAGCAGCTCGATCGGGTTGCTTTCCCCGAAATACCTCGGTAGGTCGGCGCCCCAACTTCCAACCGCCACGCCGAATATGACCGTGCTGACACCGGCATAGGTGAACAGACGGAAGAACTGTACGAGGCCCCGCTGGTCCTTGAAACGCTTTTTCAGCCATGCGGCCAGAAGGATGAGCAGAGTGCCGTACAGCACATCGCCATAACAGATGCCGAAGAAAACAAGGAAAGTGAGTGTAAGGAAATTGGTGGGATCAATGCTTCTATAGCTGGGAAGGCCGAACATATTGACCAAGAGTCCGGCCGGGCGGACGAAATTGTTCCACCGCATCGCAACCGGAGGTTCCACCCCCGGCGCCTGCGCCAGGATATCCAGTTCAGCGCCGGGAAACTCCTTTTCCATGCGCGTCCGGAATGCTTCGAGCCGGTTGGCCCGGACGTACCCGGTCGCCGCAAACACATAGGACGAACCAACCATGTAGGACTGCTGGAGAATACGCGTACGCTCGCTCTCCCACCAGGCCAGCGCCAGTTCCGCTTTGGAAACCCACTGTTTGGCGAGTGCGACCGCTTCCGCACGAACGTCCTTTTCGCGCACCCTCGCCGCATCCAGTTCACGTTCCAGCGATTTGACTTCCTCGGCAATGGTTCCCTCCGCTACAGGCAGACCCATCTCGCGAAGTCCATAGTCCGCAATGACCTCCCGGATACGCTCGTCATCCGCCACCGGGACGACGATGACGTAGGTCACCGATTCATTCCGGGTGGCAACCGATTCGACAAGCGTATTTTCGGTCAGCCGGTCGTCGTTCACAAACGCCCGCTGTCCCGGCCCCGTGGCGACCACAAGGTGGAGGGCAAGATACTTGAGCCGTCGCAGCTCCCCCAGCCGTACAGTCAGAAATCCCAGCTCCTGAAGACGGTCGCGTTCGGCGGAGAGCCGTTCGCGGGCTTCCTGCGCTTCTTCAAGCGCACGCTGCAGCCGCTGGCTTTCCGCGGCGAGGGCCTCCGGATCCACGGAATTGACCGCATCACCGATCTCTTCCTTCGTGGCAAGCATACGGACGGGGAACAGCCCCTCCAGAAAATCCGCGGGCCGCTTGTGGACCTCGCTCAGGAAACTCACCGCCCCCTGCAGTCTCGAAACCTGGAGTTCGGCCCGGGAAGGATCGCCTTCCAGGGCGGTAAACCGTTCGGCCCACCCCTCCGGCCGCTCCCGGAATTCTTCCAGATGCACTTCCCGCTGGTCATAGAGCCACTCGATAAATCTGTCCCGGGCGCTCGAAGGAACCAGCAGAACGATGTTTTCCATCCGTTCGATACTCATTCGGCTCTTTCCCTTATCCGTGAAACGACCATCTCGATGACACGCGCCATCTTGTCCGGGGCGACTCCGGCAACCGCCTTGGCCTGGCCGGCGTATTCCTCTTTCACCTTTTCCAACTCGCCAGCACGCGTTTTGGCCGCCGCCGTCTCGATCTGGGCGGTACGCTCCGCGATCCGCCGTTCGAGCTGCTCCTTCTCCTCCGCGATGCGCTGCGCCGCCTCACCGCGGACCTTTTCCGCTTCCTCGCGGGCCTGGACGCGAATCCGCTCCGCCCGCTGGTCGAGATCCAGAATTCGACTCACTACATGTTCCGATGATTGCATACCCGCTTCTCCAAAAGGCGCCCGGTGAACCTTACCAGCCTGCCGTACGTGACCCCGGATCACCCCAGACCGGACTACCCCGGCCCGAGCCACCCTGGTTCACGATAGAGTGATATTGAAAGGTTTTGCCGCACATAAAAAAACATCGCTTAAGCATAGCAAAATCGTCCAGCAAAATCAAGGAAAAAAACACTCACTTCCCGGATACAACTGAAACCCCCGAGCTTTTATCACACCCCATTCTCATGACACGGAACACATTCTATCCTTAAAAACAAGGATTTCCATTTCCAGATTCACCAATGTTCCCTTCCCAAAATTCATGGAGGCCGAAGTTTCGACAAACCGCACAGCGGTACGCGTCTCTGACCCCCTTTTCCGGTATGTTCGCTTCAGTTCCACGCAAAACGGAGGCCAAACTCATGCGAATGTCCGATTATCCGCACTTTGCATGCTCGACAGAAGGAGAAGAAAATGGTTCAAATCATTCCGAAAGCGCATCTCCGCCCTATCCCCGGCCATAAATGCTACGGCTATTGTTCTTTATCGCATTACGTTACGAATATCCCTCATAAGCGTATCCCACTCCTTCCACGATGGAAGCCCCCGGACATTTCTTTTTACCTCATTCCCCAACGGATCAAACGAGCAATCTGCATGTGTCTTGCAAGACTGCCCTTCCGGTCATTTCGCCGGGCTATTTGTCGCCGGAAACACGAAACGGCGGATTTCTCCGCCGCTTCGCATCTTTCAAGCCGCCTCCGCTCACACCGAACCGTTACCGTCCCGCGGGAGCTTCATTGTTCCGGCGGGTAATCTCGGTAATTTTCCTTTCGGGGTCAAGCACAACCCGGGAGCCCGCAAGATCGGCGCCGGAAGTGACCCGCAGGGTAACCGTCGCCGTTCGTGGCGCGAGATCGAGCGGAGCTTCGATGGGCGGAACCGTTCCGGAGGCCAGGGTGCGCCCGTCCGCGCCAACCAGAGCGATCCCGGTCTCCGGAGAAGCCACCGCCCCGAGGCCGTGCACGGTAACCGTAACATCGCCGCCGCTCACCCGGACATCCTCCGGGGATATGCCGAGGTCCGGACGTTCCCAGTAGGGCGCGGCCGCACTCACCCGGCGCATCCGAACAACGGTGGTCGTTCCCGGCGCAAACGCCAGCTCCATGCTCCCGGTACGTTCGAGTTCGATACGGCGGGTCTCGACGGGCCCATCGGGGAGATCGTCGCCATTGGAATCCCTGCCGATCTCCGCTTCCCATATTCCCGGAGCGATATCCCACGCGATCATGTCCGCCTTCACCGTCTCGCGTTTCAGGTTATAGGCCAGCACGGTGAACTCGTCGGGCTTTGCCTTTGGGATGAGGACAGCTACATCCTCGCCTCTCGCGGGAGCGTGGAAACGCCAGCTCACGACGTGACCGGGATAGATTACTCCGCGCCATTCGGCGATCCCGCCCAGACGGGCGCGCTGGAGTTCGGTGGAGGGCACGGTTACCCGGTCGATCCACCAGTGCCCCTCGGTAAGGAGGTACATGCGCCGTGAAGCGCTCTGTATCTGGCCGGAATAGAGTTCTTCCAGGAACTGTTTGTTCCCGGTCATCTGCCAGGCCAGATGACGGTTGAAATCGCCGCCGGAATGGGGGTTGGTCGAGGCGGCGATCTGCGCGCCCCAGGTTTCGCGGCGGTCGAGGAGGTCGAGTCCGTTCCCGGGGATGGACGACAGGGAGCCCGCCCCGGCGTCGAGGAAGGGCTGGAGGTACTTTTCGTCGCCGGTCCAGCGGTACGCCGCCCAGAAGAGGTACATGGCGGGCCCGCTGGAGGGCCCCCGGTCCTCGTCGGTGTGAAAGTTGATGACCGAAGGGATGAACCAGCGGCCGTTCTCGTCCTTCCGACGGTGCGCGAGGAGGCCGTCGGCCACCTCCAGCAGGAGCTTTTTGGCCCGGGGGTTGCCGTTGTACTCCACCAGCACCATCCCGGCGTGGAGAATATAATAGGAAAGCGGGAACTGATACGCCCAGACCCCGTTCTCCGCCATTTTGGTCGCGCCGTAGAAGTTGGAGCGGAAGTGACGGTGTCCGGCCGGGTTCACGCCGGTGATGCGCTCGTACGCTTTCGCCGTCTCCATGAGCCGTTCCACCACCTTCGGGCTGGCATAAGAGAGGCTCATATCCTGCGGAAGGACATTGATGCCGTCCTCGTACGTGTGCAATTCGTCGGTCTGGATGGTGATCATGCCGTCGGTGAACATTCCCTGATCGTAGAAGGCATCCATGAGCCGCCGGATGGAACCGGTGATCTTGTCCGGGTCTATGCCCATGTGGGCGGCGGCAACGAGCTGATGGGTCATGTCGCCGTCGTCGGAAAGCCCCCCTCCGAATTCGCCGTTCTCTATCTGACGATTATCAATCCACCAGTTGACAAAGTGGGAGACCTGTTTGAGGTCTTCCACCTGCCGGAACGCCCAGAGCGGAACGCCCGCGGGAGGCTCGGGCAGCTGCACCGGGGGCAGGGGCTGTTCGCCGTTTTTGTAGTTCCAGTACACCCGTCCCAGCTTGTGGTGCGGATTGACCCGGAAAAGATCGGTGATTTCCCGGTCGAATTTCTCGAAAGCCCGGAGTTTCCGGGAGTTGGCCCCCGATTCGCACAGGTTGGAGATGGTGTCGCGAACCTGTGTAAAGCGATCCTGTTCGTGCTCCTTCGCCGCTGTATCGTAGTCTTTGAATACCAGCCGCACCTGGACGCCGTCCAGAACCTCCGGCCCGAAATCCTGTCCCGCCCCGGCGAGGGTGAAATAGAGCGGATACCCGTTGGGAAGCACCCGGTCGCGGGTATCGAGGAAAAGCGTATTCGGCTCTCCCGGTTTGACTGAAAAGGTGAAATCGAGGAGGTTTCTATCCGGCCAGACGGGATCCTTCACCTGAACGTTCAGCGGATAGTATTCGCCATGGGTGGGCTTGACCTTCAGCCCCGGAATCTCCAGCACGATACCGTCCAGACCGCCGTGCATGTTCTCCCAGGTGTAGGAGGCCAGCCAGCTCTGCCCGGCGTACCAGCCCAGAAAAGCCACCGGGTTATCCTTTCCCCGGAACTCGTACGGGATGAGGACATGCACCAGGGGAAGCATGTTCCGGCGCGGCTCCGTCCGGGGGGTGACCCGGGCGCGGGAGGGCAGCGCCACCATGATGTCACGCTCGTCCGACGGATAGCGGCCTTTGATGTACTCCACCAGCGGAGTGAGGGTGGAGTTGTCCGGCGCGGCCTGGGCGTTCAGGCGATAGGAGAGCACCGCGGTACCCTTCGGCTCCCGGCCGGGGGTGACGTTATAGACCATGAACTCCCCGATGGCCATTTCCCGGACATCGTTGGTGAAGGTGATCTTTCCGCCCTGGCGGGACGCGGCCAGACGGTCCGCGGTACGCTCCTGGTCGCGCGGACGGGTGAAAAGGAGGGACTCCCGGTACCGGTTCGTCTCCCGGTCGTACTCCTGTACGGCGGCTTTCCCATGGGCTGCCCCGGCGATTTCGATGTGATTCCAGGGCTCGTCGGGCATGGTGAAGGTGATGGACTTGCCGGAGAGGGAATAGCAGTTCCAGTCCGGCTGAATCATATAGTCATTGTGCCCCGGCAGGGCGGAACGGTTATAGAGCGAGGGCCAGACCGTTTCCCGGATGCCGTCGTTTCCCTTCCACCACCACTGCTTGTAATCAAAGGCTTCGGTCACCTCCACCTTCCGGACCACCGTATCGCGGCCGGGCAGCGCGGGGGGGATGTCGTCCGGGCGGTTCCAGCCATGGCGAAGCCACCACTCGTCGCGGTACCGGGTATCGTCCAGGCTCCGGACCACCGGCTTGAGGCCGGAGGTGGGGCGGCCTTTGGCCAGACGGGCGATCTGGTCGTCCGGCAGCATGCGATCGTAGATGCGGTACTCGTCATAATCGCCGCCGCGCATGAAATTCCCCTCGCTCCCCACGAAGGTCGGAGAGACTCCCCGCGCGCCGGTTCCCCACTGGTCAATCCCGGCGGAAAGTACGCAGGTGGTGTCCTTCTTCGCCACAAGACGGCCGTCCACATACAGCCGCACCCCCACGGTTTCGTCCCAGGAGAAGGCGATGTGATACCACTTGTCCGCCTGCGGCAGCGATGGAGAAGCGTAATGCGCCCGGACCCGGGCCATGTTGACATCGGTGACAAAAGCGTCGAACCCGCCCTCGCCGTTGTAGTCGATGCGCATCCAGTTGCAGAGGATGTCGGAGCCGTCGATGAACCCGCCCTGCACGATATGGAAGGGAGTGGAATCCACCGGGTCCCGGGGGCGCCAGAAAAAGGAGAAGGTCCCCCGTTCGGCATACATGTTCCCCCATGCTTCATAGGCGAAAAGCTGGGAAAAGTGCGGATTGGAGAAAGCCGACCCCTTTGCGCCGTCCTTTACGATGGACACATCGTTGAGCATAGTGGGCTCGGGATTCCCCTCGGCATAGTCGGCGGTGAAACCGTGGTCCCCGGAAAGATGGAAGAGCAAGCCGGGCTCCGGCGCGGGATTCGCCACGGCAAACGAAGCGGCAGACAGAACGGCGCCGAGAAGCACCGTCAGCCGGACAACGGACAGGATTCGCATATGGTTCCATTCCCCCTCTGAAATGAAGTTCATGCCCGGAGCCTCCCGGCGCCGGACCGGAATCCGTGACCCTCGGTTCTCACCCGGCCGGAATGTTCCGGGTCTCCACCGAAAGCGGTGCTGATGACAGAAGGGTATGGAACGAAACGCGCTCGCGCAAGAGGGAAAAAGTCCATTCTCAGAACAGCATGAAAAAAGGCCGTTTTGTGCGCCCCGGATTC
>JAWLHT010000124.1:0-14070 GCA_041690195.1 Candidatus Latescibacterota bacterium
TTTCAAAGTCCGCGGGCGGCTCGGCGGAGGGCTCGATTTTCAGCGGCTCGAATCCGGCGGCCCCGATGCCGGAGTACCGTCTGCCGTCCACGGTCACCGTGGCGGTGCACTGGAGAAATCCGGGCGTGTCCATGGTTACTCCGCCCACCGTGGCGCTGCCCTTCTTCAGGGTGAGGGAGCCTTTCTTGGCCGGGTCCATCTTTTCCGGGCCGAGCTGGTAGTCCACGGTGACGCCGTCGAGGGGGTTGCCGAACTGCAGGACGGAGATGGTGAACGTCGGTTTCTCCCCGACCGTGTATTCCCAGGAGGGGCGGTCGGGAACGATGATGACCCGCACGGTCTGCTGCATTGGCTGGGCCGCGGCGAAGGCGGAGAGCAGGAGCGCGAACAGGAATGCGGCGGATGCGGCGTGAACACGGCGGTGCATGGAATCCTCCCAAAATGATTCGAACGGACCGTTCCGGCCCGGGTCAACCCGGACGGAACGGCTGGAGTTAACGGATAATCGGGGAGACGCGAACGATATGTTGGTCTGTCCCTCCCGCGACTGTTTGCCCGCGTGAATCAACGGAGACGGAGGAATTCTGTCTGTGCGTTGAATCCGGGGCGCCATGCGGAGGTTCAGAACACGGTTTCCCGAGTATCGGGCCAGGCGTGGGGGAAGGCAGCCGGGCTACACCCACCTTCCCACCCGCTCTCCGGCCTCGACCGCCTCCCGGATACGGCCCGGAGCGGCGCAGTCGCCGATAAGGTGTGTTTCCGCCACCAGAGTCGAGAGCTTTCCGATGGGGCCGCTCATGGGAGCGATGTGGCGCGATACATCACCGGGGTTGATTGTCGCCGGCGGCCGGAAGCCGGTGGCCATAATCACCAGATCGGCGCCGATGCCCCACTCCTTGCCGTTGGGGAGGATGACTTCCGCGCCCTCTTCCGTGACCGCGTTGAGCCGTGTGCCGGTGTGCACGGTGATGTTCCGTTCGGCCAGGAGCGCCATGAGGGGGGGACGGGTGTCCACCACCGGGCTTTCCTGGAGCAAGGCCGGGAGCATTTCCACGATGGACACCTCCCAGCCGTGATCTGCCAGATGGCAGGCGGTTTCACAACCCACGTCGCCGCCGCCGACCACCACCGCCTTACGACCCGCAAACGCCGTAACATCCCGAAGGACTTCCACCGCCGGAACGACATTCGGGCGGTCAATTCCGGGAACACCGGGAAACGCCGGCTCCGCGCCGACCGCGACCACCAGTGCGTCGGGCGCCTCCCGCTCCAGGAGTTCCGGAGTGACCTCGCAGTTCAGACGCACCTCCACGGCGCTCTCGGCCAGTTCCGCTTTGAACCAGTCCAGGAAACGCGCCACGTCCTGCTTGCAGGCGGGGCGGCTTCCCGGGTAGACCATGCCGCCCACATAGGGGCGCTTTTCGCAGAGGATGACCTCGTGGCCCCGCTTCGCGGCGGTGAGGGCGCACCGCATGCCCGCCGGACCAGCTCCGGCCACCAGGACTTTTTTGCGACGGCCGGCCGGAGAGAGGTCCTGCTCCGCCTCGCGGAGAAGATAGGGGTTTACCGAGCACCAGAGCGGCTCGCCGACCCAAAGCTGTTTGTAGCACACGTTGCAGCGGATACAGGGCGTCACCCGCCCCGCCCGGGCGTGGTTCGGCCAGTGGGGATCGGCGAGGGAGGGACGGCCCAGGGCGATAAGGTCGCAGGTTCCGTCGGCCAGGAACTCCTCGGCTTCTTCCGGGACGGAGACCCCGCCGGTTCCGACCACGGGAATATCCGGCGCGGCCGCCTTGATGCGAGCGGCGAGCGGCATGAGATTGTTCCGGGGCATGTACATCACCGGGACCGCCGACCATTGGTCCATGTACTCGAAGGTGACTGCCGTGGTGGAGGGGTGGAGATAGACCACCCCGAGCGCGGCGATATGGCGGGCGATCTCCACCGCCAGATCGATGTCCACGCCGCCTTCCAGGTGCTCGTGGGCGCTGAGCTTGAAGCCGACCGGGAGGTCCGGATATTTCCTGCGGATTCCGGTGATGATTTCCCGGGGGAATCGCATGCGGTTCTCGAAGGAGCCGCCGTACTTGTCCGTGCGCTTGTTGAGTGCCGGGGACATCATGGATCCGATCAGGTAGGAGTGGGCGCCGTGCACTTCCACGCCGTCATAGCCCGCCTCGATGGCTCTCCCCGCGGCGGCGATGAAGGCTTCCACCAGTTCGTCCAGTTCCTCCGTGGTGAGCGCCCGGGGTTTTTTCGCATAGACCGGGCTGTAGATGGAAGAGGGGGCGTCGTCGCTGATCTGCCCTCCCGCCAGCGCGATCTGGAGGAAAACCTTGCTGTCGTACTGGTGGATGGTTTCGGTGAACCGTCGGTGATTGGGGATGTGACGGTCGTCCTCGATGCCGGCGCAGGGCAGGGTGGAGAGGGTGGGGTGGACCGGTGTGAACGGGGTGATGATAAGCCCAAATCCTCCCATGGCCCGTTCCTCGAAATACCGGGCGAGACGGGCCGGCCAGGGCAGTTCGCGGCTGGTGAGGCCGACTCCCATGGGGGCCAGCATGATACGGTTGGGGATGGTCACGTTGCCGATGCGAATGGGGCTGAACAGGGTGGTGAGCGCCATCGCCGCCTCCTTGCGCGGAAAAAGTGTCTGAGGAAGGACGGGGCCGCTGGTCCGGAACAGGCCGGTGTCGCCGGGGAGGCGACAGACGCGATGATGAACCGGCGGGAAACCCCCTTATCTGAATACCTGTAAGATAGCGGTTCTTTTTCAGAAAGCGAGTGGTTTTGCTGCTCCATCGCCGAACGCCAATCCGCTTTTTTTGGGTTTATGGGCGAACGCTATGCGCCCTATGTGAAGAGTGCGGAGAAAGGATACTATCCCATGAGGACGACCCTGGTGCAGCTTTTCCCCATTCCCATGCGTTCCATCGGGTTCAGCTCTTCCCGCAGGAGTGTTCAACGGCTTTACGGGGGCCCGGATACCGCGTGTCCGGTGAGGTGGTTGCCCCGTCTTTCCCTCCGGCGCCGGTTACCCCGTGGGGAACAGCCTGCCTGGTTGGAGGCGCAGACGCGGTCGGCCGGAGATTGATGTCCGGAAGGACGCTTTTCCCGCCTGGGTTGTAAATTGCCTTGACATTGTTCCGCGCGTCATGTAATATGATTATGTGTCATGTCCGGTAGTCCCTGGCCCTTGCACGAAAGTCCCCAGCGCGCCCCTTTCGGGGGAGGGGATGGTGTGCAAGTTTTTTGTTTGCGAATGCGGTTTTATTTATTATATTATGTTCTACCATTTTTTGCAGTTCAACCTCTTGCAGTATGCGGTACTGCAGTAAAAGTCTCTGATGAAGGGGGGGTGGATTTCCCGGATGCCCGGAGTTATTGTAAGAGATCAGGAGCCGTTTGAAAAAGCGCTGAAGCGATTCAAGAAGGCTTGCGAAAAAGCAGGCATTATTTCTGATATGAAGAAGCATCAGCATTTCGAAAAGCCAAGCGAAAGACGTAAGCGCAAGATCAACGCGGCAAAGCGCAAGCGCATGAAAATGGAAAAAACCTTCGGTTGATTTTCCGACCGTAGCTTTTCATTCGGCGTATGGGCGGTAGTACAGGATACTACCGCCCTTGCTATATCCGTATGGCGCAGCATCACGCCGCGGACCGGAAACCGCTGTTCCCGATCCCCCTGTTTTTTTTCCTCCGTTCCCGCGGTCTTGCTATATTATGCATCGTTCCGGATACGTACGGGCCTGACTGCCGCACGCTCTCCATGCTCTCAAAGAAGAATGCGGTGTTTGGGGGGGGCTGGCTCCGGTCAGGTACACCCGTAACTGACCGGAACTCATGTTCGGCCGCAATCGTCCGGGTGGTTCGCTTTTGCGGAATTCCCTCGGGTGCAGGATCGCTCCTCGCATATGTCGGGATCGGAAGAGGTTCTTCCATGAATCTTTTTGACATACTGGCGGTACTCCTGGTGGTCGCGCTGGGTATCGCCGGGTTTCGGGAAGGACTCATCAGGGGCGGCTTCAAACTGGCCGGATTTCTGGTCAGTCTGCTTGTGCTGTCTCTTTTCGCCGGACGGATAACCCGGTTCGCTCTCGGGCTGGATGGTGTTCCGGACTGGCTGGCGGCGCCGGGTGCGTTCATTGTGGTGCTGGTTGCGTTGAACGTGTTATTTGCGGTTATTGCGGAGGCGCTCCACCGCGCGGTGCACCTCACTCCCCTCGGCGTTGTTGACAGCGGGCTGGGAACGCTGTTCGGAGTTCTCAAGGCGGTTTTTGTCGCGGGAATCCTGGCGCTGGTCCTCTCCTTCCTGCCGGAAAACGGATTCCTCTCCCGGCAATACGCGACCTCCCGCCTGGCTCCCCGTCTTATCATCCTCATCGAACGAACCATCCCCATAGCCGCAACGGCGGGGAAAAAAGTACTGAAGCACATTGTTCCGCCGGCCGCGCCGGAGCCTCCCGTCGCGCCGGAACGAAAGGAATTGCCGGAACCTGACCATGAGCAGAAATATTACATATAGCCATCACGCCCTCCGGGTGCTCGAGTTCGAGCGGGTGCGGGAAATTGTTGCCACGCTCGCCGACTCCGCAGAGGGAAAAGCCGCGCTTTCCGGAATGTTTCCCGTCGCCGACGGCGACCGGGCGCGCCACCTGCTGGCCGAAGCCGGAGAGGCCATGAACGCCCGGCGGTTCGATGATCCTCCGCCCGGACTGGCCTTCCATGACATCCGGGAGCTTTTCCCGCTCCTTCGGGTCGAAGGGATACGCCTGGAGATCGAAGCCATCGCCGCCATCGCCGCAAACCTGGCCATCGCCCGGGATGCGCGCCATTACTATACCTTCCGGAAGGACAAATATCCCCGTCTCGCCGGAATCGTCTCGCTGATCGTTCCCCAGGAGAATATCGAAAGCCGGGTGCAGCGAACCATTCTTCCCGACCTGACCATCGCCGACGATGCCACGCCGGCTCTGCGCTCCATCCGCCGCTCACTCGAACGGGCGCGGGCGGATCTCCGGGGATTGGTGGATCGTACGCTCGCCGGGCTTCCGGATGACGTGGTGAGCGACCGGGTGGTCACCGTCCGCGATGGACGGTATGTCATTCCGGTGCGGGACAACATGAAGGGACGGGTGCCCGGGGCGGTGCACGACCGCTCCCAGACCGGCCGGACATTCTTCATCGAGCCACTCGCCTCCATCGAGGGCAACAACCGGGTCCGCGAGCTGGAAATGGCTGAGCAGGAGGAAATCAGCCGCATCCTGCTCGAACTCACCGCCATGATCAGCGCGGCGGCTGAAAGCATCATTCTCAATCAGGATATTCTGGCCCGCCTGGATGTCATCTCCGCCAAAGCCCGGTACGGCGTCCGGAGCGAGGGCGTTGTGCCCCGGATAAACGATTCACCGGTGTTCCGCATCCGGAAAGGCCGTCATCCGCTCCTGGACTGGAAATTCCGAAAACGCGCCGACGGCTCCAGCGTGGTCCCCATGGACTTGTCCATGGGAGGCGACGGGGTGACCACCATCGTGGTGACCGGTCCCAACGCGGGCGGTAAAACCGTGGCGCTGAAAACCGTGGGGCTGATGACCGCGCTCGCCCTCTGCGGGATTCCGGTTCCCGCGGAGGAAGGGACCGAACTGTTCGTCCCGACGGGGATTTTCGCGGATATCGGTGACGAGCAGTCCATCGAGGACGATCTGAGCACGTTTTCCTCTCACATGAAGCAGATTGTGATCATCCTTCGGGAGGCGGAGCGTGGCGCCCTGGTGCTCCTGGACGAACTGGGCGGCGGGACGAATCCCTCCGACGGCGAGGCCATCGCCCTGGCGGTGCTCCGGCGGCTCACCTCGGTGCGGGCGCTCACCCTGGCCACAACTCATCACGGCGGGCTGAAGGTGTTTGCCCACGAGACCGAAGGGGTGCTCAACGCCTCCATGGAGTTCGACCAGGAAAACCTGCGCCCGACTTTTACGCTCCGGACCGGCGTTCCCGGGTCGTCCTACGCCTTCGAGATCGCGAAGAGGATGGGGATGCCCGTCGAGGTACTCGCCGATGCCGAGGCGCTGGCGGGCGGGGAGCGCAAGAGCCTGGAGAGCCTCATCCTCGAAATGGAGCAGCGGCTCCGTCAGGCCGACGAGGAGCGCCGGGCCGCCGAGTACCAGCGCGTTATCATGGAGGCGGAGCGCCGGAAATACGAAAAGAAGCTGGAAGAGTTCACCACCCGGCGGCAGGAAATGCTCGGCGCGGCGATTGCCGAATCGAAGCGGGTCATGGAAACCGCAAACCGGAGCATCGAGACCGCCATCCGTACGATCAGGGAGCAGCAGGCCTCCCGAGAAGCCATTGCCGAAGCGAAAGCAGAAGTTGTCCGGGCGGCGGAGGTGATAGAGGAAAAAGCCCGGGAACTTCCGGCAAAGGACGCGCCCGTGGAGCGGAAACCGGCGGGAGAACTCCGTCCCGGACTGCGGGTCCGTGTGGAATCCATGAACGCCGACGGTGTGGTGGAACAGGTGTTGGACGGTGGTCGGAGGGCTCGGGTGCTCATCGGGAAAAGCAAGGCTTCGCTGGTGGTAAGCTCAGCGGACCTTTCCGCCGCCCAGACTCCCGAAAAGGACCGTCAGACTGTCCGGGTGACCGCTGCTTCGGCCGATGTGGAGTCCAGGGAAATTGATCTCCGGGGCATGACCTTCGAGGATGCCCGCGACGAACTGGAACTCTTTCTGGACCGGATGCAGCGTTCCGGACTGGATACCGCGCGCATCATACACGGCAAGGGCACCGGGGCGCTCCGCTCCAAGCTCGGAGCCTGGCTGGACCGTCACCCCATGGTGGAATCCCGACGTCTCGGGGAGTGGAACGAGGGTGGTGCGGGGGTGACCGTGGTGGTCCTGCGGAAGTAATGCGAACCTTCTCGCAGAGGAGATGGGGTCGAAGGGTGAATTGGATTTTCAAACCGGGCCCGTGCAACTGCTCGCCTCCAATGCGGGTGAATCCGTCAACATCCCGTGTTCTTTCCGTCATGAGAGACGGATGACCGGGTATGCGGAGCGGCGCAGGCGAGTCTGGCTGGTGCAGCGGCCGGCGATTCCCGGTTGACACGGTTTACGGGAACTTTTGGGCAATCCGGAGGTTAGAGAGGATGAAGCCGGAGTCCGGCGGTGAAAGCGGAAAGTGCCGCTGTCAATGCCGTTCAACGGTCATGTGGCGCGGAATGAGATTATCTGCGGCCGGTATCAGACAAGGGGGATGATTTAACAAATGTACACACGGAATGAAACGCGGCGCATCATGGTTCACGGTGTGCCCATCGGCGGCGGCAGCCCGGTTACCGTGCAGTCAATGACCACCACCGATACCCGGGATGTGGCGGCGACAGTCGCCCAGGTTCGCGCTCTGGTTGGAGCCGGATGCGATATGGTCCGGCTGGCGGTGCCCAATCGCGAGTCGGCCCTGGCTTTCGCCGAAATCAGACGAGCGGTGGATATTCCCCTGGTAGCGGATATTCATTTCGACCATAAACTGGCCATTCTGGCGATAGAGGCCGGGGCGGACAAGCTCCGCATCAACCCGGGGAACATCGGTTCGCCCACCCGGGTGCGCGAGGTGGCGCAGGCTGCCCGGGAAAGAGGCGTTCCCATCCGGGTCGGGGTGAATTCCGGTTCCTTGAAAAAGGAGATTCTGGACCGCTACGGCCGTCCTTCTCCGGAAGCGCTCGTTGAAAGCGCTGTCGAGGAGGTGGATCTTCTCGATGATCTCGGGTTCTTTGACGTTTGCGTCTCCCTGAAGTCCTCCAATGTCATGGACACCATCAGTGCCTATACCCTTTTCGCGGAAAAACGTAATAATCCGCTCCACATAGGGATCACCGAGGCGGGCACGCTGCGGTACGGCACCATCAAGTCCGCCTGCGGGATCGGCGCGATTCTCGCTCGGGGCATCGGCGATACAATCCGGGTTTCACTCACCTCCGATCCGGTGGAGGAAGTATGGGCGGGGTTCGCCATACTCAAGGCCATGGGACTCCGTAAGAACGGCGCTGAAGTCATCAGTTGTCCCACCTGCGGCCGCACCGAAATTGACATCGTGGGGCTGGCGGAAGAGGTGGAACGCCGGGCGGCGCTCCTCGTTAAACCCGCGACCGCGACCATAGCGGTTATGGGATGTGTGGTCAACGGGCCCGGGGAAGCGCGTGAAGCGGATTACGGAATTGCCGGGGGCAAAGGTTTCGGCCTCCTGTTCCGCAGAGGCGAGGTGGTTCGGAAGGTGGATGAGAAAGATCTGGTTGACGAGCTGTTCGCCATGATCGAACGGGACCACGCCGCGGCTGAGTGAATCGCAGTAAAGCGGGAATGCGGATCCGCGAAAAAGAAGGCTGAAGCGTATCCGGGGAGAAAACCGCCGTGCATGGTACGGCGCGGCTCCCTGCATTTTCGGCTTCCGCGTATGACGCGGTTTGTTTCTGGGCCGATGGAATGATAATTGAAAACGGCACGGATGCTCCAACGGAGCCCGTGCCGTTTTCTCATTTCAGGGATGTGGTCAGCGGCAGTCTCCGGGATGCGGAGAGGATGCGTTCCCGCTCACGGGGATCAGCCCGAGCGCCATGAGATTGAACCGGAAGTCTTCGTGACGGCTTGCCAGGCACAGCACCCGGTTCCATAACCGGTCCCGTGCTTCGTTCGTGAAAGAAAACTCCCGCATGTTCTCTTCTGTCGGGGTTTGCCGGGGTGTGTTCATGGTTTCTCCTCTCATCGGGGTTTACCCTGAAGATAAGCAATCACCATGCCAGAGCATGAACGTGTTTTGTATGTGAATGCTGTTCAATGAGATGAGTGGTGCTGTCGGCATCTCCGGAATTTGGAACACCTTCCTTCACCGGCCGGTCCGGGTGCTTTTGCCCGCAACCCGGCAACATTTTCCCCTTCCGCGGAATTGCGTATACTCCGGTTTTCCGAAAAGAGTAACTCACCCTCTTGACCTCTCTCCAGCGCTTGTCATTACCCAAGTTTTGCGGATGAGAGAACGGGCTCGCGGGGTTGCCGTGCATCGCAGGAATTCCTGTGTAAATATAAGTCTACCATCGCGTCATCCCTTCTCTTCAGAGAGGGGAACGAGGGGCATAGTCGTAAACATAAGGGAAAACCGCAGGCACGCATGAGTACTAAAGGTAGTCAATGGAGACTTTGGTCGGTAACTCACCCCCTGGCCCCCTCTCTCCAGAGAGAGGGGGAATTGAGCCATAGAGAGTACCGAGGCGGCCGATAACGAGTCATCCCCTCTCTCACCGAGAGAGGGGAATGAGGGGTGAGTTATATTTTTTGGGGAAGCGCTGCGGCTCCGGCCGGTAACTCACCCCTCGCCTTTCCAGAGAGAGAGGGGGAACCCGAGGCACACGAATTGTCCGCACGCTGTCATGCAGCAAATCTCACGATTTTCCAACGAAAATCCCCCCGTACTTTACGGATTGAAAAGTCCGGGGGTTGCATTTTTTTCCTGACTTCGTTTTTCTGTTGCGTCCGGATGGTGTTTTGAGGAATTTTCCAATACAGGAACATACCAACATTGTCCGGTTGTCAAGTTGGTGCGACACTTGACTGGGTGGTGCCATGGCTCTTCGGTTTTCCGGTTGTTCCCGTCGTTCGACGTTTGGTGTGGCTCGTGAGCCATACCCCGCACCGCTCATAACTCGGATGATGGTAGGGGGATATGGGATAAGCCGTCAGACCGAAATCCGCTTGCCGTTTCATCGGCTGATGGGCAGAAAAAAACGGATACGGTAGCGTTGCGGGAGCCGCTTCCGCCCATGTACCCGCGAAACATTCCGTTTCGCGGACCACGTTCACCAAGAGGGGGTATGTCATGAAACGACTGAGGCTCTGCGCGGTCGTGCTCCTCGGATTGGCCGCCGTGCCCATTACCGTTTGGGGCCAGCCGAAGAGCGACATTCGGGAAGTGAAGGTGAAGAAGTACATCGCGCCCGGAAACATCTGGAAGGGCGAAAGCGTCATGGAAACCAACTGGAACAAGATCTGTGAAGATCCCCGGGGCCGCATCTGGTTCAGCGGCGGCGACCACTGGGGAACGGACCGCACCAGTCTGCCCGACCGTTACGAGCGCTCTTGGGGATTTGGCAATACCGTGGTCTCGTATTACGATCCCAAATCCGACAAGGTGACCGAGGTTTTCGAGATGGATTCCGCCAGCGCCATCTACTCCAACGCCGAAACCCCCGGTCACGGCAAGATTCACGCCAATATCCTCTCCGACTCGCAGGGGAATATCTGGACCGCCGGGTACATGGGCTCCTCCTATGACCACGAGTTCGGAGACGCGTACTTTCCCAAAAGCTATGCGGGCGGGGCGATTGTCAAATATGATCCCCGGACGAAACAGATCGAGAACCACGGTGTGCCAACGCCATTCGGCGGAACCGTGGCGCTCTACCTGGACGAGAAGCGGAACACCATACACGGGTTTTCCGTGGACCGGGGACGGTACTGGCGGGTGAACATCAAGACCCGCGAACTCCGTCATTACGAGACCAATGGCCGGTTCGGCATCCGGGAAATGATCGTGGACAATGACGGCATGTGTTATTTCGCAAACGAGTTCAACGGCTTAACCAAGTTCAACCCCGATACGGAAACCTTCGAGGACCTTCCCCTTACCATTCCCGGACTCCGCGCCTCGGTTGTTTCCTCGAAGAATATTATTTACGGCATTTCCGCTGCGGGATTCCTCTGGAGCCTGGACACGAAGACCAACCGGGTGGAGGAATACGGTCATGTGGTGAATGTTCCCGGCGAGCAGGTTTACACCCCGAACATGGCGATCGACGAGCAGTGGGGACGGCTGTACATGATCGCGGGCGGCCACGGCATCACCCTGGCGGGAATGCCCATTCTCACCGTGTTCGACCTGAAGGAGAAGAAGTTCCACTGGCCCGGAAAGATTGATGTGGACGGCTGCTACGGGGCGGTCTGCGGCCGCGACCACACCGTGTATTTCTCCTGCTACGCTCTCCTGCGCGGGCAGAAGGACAGGGAAGGGCGCGAGATCCGTCGGCCCATGCTCGTCCGGTACGATCCACCTCGTAATCTGGAGGGCCTCAAGTGATGAAAACCCTGATGCGCACTTTCCTGACCGCGACGCTTTCCCTCGCGCTCTTCGCGGCCGTATCGCAGGGCCAGGGACGCCGCGGCGGCATGGACAGCGGCTCCATCATCCGGCAGTATCTCGTATCCAATGGACCCAAAGGCCCCATCCACGGGGGCGAGAGCGCGGTAACCGATCTGCTCCGCGCCGCCGACGGCTGGGTTTACGGAAGCACTGAAGCAACCTGGGGCGGAACCGCCTGCCATCTTTTTCGCACCGACGGCGAAAAGGTGGAGCACCTCCTCAACATTGCCGAAAAACTCCCCGGCCAGCCGAAGATAAGCGATCTGGACTTCGGCCCCGGCGGCATCCTGGTCGGCGCGACCACCACCTATAACGAGATTTTCGACGACGCCTCGAAGAAATACGAGGGCGGCCGCCTGTTCACCTACGATCCCAGGAGCGGGGCGTTCATGGACTACGGGGTGGTCGCGCCGGGACAGGGCGTCAACTGCGTGGCGGTGGATACCCTCCACACCCGCATTTACGGTGTCACCTATCCGGCGGGGCATCTCTTTGCCTACAACTACCAAGAAAAACAGCTTGACGACTTCGGCGAGGTCATGACGCCCTGGCGGGTGAAGGACCTGGGCCGGGTCTCCTGGCGCGGCGTTCCCAAAGTGCTCATGCTGGACGACGCGGGGACGGTCTATTTCTCCACCTACATCAAGCAGGCGGGTGGACGTATATTCCGCCTGGCCTACGGCGAGGATAAGCCGGTGTTCACCGGGGCGGTGATTCCCGTCCAGAAGGGAATGGATGACGACCCGCTCTACGAAAACGGCATCGCCTCCGTTATCCGGGCCCGCGATGGCGGTTTCTGGTGCGGGACCATCAACGACGGGTTCCTGTTCAAGTTCCTGCCCTCCACCTCCACCGTGGTGAACAAGGGCAAGGCCTTCCAGTACTGGAATCTGCGCTCGCTGGCCTGGGGCGGCGACGACCGGCTCTACATGCTCGGCGGCCGGGACTACGACAACTCCTGGCTTTTGTGCTACGACCCGGTGTCCGGCGCCATGGACTGCCTGGGCTGGCCCAACGCCACCACCCAGTGCGGAACCATATGCGCCGACCGGGACGGCAATATCCTCATGGCGGAAAACCTCCGCAATTCCTACATATACGTCTACGGCAAATCTGCCCGCATCGCGCCCGCACCGAAAAAGGCGTCCGTGGCATCGCAGTGAACTGAGCCGGGCGCGGAGAGTGGATAAGAAACAGGGGAGCGGTGTATGCCGCTCCTCCTCCGCTTCCGGCACTTCACTCTTGTACCTCCCCGTTTTGGAGGGTATATTACTCCCGAACATTCAACGGGAGATACGAATGGAACGCGACGCTTACCGTGACGCCGGCGTTGACATCGACGCCGCAACGCATACCAAGAAGAAAATCAAGGAACTGGTCCGCTCCACCTTCCGCCCGGAGGTCCTCTCCGATATCGGCGGGTTCGGCGGACTTTTCATGCCGGACTTCTCCGGGATGGAGGAGCCGGTGCTGGTGTCCTCCGCCGATGGTGTCGGGACCAAACTGAAGGTCGCGGTCATGACCGGCCGTCACGACACGGTCGGCGCCGATCTGGTCAATCACTGCTGCAACGACATCCTCGTGATGGGCGCGCGCCCGCTCTTCTTCCTGGACTACCTCGCCTATTCCCGTCACGACGACGCCCTGGTAACCGCGGTGATCGAGGGCCTTTCCCGCGCCTGCCGCGAGAACGGCTGCGCGCTCATCGGCGGCGAGATGGCGGAGCTGCCGGATATGTACAGTCCCGGCGAATACGACCTGGCCGGGGTGATCGTGGGGGTGGTCGGACGGAAGCGCATCCTCGACGGCTCCCGGGTGCAGGACGGCGATTTCGTGCTCGGCCTGGCTTCCACCGGCCTGCACACCAACGGTTACTCCTTGGCCCGCAAGCTGGTGTTCGAGACCGCCGGGCTTTCCCCGAAGGACATCCTTCCCGGTTCTGGCCGGACCGTGGCCGACGAGTTTCTCGCGGTGCACCGCTCCTACGGCCCCTCGGTGTTGCCGCATCTGGACCGTCCCGGACTGCACGCCATGGCCCATATCACCGGCGGCGGGTTCACCGGAAACATCGACCGGGTGCTCCCCTCCGGATTCGACGCCGTGATCGATCTCGATTCCTGGGAGCTTCCGCCCCTCTTCCGGTTCCTGGCGGAAACCGGCGGACTTTCCGATCCGGAATCCTACCGCACCTTCAACATGGGAGTCGGAATGGCGCTCATTGTGGACGCCGCGGACGCCGGTTCCATCACTGACGCCCTGCGGGCCTCGGGCGAGACGGTGTACCGCATCGGCCGCATCGTCCCCGGCTCGGGTGAGGTCAAAATTGTCCGGGGGGAGTAACAAGTTCCTGACATTCCTCCGGTTCCAGGGGCCGGCGGTGCTCTATGTCGCGATTATCTTCGGCATGTCCTCCCTCCCCGGAAGCGATGTGCCGGAGATGCCCTTCGCTTTCGGGGACAAGTTCGTGCATGCCCTGGAATACGGTCTCCTGGGGATATTCCTGTATCGTGCCTTCCGCTATCCGAAGCCCTGGGTGTCCAGCCCCTACCGGGCTACACTCGCCTTCGGTATTCTCTATGCCGCCTCCGACGAAATTCATCAGCTCTTTGTGCCTGGGCGGTATTGCGATTTCGTGGACTTTCTCGTGGACTGCATCGGTCTGGCGGTTTTCGCCGGTATTTCGGCGAAGTTGAATCCGTTGCCCCGGGAGGAAAAGCCATGAATCCGGATGGAGAGAACCGCTTTCCCTCACCCGCATACCTTTTCACGGGGGCATTGTCGTAAACAGAAGGGAAAACCACAGGCACGCATGAGTACTACAAGATAATCAATGGAGGCTTTGGTAGGTAACTCACCCCCTGGCCCCCTCTCTCCAGAGAGAGGGGG
>JAWLHT010000125.1:0-14057 GCA_041690195.1 Candidatus Latescibacterota bacterium
GCCTTCATTGCTCAACTCTAAACTCGCCGCTTAATCCGTAATCACTTTTGCAATCTCGTGTACTAAGAGTTATACGATACCTCAAAGGTGTGGCGCACGTACAGCTATCACCTGCACCCTTTCTCCCTTACTCACATAACCTGGGTAATGACAATCTCCAGAGAGAGGGGAGGACCGAAGCTCTCTCTGGTATCCGTGTCTTTTCGTCATTGATCGTGTTTTCGTGTCAAACCTGCGTTACGATCACCCGGGCGACTCCGAATGTCCGTTCCCCGCGCTCTATCCAGGCATCCAGGCGGGCCGGGCCGGACGGAAGTTCGAAGGGACCGAAACGGTATGCCGGGCGTTCCGCCGCGAGATCCGTCTGGAGAGATACCTCTCCGATGGCGAGGTGCAGCATCCCGATCCTCTCTCCCTCGGGGAGATGTATTTCCGCCGAATATTTTCCGTCCTCCCGTACATCTAGAAGCCAGTGCCCGAGCGGTTCTTTCTGTACGAATCGGGACCGTTCGCCCCGCCAGTCCTGCGGAGTGAGCGTGACCGGGTTTTCCCGGGAATCGCCGACCCATATGCGTTGGGGATCGAACCCGCGCGTTGAGGATACATCGTCGAACCACGCCTCGTATTTTCCGCGGAGCGCGGCGACCACTTCCGGGTGAGCCGCGGCGATGTCTTCCTTCTCTCCGGGATCGGCCGAGAGGTCGAATAACGCACTGCCGTCAATCAGTTTGTACCGCCGGGTCACCACGGCGCATTGCCGGTGCCGCTCCGGTATCCCCCGGTTTCCCTGGAAGAAGAGTGTGCGGTCAGGGTTGCTGCTGTCGCTTTCGGAAAGAAGCGGGAGAACACTGTCGCCGTCCATGTCTCCGGTACCGGCTCCGATGCCGCAGATGTCGAGGATTGTGGGCGCGATGTCAATGTGCGCGGCGAGATGGTCAACCTTTTTGCCCGCGGGGAAGTCTCTCCATCGGATGAAAACGGGCGAGCGTATTCCGCCCTCGGTGAAGTGGGATTTCCAGCCCCGGAGTCCGGCGGTGTAGCGGCTATATTGCGGGCCGTTGTCGGACATGAAGATGACCACGGTGTTGTCGGCGAGTCCGAGGGTTTCCAGGCGTTCCATAAGCTGCCGGAAGTTGTTGTCTATGTTCGTGATCATGGCGTAGCCCCGGGCCGTTTTCTCATCCAGTCCCATGGCGCGGTACGGTTCGAGGTACGCCTCGCTCACGATCTCCGGGGCGTGCGGAGCATTCGCCGCGAGATAGACGAAGAACGGTTCATCCCGGTGTGCTTCGATGTATCGCGCCGCCTCGCCGAAGAATATGTCGGTGCAGTAGCCTTCATACTGCGTCTCGACTCCGTTGTGCATGAGCACGGGGTCGAAATAGTTGTTGCTTGAAATCCAGTGTTCAAAGGGCGTATACAGGGTATAGCCGTGTTTTCGCTGGTGTTCGGGATCGTGGTAGCCGACTCCCGGCGGGCAGGAGGGTTGGCTGAGTCCGCCGCCGTTATGGACCACCGCTTCCTCGAATCCCATATCGACCGGACGCCGGGGGCAGTTGTCTCCGAGATGCCACTTGCCGAAGATGGCGGTACGGTATCCCCCCTCCCGCAAGCGGTGAGCGATGGTGATTTCATCAGGGGCGATGAGCGCCTCTCCGCTCATGGTCCCCAAAACCCCTGTCCTGAAATGATAACGGCCGGTCATGAGACTGGCCCGGGTCGGGGCGCACACCGGATTCACGTAAAAACGGGTGAACTCCGTGCTTTCGGCGGCGAACCGGTCCAGGGCCGGGGTGGAGATGAGTTCGTTCCCGTGGCAGCCGAGATCGCCGAATCCCTGGTCGTCGGTCATGATCAGGATAACGTTGGGCCGGTTCGTCTTGTTTTTCCGGAACCGGTCTTCCCCGCAGGACACGCCGGCCAGGGAGATTGATGTTGCGGCGGAAAGAAAGGTACGCCGTTTCATGGGGGAAGTCCTCTCGTATGTTCTCGTGAACCGGCAGTCGGACTCGCCAGCCGAACTTTTTCGGCAAGATAACGGTGAACCGCCGCCGACGCAAGCGATGTCGCCGGGGTACAATGTTTGTTCCCGGGGAAACTGCGAGTGATTTTTTTGGTGCGGCGGAGTATTTGAGGCGTATCCGGGCAAAAAAGCTTGCTGTATTCCTTCGGAATGCATTATTTCAGGAACATGAAAACGATTTTCCTGAATTCACCGCGCACCGCGGCCGGAATGTTCCGGTCCGGCGGTTGCATCAGCACAGGATGGACTCCATGATCCCGAAAGCATCTCTCTCCCGCCGCTCCCTCCTGCGTCGTCTCGGTCTGGCCGGGGCGGTCTCCGCGCTCGGTCCGGCGTCCGCCGCCCGCGCCGGGGCGTCCGAAACGACGGATGTGCTCGCCATGATCGGCGACCGCTGGCACGCTTTCGATTATCTCCGCACTGCTTTCCACCGGACGCTCGTCCGGGACCTGGGGTTCTCCGTCCGCTTCACCCCGGACCCGGAGGAGATTTCCCGGGAGAACCTGAAGAAGTACCGGATGCTCCTCATTCTCTGCGACGGCATGGTGTTTCCCGACGGCTACACCACGCCCTATGTCTTTTACGATCCCGAGAAGCTGAAGATCGTCAGCGATCCCCCGCTCCCGAAGTTCAACGAGAAGCATGTCATGTGGATCACCCCGGAGCAGGGGGAAGCCATCCGGGAATTCGTGGATGGGGGCGGCGCGGGCTGGTTTTTTCACAACGCGAGCTATATCTCCGGCGCGAACGAGGATTTCCGCCACGTTGAGGGCGCGCTTTTCACCGGGCATACCGAGTTCCGGCCCTACCGGATGCAGGTGGTCAACCACGACCATCCCATCACCCGGGGGATCAGTGATTTCGTGGTTACCGAGGAACAGCATTTTCTCGTCTATGACAAGGACCCGAAAGACGTCCTCATCCGCAGCGTGAACGACGAGGGACTGACCTTCAAGGAGCAGGGCTCCACCTGCGAGGCTTGCTGGGCATACGATTACGGGAAAGGCCGGGTGTGCTTCATGGCCCCGGGGCACACCATCATGAGCCTCTGGAACCCGGAATACGTCAAGCTCCAGCACAACGCCGCGAAATGGCTGCTGCGGGATGAGTAGCGCCGGATTTGCCTAAATACGAGCAATGAGGTCTGAATTGGGAAGTACGGTAACACCCCGGAAAAGATTGTCTGAATTGGGATGCGGGGGATAAAGACAGGATGAAAAAATGGATAAAAGAATCTCGCACTCGTCGGTTTTGTCTTTTCATCATCTTTTATCCCATGCATCCCGGGGTCCCCAATTGAATCAGTATGATTCAATTGGGGTATTCCCTTGCATCCCAATTCAGACAGGTTATTCGGGGGTATTCCCCCGCAGCCCAGTTGAAACAGGCTTGTTCCGGCTTTCTTCCCAACCTGATTCACCGTTCCTAAGCGCATTCTCCACTGTTTTTTCCAATAACCAGCCCGGGGGAAGGTAATGAGAACCGTTTGCCTGCTGAATATCCTGCTGCTGTTCTCTTCGGCATCCTGGGCACAGGAAGCGGGGAAGGTCGATCCCAATCATGTGCGGGACGGCGGATATGGTTACATGATCGAGGCCGGGCCGGTCTGTCCGGTGTGGTGGGCGGAAGGAGCGTACAAGGTGATGCGGGACGCCCCGCTGCCCGCGCGGGAAGACGGAGAAATCAAGCTGTGGTCGGCCCGGAACGAATACGAATCCTTCATTGTCGTGGCCCGGCCCGCCAGCCGGATGGAGAATTTCAGGATATCCCTTCCCGAGCTTGTGGACAGGCGGGGAAACCGGATCGGTCCCGAATTCATCACGGTCAGAAAAGTGGAGTATGTCCGGGTCACTCGTCCCACCGATGCCTACGGTTTCGCCGGGTGGTGGCCGGATCCCCTTCCGGTGTACGAACGGCCGGAGACCCTGTATCCCGGCGAGAACCGGCCCTTCTGGGTGACCGTCAACGTCCCCCCGGACGCCCCGGCGGGAGACTATTCCGGCATCGTGACGCTCAGTTCCGGGGAATGGAGCCTCATTGTTCCCGTCCGGTTGCATGTCTGGGATTTCGCCCTGCCGAAAACACCCGCCATGCGGTCGGGCTTCGGCCTGAATCTCTCGTATGTGAAGGAGTACGACAACATCAGCACGCCGCAGGATGAGCGGAAGGTGTTTGATTACTACATGGAAGCCTTCCGCGATTACAAGATTTCGCCCTACAACCCGTTCGAGTACGCCCCGATACGGGAAGACATCCGGGGTGTGGCCTGGCAGGGGGGATTTTTCGACAGCGGGGAAAAACGCTCCGGAACCTATTCCTATCAACTGGTGGACAATTCCCTGACCTCCAACGCGGAAGGGAGCACGAAGGACCTGGTCCCGGTGAACGGTGTGGATTCCCGCCAGTTGGCCTGGTATGCCAGGACGCTGGCCGATGGTCAGGAGTACGTGGTCGGTGTGGAGTGTTACAACGCGGAAAAAGAGCTGATCGTATTTGGAAACCGGTTCGAGGTCTATTCCGGCAAGAGCGAATGGACTCCCGGGAAGCTGGATCTGGGGGTTCTGGGTGCCGAGGTGAAGTTCGTCAGAATACGTCTGTTCCCCGCCAAGCGGACTGTTGATGGCGAGGGGACGGGGACGGTGTGGTTTGACGACATCGGTCTGCTGAACGCCCGCACCGGGCGGAATGAACTGCCGGCGGGGGATTTCGAGGTGAAGCTGAGCGATATCGAGATCGCGCTGGACTTCACCGATTTCAACCGGGCCGGGAAACGCTGCTTCGACGAGTTCGGTTTCACCGGCTTCCGGCTCCGGTTGAAAGGACTGGGCGGGGGGACCTATTTCAGCCGTAACAGCGGGGTCTTCGAGGGCTTCGCGCAGGGCACCGCGGAATACGACAAGCTGATGGAAAGCTATCTTTCCCAGATGCAGGAGAACCTGGAAAGGAACGGCTGGCTCGGGAAAGAGTACATCTACTGGTTTGACGAGCCGGGGGAGAGCGACTATCCCTTCGTGCGCGAGACCAATGCGCTCATCAAGAAGTACGCGCCCAAACTCACCACCTTCCTGACGGAGCATGTCGCCGGACAGGACATTTCCGACGTGACGGATATCAGCTGCACCATCTGGCACAAGCTGGACCATGACAAAATCAGGCGGATGAACGAAAAAGGCCAGGAATACTGGTCCTATCTCTGCTGCTGGCCCAAATCCCCCTGGATATCGGAGTTCATCGACCACGACGCGGTCAACATGCGCATGTGGATGTGGGCCTCCTGGCAGTACCGTCTCCGGGGAATCCTGATGTGGGATACCACCTACTGGAATTCCCGGTCCGCCTCGCCGGAAGGATACCTGCAGAACCCGTGGGAGGAAGCGATGTCCTTCGTCAACGGGTACGGCTGGCCCCACGGCAAACAGACTGTCTGGGGGAACGGCGACGGCCGGTATTTCTATCCCCTCAACCGTGATCCCAACACCGATCATACCCCCCACGTGGGGCGTCCCATTCCCTCCCTGCGGCTGGAACTGGTCCGGGATGGCATCGAGGATTACGACTATTTCGTGATCCTGGAAAACGCGGTGAAGAAGGCGTCGCGGAAACAGCGGGACACCGCCCGTGAAGCGGAAGCGCTGCTCGACATTCCCCGAAGCATCTATACCGACGAGACCACCTATTCCAAGAACCCCCGGGACATGCTTGAGTACCGGAAGAAGGTGGCGGAGTATATTCAGAAGCTCGGGAATTAATCTCTGTCCGTCTCGTTATCCCGAACGGCCGGAGAAACCTGCGTACCGGGAAGCCGTAACGGCTGCAATCGGTTGCTGATTCAACCCGATACCCGTCACTGTTCACAAGGAGCGGATTATGCCGACTGGTCCATTCCCGAGAGCTCTGCTGATGTTTACGGCCATATTCATTACTTGTATTGCGTCCGGAATGGCCGAAGAGAATGGGGTTGCGCGCATCGAGGTCTGGCGGAGCGGCGAAGACGGCTATGATACGTACCGGATCCCCGCACTGGCGGTCACCCCGAAGGGAACGGTCTTGGCCTTCTGTGAGGGAAGGCGGGCCGGCCGGGGGGACAGCGGTGACATCGACCTGCTCCTGAAACGTTCGGAGGACGGCGGTCGGACATGGTCGCGGCAGCGGGTTGTCTGGGATGACGGTCCGAACACCTGCGGGAATCCCGCCCCGGTGGTGGACCGGGAGACCGGGACAGTGTGGCTGCTCCTCACCTGGAACCGGGGAGACGACCACGAGCCGGACATCATCAAGGGAAAAAGCCGCGATACCCGCCGGGTGTTCGTGACCTCCTCCACGGACGACGGTTTGACCTGGGCCGCGCCCCGGGAGATCACTGTCGAGGTGAAACAGGCGAACTGGACCTGGTATGCCACGGGCCCCGGCGCGGGAATCCAGCTTGAACGGGGGAATCGTGCCGGACGGCTGGTGATCCCCTGCGATCACATCGAGGCCGGGACGGAACGGTACTACTCTCATGTGATCTTCAGCGACGACCACGGCAAAACCTGGGAAATCGGGGGGCACGCGCCGGAGCACCGGGTCAACGAATGCATGGCCGCGGAGCTTTCCGACGGCAGGCTCATGCTCAACATGCGGAATTACGACCGGGCGAACCGCAGCCGTCAGGTGGCGTTCAGCACGGACGGCGGGGAATCATGGACCGGCCAGCGCTTCGACCCTTCGCTGCCGGAGCCCATCTGCCAGGCCGCACTGCGCCGTTATCCCCGCCCGGAGGGAACAGACCGGGATGTCCTGCTCTTTTCCAATCCGGCGAGCGATTCGGCGCGGGTGAACATGACTGTCCGGGCGAGTTTCGATGACGGCGTGACCTGGCCCCGCCTGCTGACCCTGCATCCCGGTCCCTCCGCCTACTCCGACCTGGCGGTTCTGTCCGGAGGACGGGTTATCTGCATGGCCGAGTGCGGCGGAGAAAACCCCTATGAAACAATATCTTGCTATCGGTTCAATCTGGAGCATATGACGGACGGAGATTCATTCAAACGGTAGCATTCTTCGAAGAGGGGGTGTCATGAAGGTTCACGGGTTTGCCGTTGCACTCTCCGCCGCACTGGCGGTCAGTTTCTGCGCTTCAGCGGGATTTGCCGCCACGGAAGCCGAACGGAAGGCCGAGGTGGAGCGGTACGACAAAAAGGATCTGCGGTTCGCCACCGGCGTGGTGACCGACGCCGCGAAGGAGTTTATCACCATACCCGAAGGCTATCCCGGCAAGCGGGATTTCGAGGTGGCCAAGACCGCACCGACCGTTGATTTCGCTCCCAACCGCTGCCAGACCCCGTACTTTTTTCCCGAGGACAACAAGGGGCTCTGGTCCCAGTGGGGCGAGGTGACCAGAGGTCCGAACGGCCGATTCTACATGGCGGTCGGGGACCATCGCTGCATGGACGGCCGGGTGTTCATCGTCGAATACGACCCGGTCAAGAAGGAGCAGCGGACTGTGGTCGATGTCGGCCAGCTCTGCGGCTGGAAGCATGGGCAGTGGGTGGACGGCAAGATTCATGGCAAAATGGATGTGCTGCCGGACGGCACCCTGGTTGCGGCCACCTGGCTCGGACGGGACGTTAAGCAGGAGGACCTGGATCATGGGTATGTCCGCGGCGGGCATCTGCTCACCTATAATGTCTACACCGGCATGGCCAAATATCACGGGGTTCCCCTCTACGGCGACTCCTGGCCCTATCACTCCATCGACCCGCGCACCGGCGTGATGCTCGCCATCGGCAACGAGCAGATGTTCATGTCATACGATGTCCGGAACGACAAGCTCCTCTACGGCGGACGCCCGCCCCGGGACATGATCTGGAACTCCCGTTCCATGCTTCTGGATGACGTCACCGGTCTGGTTTACAGCACCAATACTTCCAAAGATCATAACTTCACTCCGAGCAAGGAGGAATATTTCTTTATTTCCTTCGACCAGCGGACCAATATGTTCCGCCAGCTTCCCTGCAAGGTTCCGGTCAACCCTGTCACCGGACTGACCACCGCACTTCGCGCCTATACGGAATCCCGGAATCCGGAGGGTTTCTTCTGGTGTGTGGACTATCAGGGCACATTCTTCAAATTCTATCCCGATGAGGAACGGACCGAACCGGCCGGGGTGAATTGGGACGAGTCGGGCGTGTATACCACGAGCATGGTCATGAGCCCCAAATACCGTTATCTCTACTATGTACTCAGTGCCCATAGCCAGGGCTACAAGTGGGGAACCCCGGTGATCCAGTATGACACGAAGACCGGGAAGAAGAAAGCGATTGCGTTTCTGGCGCCGTTTTACCAGAAGGAGTATGGATATCTTCCGGGCGGAACATTTGGGATCGAGCTTTCCGAAGACGGCTCCCTGCTGGTGATCCATATGAATGGAAAGTTCGGACCCGCCGACGGCAAGAGCGCGTACGGCCAGTGTTCCGTTTTTGCGGTGCACATCCCCGAGACGGAGCGGGTGGAGTAGCCCGGCCGAAAATCACCGCTTTTTCCATTGGGGCGCGCCGTGGGCGCGCCCCTTATTGCAACACAATACGGGTATGGAGCATGATCGGCGGCGGTTTTGAGCCGTAAACCAGCCGGCCCAGCAAGATACCCGCATAACATGCTGCAGGACATGGCTCAACCAGGGCGGCTCCGGAGATGGATACGGTTCGGTTGGCGCGGGAATGCGATTTCTCCTTGACGGGGGTGCGGGTTTGGGGTTAGGTTGTGCGATGAGAAGCAGTGCGGACGGGAATCCCGCGCCGCCGGTTTCCTTGTGGGAATCAGCGGCATTCCCTTCGCAAACATATTTTTGCATGAGCGGAAGCCCACATGAAAGAAAAAACATGGAGTGAAGTCACCCGTCTGCCGGAAGAGGACCTTGCGCTCATTTCCTCCGCACGCACGGTCCACGGAATGGGTGGCACAAGATTTGCCGTCTTCCTGGCCATGTCCATCACGATTCTGGCGGTATACCTGGTTATGAATTACGCTTTCTATCCGGGGTATCCGGTGGTTACGCCCCGGGCGGAACAGAACGAAGTATACGCCGAGCATTATCCTCCGTTCCGCATGAACGAGTGGACGAACTATTCCATCGCGAAGGATGTCATCGACGGCAGGCTTTTCAGCCGAGATTCCCTTGCCCGTCGCCACCCGGTGGGATTCTCGGTTCTTGCCGCCCCGCTCACCGCCTTCTGGGGGCAGGCGGGCCCCTATTTCACCAACGCGTTCATCCTCTGGGCATCCGCACTCCTTTTCTTTTTTCTGGTCCATGAGCTGGTTGCCTTTTCGGTGGCGGTCGGTGCAACCCTTGTCCTGGCTTTCGCCACGCCCAACCTTTTCTACGCATCGAGTGCGTTTGCCGAGCCGCTCGGACAACTCCTCGTGCTCCTCGCCCTGTTCCTGTTCGCCCGGGGGACCGCATCACGCCGGGAATGGATGTACTACCTGCCGGCGGGGCTTGCCATCGGGCTCACCCTGTTCGTTCAGCCGGTGCTGGCGTTCATGGTCGTTCCCTGTCTGGTATTTCTGGCCATGGAAGCGACTCCGATGCTCTGGCGGGACCGCGGAGCGATTGCCCTGGCCGGGGGATTCGCTGTTCCGCTGATTGTCTATCTGGCCTTGGGGAAAGCCCTGGTCGGCGTGTTCTTTCCCTTCCTCTTCGCTTTTCCGTATAGTACCTACAACCTGCTGTCCCATCGTCCCCCCGGTATGGACCCGCACTTTCTCTTCGGCATATGGAAGCTGCTCATGGATTCCCCCCACGGCATCGTGGCGCTCATACCCATACTCATGCTGGCGCCATCGGGATTCATTGCCATGTGGCGCGGCGGATACTCCATGCTGGCCGCGGTGGCCGGCTTTGTGGCCGCGCTGACCGTCCTCACCGCTGCGACCGGCGCCGTTCCGGTCACCGGAGAAAGCGTGGGGGCGCGGCAGCTCGTTCCGGTTCTGCCCCTGCTCATCCTGCCGCTGGCATTTCTCTGGGAAGAGGGAGTGGGGGAGCGGGTCTGGCTGGGTGTGCTCACCGCGTTCGCCATTTCCATGAGCGGGCTCGGGTGGTGGGCCGGTTCGGGTAGTTCCCCCGATGGTCTGAAGGATCACACCGCCAAATTCATCCTGCTTTCCCGGAAGAACCTCCTCGACGAGCACGGCTGCAAAACCCCGGAGGAACTGGTCGGCCGTTTCGCCCGTTCGCTTCGGGAGCGGGACATCCACCACTGGCTGGAGACGCTGGCCTATTCTTCACGGGTCGAGATCGCCGGCATCGAACGGGAGGTGTTCGAGAGCCTCAGCCGACGGGCGTTGAGCACGGACGGCAACCTGGAGGAATGCATCGAGTCGGCGGAGCCTTCGGAAGGAATCCGCCTGCTCATCCCCAACCTGACTGTCGGGGAGCCTCAGACGGAGCCGGGCTCCACTCCCCGCACCTGAACGGGCCGCGTGATTCCTCTCCCGGGAGAGCGGCTCCGGCGGAGCTTCTCCTCCGTTTTTGTGGGCGGACCATTTTCTGCTGCTCCGTATTGCCGGATTTCTAACAGAACCCGATTCCCGTCTGCATGTTCCGCTCACATAGCAGCGGTAAACTGGCACTGGATACGATGCGTTTCTATTATTCCAATTTGTCCCGGAGGAACCATGCGCACCACCGCACTTCTCCTGCTGATCTGTGTCACCACCTTCGCCCCGGCCCAGGCCGAACCGCGCTGGTGGAAGGGCAACACCCACATGCACACGCTCAACAGCGACGGCGATTCCGCGCCCGTGGACGCAGTCCGGTGGTACCGCGAGCACGGCTACCATTTCGTCGTCATGACCGATCACAATTTCCATACGCCGGTGGATGGGCTGAACGCCCTTTTCGCCGCCGAGGGGAAATTCCTGATTATCCCCGGAAACGAAGTCTCCGCCGCATCCGAGGGCAAGCCGGTGCATTTCTGCGCCCTCAATCCCGCGCGCAAAATCACCACGGTCAATGAACCGACCATCGTCGCCACGCTCCAGAAGAACGTGGACGCTATCAATGCCGCCGGAGCGGTGGCCCAGATCAACCATCCCAATTTCGGCTGGGCCTTCGGCGCGAAGGAACTGTCTCTGGTGAGCGGATGCCCGCTGGTGGAAATCTGGAATTTCCACCCCGCGGTGAACAATGCCGGCGGCGGGGGCTATCCCTCCACCGAACGTACCTGGGACGACCTGCTTTCCGCCGGGAAGCGCTTCTACGGCGTGGCGAGCGACGATACCCACGCCTACAGGAATTTTGCACCCAATCTCGCCAATCCCGGCCGGGGCTGGGTCTGCGTACGGAGCGAGCGCCTCGACGCCGCTGATGTCATGGCTGCCCTGGCCCGGGGGGATTTCTACTCCTCCAGCGGCGTGGAACTCACGGATGTACGCTCCGACGGCAAGTCCCTGACCGTCGCGGTAAAGCTCGGGGGCGCAACCCGCTGCACCGTGGAGTTCATCGGAAAGGGCGGCGCGGTCCTGACCCGGAAGTACGACGCCGAAAGCACCTACACGTTCACCGGGAACGAGGGCTATGTCCGCGCCCGGATCACCGACTCCAACGGGCTCATGGCCTGGACCCAGCCGGTATTCGTGGGGAAATGAAGCGACGTGGCGGGAATGAAATGCAAACGGGCGGGGAAACCCCGCCCGTTTGCATTTCCAAAGAATGTCTGCTCGCTCACCGTACCAGCAGCATTTTCCGGGTTTCGGTCCGCTCTCCCGCTTTCAGCACGGCGAAGTAAACCCCCGAAGCGCAGCCCTTCGCGTTCCAGACTGCCGAATGCTCACCGGCGGAGAAAAATCCCCGAAGAAGCTCCGTCACTGTCCGGCCGGTGATGTCGTAAACCGTGAGGGAAACATTCCCCGGCGCGGGGAGGGTGAAGGAGAGCGTGGTGGAGGGATTGAACGGATTCGGCATGTTGGGGCGGAGCGCGAAGGGCGCGGGCGCGGCATCCGAAACGGAGAGCGGGCTTTCGATGGTGAATGGCCATGAGTTATCGGAATTGGACGGGTCCGCCAGATCGGTGAGACGGAGAATGCACCGTTCTGACCGTACCGGCGGGACGGTCCAGAGCCAGGAACCCGTGTTGGGCACGCTGTCCGCGAGCGTCGTCCAGGTTGTTCCGCCATCAGTGGAAAGGTCTATACGCATGGATTCGGTTTCGCCGGACACCCAGGAAATTATGGTTTTTGCGTCCGGGATAAGTACATCGCTTTCCATGGGCTCAATGATGGTTATAAAAGGTCCCCAGACATCGATGTATGCGCCAATGCGGCCCTTGACAGAATCGAATCCCGTATACCATACGCCGGTGGTGTCGCCCGTTGCGGTCACGCCCCCGTAATACAGCCCGTCATAGGCCGAGCCGGTGTCAACGGCTTGGAGCGCGTACACCGTTCCGCCCTCCAGGCCGGGCAGGGGGAATACGCCCATCCCGGTGCCGTCCGGAGCCAGAAGGCCGAATTGTCCCGGCAGGCTTTCGTCGAAGAAGAGCGCGAAACCGTCTGCGTCGGAAGCAACTCCCCGGAGCATCGGGGAACGGTCGGGAAAGTGGCAGCTTGCCGGATTGGGGAGTGCCGGAAGCCCGGGCTGGTCCCCGACTCCGTCGCCGAGCCCGTTCTCCCAGACCGGAAGAAAGTCGAGATTGTCCATTCCCGCCAAGGGATCGAGCGCCTGGTACAGGCAGGAGATCGCCGAGGCGAGGTGGAGCTTCCCCCGGTTCCACGAGATTGCGGAGGGAGTCGCGGGTTCTCCGGCAGATGACAGCCAGGACCCGGAGAGGTCGAGTCTTTGTACAAGTATTCCGTCGATGATGTCAAAGACATCCACAAGGGGACGGTTCCCGCTCATATTTGTGGAGTACAGGTATGTTCCGTCCGTTACCGGGCCGCTGTAGAGACCGGTTTCCGAATCGAGGTCTGTATAAGCGTACGTATACCCATCTTCCCCCCACTGCTGCATCAATACAGCATCACCGCCGGAAACCCACCGCCATCTCGCAGTGACCATCGGACTTACCGGAGGCGCAGTATGAAGAAATTGGGTCAGGAACACCCCGGGATCGTTCGGGTCCACCGCCATTCGTCCCCGGTCCGGTCCGCTTCGGTATCGAGTGGTTTCCGCCAGGGCGGGATTTTCGGGGTCGTCACCGATAACCCAGCGGGTGCGGACGTTCCAGACCCACCCGTGTTCGCCGGGCTCGCCTTCCTGACGGGCTCCACTGTACAGGACCGGTCGGGCGAGCGGCATTCCCAATGAATCATACAGCAACATTGATGATCGGTCGAACCGGGTGAACCGGATGGCGTCGGTAACCCGCTGCGGAGGAGATCCAACATTGTATCCCCATGCGTAGTATGTCAGAAAACCATCAAATCGCCAAATTGCCCCATCCTGATGGCGTCCGTTCCAGACAAGAGTGTGTCTGCCCGGTTCCAGGCGCTCCGGCGGGCACACGGCCACGCAGGTGTCGATGCGGTTCACATAATGCCAGCCGAGATAGCCGTTGCGGACACCGTTGAGATGGTATGATTGGTCCTTTGAGAATATCGCGAGTGTCACTATGGCCGGACTGCCGCTCACGGTGACCGGGATTCTCGCCAGTCCGCCGTCAAACTGGTAGTGGACAGTCTGAGGTATGGAAATCGAAAATTCTCGGGGCGTGAACTCTCCGGCATAAGCGGCCCCGGCGGCGAGAAGGAGTGAGAAAAAGACTCGGAGCATCATGGGCGGCCTCCAAAAGAACGGTCTGAACCAGTGATACGCGTGATGGAACTGATAAAGATGATGAAAGACGTCCTTTCTCACCGCACCAGCAGCATTTTCCGAGTCTCTGTTTTTCCTCCCGCCTTCAGCACGGCGAAGTAAACCCCCGAAGCGCAGCCCTCCGCGTTCCAGACCGTCGAGTGCTCCCCGGCGGAGAAGAATCCCCGCGCAAGCTCCGTCACCTTCCGGCCGGTGACGTCATAGACCGTGAGGGAGACGGTTCCGGGCGTGGGGAGGGTGAAG
>JAWLHT010000126.1:0-14027 GCA_041690195.1 Candidatus Latescibacterota bacterium
CTATGGCTCAATTCCCCCTCTCTCGGGAGAGAGGGGGCCAGGGGGTGAGTTACCGGCCAGCACCTCCACTGACTGTCTTGTAGAGCCCATCCGTTCAAGTATTCCCGCTTGTGTTTACGCCTATGGGGCCAGGGGGTGAGTTAGTTTCCAAGTCTCCGGTCTCCCTGAAAAGGAACACCTTTCACCGGTTTCCCGAACTGATGACATACGGTTCGGGTTCCCGCCACCACGGAGCAATCATGTCCTCTGCCTTCCTGCGTTTTCTTGCCGGGTTCCTCCTTGTCGCGGGAACCGCCTGCGCTGAAACCTGGAGCACCCGCATCGCCCACCCGGTTTACCCGCCGGATACCTCGGTCACCCTTACCTCGGCGGCGAAATACCTCACCCTCTCCGATGACGATCTCCGGGCGCTGATAACGGAAACGGGCGGGCGCGGGATAAATGTGGAGATGACACGGGCGGCGTACGACCTCGCCGCGCTTTACCAGCGGACCGGGGACGACCGCTATGCGGACCGCGCGGTCCTCATCCTGGAGCGGTTTGCCGAGGTGGTTCCCCGCTGGCCGGTTCCGGAGCGCGGCACCGGAAAACCGCTGCAACTCGCCGCTGTGCCCTGGGAACACTGGGGCAGCCAGGGGCTCTGGCATATCTGGTTCCACCAGGACCTGGAAAAAGCAGTCGAAATCCCCCTCGCCTATGACTGGATCGCCTCCAGCGGTGCGCTGGAACGCCGGAGCGAGCGAACAGGCAAGGATGTCCGGGAATTAATCGAGAGGGACCTCCTCCGGTACATGGTGGAACTGAACCTGCGGTACAGTTTCCTCCTGAACCAGGTTCCGCGCTTCCCGGACGGCCGCGCTCCGTTCGATTACTCCAACATGGGGGGGAACCGCATCAACGGCATCATCCCCTTCGGGCGGGTATTCGAGCCGGAATACATTCACATGGTGGTGGAATGGCTGCGTCGGTTTCCCACGGCCATGTACTTCCGGGACGGCGTCTGGCATGAGGGGACGCCTTCCTACCACCTCCAGATCACCCGCCGGATCACCCGCATTCTCCCCAATCTGCTCAAGGGCTACAGCGATCCCCCGGGATACCGCCATCCCCAAACCGGCCAACGCATAGACAACCTGGACCTCGCCGCCGAACTCGGACCCCGGTACGCCCGCATGAACCGCGCCCTGGAGATGCTCACGCTCCCCGACGGCCGCTTTTTCGCTCTCCACGATACCCACTCGGACCAGCGCGCCTCCATTCCCCTGCCCGATTCGGCCCGGTCCAGGTGCCTGTTCGGAGTACGGCACGCGGTCATGGTCCGGGGCAGCGGAGCGGAGAAGGCGCTGGCGCACTTCCATTTCGGCGGAGCCGACGGCCACGAGCACTACGACTGCCTGAACCTGGCGCTCTGGACGCTCGGCGGCGAACTCCTCAGCGAGGGGGAATACCGCAAATTCGGCAGCCGGGAATGGAACACCTCCACCGCCGGACACAACCTGGTCATGGTGGACGAAAAAAACCAGCTCACCCGGTTCGACCGCACCCGGACGCCGGGACCGGATGACGCCGTGGACGGCCTCCCCTACAATCCGTGCCGGTACGGCCAGGGGGATTCCCGCACCTTCGGCAACCTGTTCCTCTGGGACAGCATCAACCCGGACCTCCAGGCGGTCGAGGCCGGGGGGGAAAACGCGTACGAGGGGGTATCCCGCTACCGTCGCACCCTGGTCATGTCCGGAACCGGGGATGATGGATTCTATCTTCTCGACATCTTCCGGGTCCGTGGCGGCCGGGTCCACGACTGGATGCTCCACGGCCGTCTCGACGAGGACTATGCCCACCGCTCCAGCCTGAAGCCCGGTCCGGCTTCGGGAACCAGATTCGGCTATTTTTCCCTCGCGGAAACCGCGAAAACCGATTCCCTCTGGTGGAGTGAGTTCCTGACCGGGTCCGGGGCCCGTATCCGCACCACCATGCTGTCCGCACCCGGCACGGAAGTTTCCCGTGGGCGCGCTCCGGCCATGCGGAGGGAGGGCGAGGCAACCTTCCTTGATGTCCGGCGATACGGCGGCGACAACTGCTTTGTCGCGGTACACGAGCCGTACCGGGACGTCCCGCGCATCGCCCGGGTCACCTCCCTCACCCCGCCCGGCGGCGCGGACTCCTTCGTCGCGCTCAAAATTGAACTGGCGGACGGTCGCACCGATTACATCGCCCACACGCTCGACGTTCCGCCCTTCCCCGAACGGCGCGTTCCCGGCACGGACATCAGGTTCCGGGGGCGGCTGGCCCTGGTGAGCCTGCGGAACGGCGCTCCCGAACGAATGTATCTCCTCGAGGGATCATCGCTCCGGGCCGGGAAGGCTTCGCTCTCCGCGCAAGGAGCCGCCGCTTCTTTCCGGGGGCGTGTCACCGGCGTGGAGCGCGTGGAGAAGGGCGACCGCCGCAATGCATTCATAACTTCCCCTCCGCTTCCCGAAGGCTCCGCTCTCACGGGGCGCACCCTCCTCCTGACTCTGGCCGACGGCCGCACCGAGGGCTATACCATCGCCCGGATTGAGCATGCGGGCGAACAATCCTTCATTCATGTGGAGGGAGAACCCGGTCTGGAACTCCGCGACGGCGGCAGACTGGCCAAGCTCGTGTACTACCCCTGGCACGGCGTCCGGGGGCCGGTGGACTTCCACATCGCGGGAAGAATCCTTCGGGAAGAATAATGCGCGGCAGCGGCTCAGGCCGGAAAGAGTAACTCACCCCTCGGTCCCCTCTCTATCCTATAGAGGGGATGACTCGTTATCTGCTGTCTCGGCTTGTTCTATGGCTCAATTCCCCCTCTCTCTGGAGAGGCGGGGTCCCCGGCCCTGTGGAACAGGGCTGGGGTGCAAGAAGGGGGCCAGGGGGTGAGTTACCGGCCAACACCTCCACTGATTATCTTGTGGTACTCATGTGTGCCTGCGGTTTTCCCTTATCTTTACGACAATGGGACCGAGGGGTGAGTTAGATTTTCGGGAAGCACAAAGGCTCCGCCCCGGGTATCACCGGAATCCGACGAGCGCGACCGAACCCTGGCCGCACGAGAAGGCATCGAGAATCCGGACGCAATCACTCCAGGACTTGGTATAGGTTGAGGACAGGGAAAAGAACCGGGGGATATCCACGGTGTCATCGGTCTGGTAGGTCACGGTCCAGGTGTCGTTGACGATGAGAGGAATGGGCGCGCCGGACCAGGCGAGGGATACTTCGGTAGCGGCCGTCCCGGTGGACAGGTATTGGGTCTGACGGTTGCCGCAGGCGAATTCGAGCACCCTGGTCCCGGACGCGTCCAGGACGATGCGAAGCATTCCGGTCGTCCGGCCCGCCGCGTTCCAGCCGGTCGCGGCGGCGGAGTCGTCCCATGTGGCGGAGAAAACCGTTCCGTCCCAGCTTCCCCTGATATCATCATACATCAGGTACCCCGATGCGCTTTCCGTTTCGGAGGTGCAGTCTTTTCCCTCGTACCGGTAGTTTCGGGTGATCGGTCCCACCCGCACCCACGCCCGCGTCGTGGAAAACACCGGTGGGGTTTCCGGCGCGGCGATACGGATCCCCAGGGTGATGTTCCCCGTGCCGAGATAGGGGTGAGCGTGCGCAGTGTTGTACGATACCGCCAGCAGGTCGTATCCCGCCGAGGCAAGTTCCCGCAATCCCTGAATCGTCACATCGGACGAGTCTCCATAAAACACCAGCTTCCCGCCACCTGTGCCGAATACCATCACCCGGATCTCATTGGCGTCAAAATCCGCGCTTTCCACGGTGAACCGGGCTTCAGCGTTCTCCGGAAAATCGGTCCGCTCCAGGTCCACCCGCCAGAACTTCGCCGAAAGGTCGGCGTATTCACCCGCGAACGCCCGCGCACTGTCCGCGGCGGAGCGGATCGTGAATGTCTCCTCCGCCATACCGGTGAAGACGGATGCCGGAACGCTGTATACCGTTCCCTCCAGATAGGCCCGCAGGAATTGCGGCCACCATGTTCCGATATCCGGCCCCACCGCTTTCGTCAGGGCCTCGAACTCCTCCACGCCAGCATGGCGGATGTCGAATACATCGCCTATGACACTGTTCCCGAACCGCCCGGCAATATACTTGACCAGGGCCGCCATGCCGACGGTGTACCGGTGCCGTTCCGTGCCGGAGAGCGTTTTCGCCGGGGCGACTCCCCGCAAGGGAGCGTCCTCGTTTCCCCGTAAGCCGGAGGGAACGAAGGATTCTCCGCCCTCCGAAAACAGTTCCTCCGCCCAGGCCAGCACCGAGGCGTTCAGCCAGGAGTAGCGCGGCGGCCCGGGATGGAAGGCGTACACCCGCAGGAAAAGGGCGAGCAGTTCCAGCTTCCCGGCGAGCAGCGTCCCGTCCGGGTCGGCGGAAAGCTTCGCGGCGTTGAAGGACAGGCGATACCGGGAATTCAGTTCTTCCGCCGTCACCCCGCCCGGGCGGAGCGCATACCAGGAGTGGACGTAGTTGAAAGTCCAGGGGTCCATGTCCGGAAGCTCCGGGAAAGCGGAGCGGCCGACAGTGACGAACAGCCGGTCGATAAACCCTTCGCCGCCGTCAATGACGTCGTACCGGAAACCCAGCTCCGGCATCAGGGAGTACGCCTCCTCCAAAGCCGCGGCGAGGGCTTCCGCCTCCGGCTCCATGCCCGAGGGATGGAGCACGGAGAAATGGGGGCCGAGTCCGAGACGGGTGGTCATGCCGGTGACCGCCTGCAGGAATAGTTCCCCGGAAGACGCCTCCCCGGCGGGTCCGGCCCGCTTCGCCCGAGCGGCCAGCGATGCCGGTATGTCGCAGAGCAGGAGTCCGGCGGAATCGCGGGCGGCGATGACGGCGAAATCAGCAACCGTCCGTCCGGAACCGTCGGGGTCGGACGGCGGCCCCGCCAGTACGAAGCTTTTGTCCCGCAGGCTCCCGGAACAGGCTATGCCGACATGCAGGGGCGCGGATGCGGACGCGGGCAGGCCGGTGATGTGGTATCGGGGGGAGACAGCTTCGGATGCGGGGGGCTGATCAGCGATTTCAGAGAGGGTCAGGGCGGCTTCTCCGGAAAACACCCCCGGCGGTATGGTAAGCGTCAGCGCGCCCTGTCCGGCAACGCCGCCAGCGGGCCCGATGGAAACCGCCGTCCCGGTCCCGGGGCCGTCATCGTCCGGACCGGTGGAACGCGAACAGCCGGAGAGGATCAAAACCGCGGCGAAAAGCCAGGGGAGACTCCATTGCATCACGCGCTCCTTTCCCGGTGAACATAACCGTGGAGATGTTCCGAAGAATGCTACACCCGAAGCAGACCCTTGTCAAGGGGAATCGTTCTCCCGTAAGCGAAACGGGGGGGCGCTCATGATATCGGGGGAGCCGCCCACGCGGCAGGAAAAGGGGAGCATACGACAGGGCCGCTCCCCCATTGTCGTAAACATAAGCGATTTTTGGTGAACGGGTGTCTTGCGATTCAGCCCTGGAAATCTAACTCACCCCTCGCTCCCCTCTCTCGGTGAGAGAGGGGAGCGAGGGGTGAGTTACCGGCCAAATCCTCCACTGATTGCTTGTGGTACTCATGCGTGTCAGTGGTTTTCCCTTATGTTTACGACAATGGGCCGCCCCTCCCCTGCGGTTCAGTCGCGTTCAGAACCGCAGAACCTCGCCGGTTTCGGCTCCCTCGATGGAGCGGAGAATGATTTCCAGGTCGCGGTACGCCTCGGCAAAGGTGCTCCGGACCGGTTCGCCCTCCCGTACGGCACGGTAAAACGCCTCGAATTCCTCCCGGTACCCCATGCCGTCGCGGGCGTCAACCACCTCGTCCGGAAGGCCTTCGCGACGGATGGTGTATTCCTCGCGGCCCACGGAGAGGGTTCCCCGGTCGCCGAGGATGTGCAGGGCGTTCTCCCAGAGCCCGCAGGCCCGGAAATAGAGGTTAAGCACGCCGCTCACCCCGGAATCCGTATCGAACTGAAGGCTGAACGTGTCCGGCGTGCCGATCGCGGGGTGAACGCTCGCGGTGAAAGCCCGTCCGGAAACGAACTCCCCGGCCAGGTGGCGCAGCACGGCAATGTTGTGCACCCCGGCATCGGAGACGAACCCGCCGACATATTGTGGATTCTGCCGCCAGGCGGTGCGGGCATACTGGTTCTTTTCCGTGTCGAGATGGACGAGATAGTTCCAGAGCACGGAATAGGGCCGCCCGATAGCACCTTCATCAATGAGTTTCCGCAGGGTGACATAGACGGGACGGTAGCGGTAGTTCTCGCCCACCATCGCCGCGATGCCAGGATATTGCGCGGGGAGTCCGCGCATTTCGGCGGCTTCGGAAAGATTGGCGGCCAGGGGCTTTTCCACGATGACATGTTTCCCGGCGGCTAGGGCGTCCCGGGTGACCGGATAGTTGAGCTGAATGGGAAGCGCGATGCTCACCGCTTCGACTTCGGGGCTGTCGAGGAGTTTCCGGTAATCGGTGACACAGGGTGCGCCGCCGACAAGGTCGGCGAAGCTCCGGGCTTTTTCTTCGGAACGGTTGCAGACCATGACAATTCGGAAGCGGTCGCGGAGCTGTTCCAGCGCTGGCCAGTGCAACTGGTTCGCCGCTATACCGGCGCCGATAATGCCGAGACGGATGGGTTCCATGAAAGCTCCTGGAGAAAGGGTGTGAAATGTTACTTTCTCCCCAAGATAGCGTATTATGACCGGCGGGGAAAGGCAAGAAAGGATGGGCAGCGGCAGAATACTTGGAAGAGGGGTGCGGGGGCATTACAGACATAAGCAACAGCGATATGTGATAACGGGTGTTATGAGACCTTTCCCGGCGGCTCCGTTCTACCCGGAAAAAGCAGCTCATCCGGGGAGTCTGCCCGGCTTCACCCGAACTTCCCAGTCCGGAGAAACCGGTCCACGAGCGCCGCCGTTTCGGGGCGCTTATGCATTTTCGTGTGGACATAATGGACCACGGTGTAATCGGCCATACCCGGTAGAGGCGTGGAGGCGAGTTCCACGCGGCCGTCACTGGCCCCGCGGATGAAAAGCCCGCTCAGGAGACGGGGATTGTCCGAAGCGATGATTCCGACTTCCGGCGGCGGGTCGTTCCGGGGCGGAAGAATGGGCGGCGCGGAGGAAACCAGCGCACGCAGGGGTTTGAGAACGCGGGTAATGGGCGGACAGAGACACGCGCCCAGATCGGCGAGTCCGGCTCCCCGGTTGGGAGTGCCGATGAGTACGACCCGCCCGGGATTGGGGATTTCGCGCTGTGCCAGATACGCCCGGATGACCAGCCCGCCGAAGCTGTGGCCGACGAAATGCAGCCGCGATGCGCCGGTGGCCTCTGCGGCGACAGCCCGTTCAAGCGTGCGCACGCAATCATCGAGTGTTCCGAAGAAAGAGGGAACGGTCACCACGCGCGTCCGCCAGCCGAGGTTTTTCAGAAGGTCGCGGAGAGGATGCATGTCGCGTCCGGTCCGGAAATAGCCATGGACCAGAAAAACAAGATCACGAAGGCGGTCATCCGGCATGGGAGTCCTTCCTCCTGTTCACGGTGCGTTCAATCTCCGCGAAGAGCGTCTGGAGGGAGAATGGCTTTTCGACGAATCCGGCCAGACTGCCCCCGGTGAACCGGGCGCGGACCTCCTGCTCGCTGTAGCCGCTCAGGAGAATGACCGGCGCGTCCGGGCGGATGCGGGCGATCTCGGCGTAGGCCCCGGCGCCGTCGAGCCGGGGCATGGTGAGGTCCAGCAGGACCAGCGAGATGTCCCCGGCGTTCTCCCGGAACCGCTCCACCGCTTCTCGACCATCACCGGCCTCCAGGACGCGAAGCCCCAGCCGTTTCAGGATACGAACGGTGGTAGCACGGACATGCTCCTCGTCATCCGCCACGAGCACCGCCCCGGGCAGGTGCAGGGCAGGACCCGCTGTTCTCCCGGGCTGCGCAGCAGCGGCCATTTCGGAACTATCGGGCGCGACCGGGAAAAGCACCCGCACCGTTGTCCCCCGGCCCGGCAGGCTTTCTACCGTGATGGCGCCGCCATGCCCCCGAACGATGCCGAGCACCGCGGACATGCCGAGCCCGCGACCGGTGAATTTCGTTGTGAAAAAGGGATCGAAGAGCCGGGCGATGGTGTAGTAATCCATCCCGCAGCCCGTATCGCTCACCTCCAGTTCCACGAACCGCCCCGGATCGGGCTTCTCTTCCAGCCGGCTGAGCGCGAGATCGGCAATGTCGCACTCGCGTACCCGGAAGGAAAGACTGACCACCCCATCCCGGTCGCCAATGGCTTCGGAAGCGTTGATGATGAGGTTCATAACCACCTGCTGCACCTGGCCGGCATCGGCCAGGATCGGGGGCAGCCCTTCGGACTCCGGAGCGTGCAGGCTCACTGTGCGGGAAACGGCTGCACGGAGCATGCCGATGTTCTCACGGACCAGCGATGCAAGATCCAGTGGCCGCACCACGAACAGTCCGCGGCCAGAGTAGGCCAGCATCTGGCGGGTGAGATCGGCGGCGCGGCGGGTGATGCGGACTGCTTCCTCGGTTTCCGGGCGCGCCGCGGACCCCTGCGGCATGTCCAGCAGAGCCAGTTCCAGGTTCCCGAGAATGGCGGCGAGCAGATTGTTGAAGTCGTGGGCGATGCCTCCGGCCAGAACTCCCAGGCTCTCCAGCTTCTGGGAATGCAGGAGGGCGCGTTCCATTTCCAGCCGCTCCGCTTCGGCGCGCTTGCGGTCCGTGATGTCCTGAACCAGAGTGAAAAAGCCGGTTACACTCCCTCCGGAATCGAAATCGGGAACATAGTTCAAGATAATGTCGCGCTCCCGCCCGAGCCCGTCCAGAACCCGGTCCTCAAATTCCACGGCCTCTCCGCTCAGGACCCGTTCAACATAGGGGATGGAGAAGATGTATGCGTCATCTCCGATGATTTCGCGGAGGTGACGGCCAATGATATTCTCCGGCGGATGACAGAAGAAGTCGGAATAGGCCCGGTTCACCAGCAGAAATCGGCGGTCGGCCCCCATGTGGGCGATGATGGCGGGGACGCTGTTCGTGATGAGGTTGAGGTGGCGTTCGCGCTCCCGGATGGCGTCCGCGGCCTGATTCCGTTCCACAAGATTCCACATTCCTTCCATGAGCAATGTGAGCTGACGGACATCATCCTCCGTGTACTCCTCCTCCTTGTTGCCAACTCCGGCCACAAGTACGATCCGCTCGCCCGAAAACACCGGCACATTCATATGCCGGGTAATCGGCACATGGCCCGCCGGGAGCCCTTTCTTCCAGGGATTGGGGGCGGCGTAGTCGTTGGTGACCACAGGTTTGCGCTGACGAATCGCTTCTCCCCAGAGCCCCGTGCCCGCGACGGGGTACCGGACCTGACGGTCGGCGACGTTGCAATCGCGCATGGCGTTTCGGGACCAGGAGTACATGGTCATCTCCGTCCCGGCCTCATTGACGAAAGCCAGGTAACCCACACTGCTGCCGGTGAGCCGTACCGCCCGTTCCAGCGTGAAATCGCTGATCTCTTCGAGCGGGTGCTCTCCCATCTGGTTCAACTGAATCAGGGTTTCCAGACGGTCCGTATTGAGCAGCAGCGCCTTTTCGGTCCTCTTGCGCTCAGTGATATCCATAAAGCTGACCAGGCTTGCCTTCACGTTCCCCCCGGCATCCCGCACCGGACAACCGCTCACTTCCAGCAGTACCCGGGAACCATCGGGGCGCACCACCTCCATGTCATCCACCCGGCTCTTTTCCCCGTACATGCCCCGGGTGACCGGCATTTTCTCCACGGGATACCGCTCCCCCGCGCCGTATCGCCATGCTTCGTACACTTCCGCGAGGTTTTCCCGGTTCACATCCGGCAGGATTCCACGGCCGAGCAGTTCCCTGGCCCGGTCGTTGGCCACCAGCGGGCGTCCGCCCGGAGCTTCGACCATGAACACCCCGATGGGCAGGTTGTCCAGGAGTGTGTTCATGAGACGAAGCTGGGAGTCGAGCGCGTCTTCGACCCTTTTGCGATCGGTGATGTCCAGTGCGGCGCCATAGATTCGAATTGCCCGGTCTTCCCCGTCGCGCACCACGTCTCCGCATACCCGAACGGTCCGCACTTCTCCGTCGGGTCGAACAAGCCGGTGCTCAATTTCGTAGGATTTTTCACCGGAAAGGGTACGGTCAAAAGCCCGGAGCACATCCGCGCGGTCGTCCGGGTGGGTCATGGCGGACAATTCGTCCAGAGTCCGGGGCAGAGGAGCATCCCCGAGAATGTGGCGCCATTCTTCGGAGAGGGTGAACCGGTCTGCCCGGGCGTCCCATCCCCAGATACCGAGCCGGGCGGCCCGGGCGCCCGCCGCCAGCAGCCGTTCGGTTTCCCGGAGAGACTCCTCCGCTTCGCGCAGGGAGGTAATGTCACTCCCCACGCTGAGGACTTCGCGCAGGTTTCCCCGGTCGTCCAGAATGGGGCGGTTTTTCCAGAGGATCCAGAACCGCCGGCCGTCTCGGGATATGTTTTCATTGATGTTTGTAGAGAAGGAGTCGGGGTCGCGAAGGAGATCATGGATCATTTCGGCCATGTCCCGGCCGGTGGTTTCGCGGGGCGGAACGATGGTTTCCATGACATTACGACCGGCGATTTCATCGTTGGTCCAGCCGAGAAGCTGCTCCCCGAATTCATTCAGATACAGGATGCGGCCGTCCGTGTCCCAGCGCAGGATGACGGTCCGGGCGTTTTCCACCAGTTCGCGGTAGTTTGCCTCCCGGAGGGACAACGCCTGCTCGGCCCGACGGCGGGTTTCGACCTCCACGGTAAGTTGGCGGCTGCGCTGTACGATGACTGAGATGGCCACAGCGGCGGTGAGAAGCACCACCCCCGCCAGCCCGAGCGCACCGTACCGCATTTTGTGGAATATGGCGGTCTGCTCCAGGATTGCCTTCTGCATGTACATTCCCGCGCCGATATAACAGCCGATCTCGGGCAGGCCAACGACATAGGCCAGCTTTTCCTGTGTATTGAACACACCGGGGAGGTGGTAATGATACTGCAGGAAAGAACCGGAGGGATAGTTCTGCGCCGCCCGGGCCAGTTCCCGGATGATGTAGACCCCGTTGTCATCCCGGAGGTCCCACTGGCTGGTCATCTCCAGTTCGGGCTCGAAGGGCTGGACCAGCATGGTGCCGTCGTAGGCGCTCATGAACACGTAGTTGCGGCCGTACTGGTCCTCGTAGGTCATGGTGCGCACCAGGGCGCGCACACGCTCACGGGCGGCTTCACGGGTGATACGATTATTCCGCAGTTCCGAAAGCGTCGGCTCGACCGCATTCCGGGCGATGGAGACAACCTGGATGAGATTCTGACGACGCTGGATGTCCACCTGCTGCCGGAATCCGTCCATCCAGACCTGAAAGCCGTAAAGAAACACCGCGATGGAACCGGTGGTCAGGAGTAGAATCCAGAACAGCAAACCACCGGCGGCAACGCCGCGCGGGAACACCCCTTTTGCCACGCGCATGATTCCCTCCGTTCCGGCGGAAACGCCGGAACCGAATTCCGTTTCATGCCGTTCTCCAACGCCCTCGGGGCTGTTCCCGGAGGGCCATTGTCGTAAACATAAGGAAAAACCACTGGCACGCATGAGTACTAAATATAATCAGTGGAGGTGCTGGCCGGTAACTTACCCCCTGGCCCCCTCTCTCCAGAGAGAGGGGGAATTGAGTCATAGGAAGCACCGAGATGGCCGATAACGAGTCATCCCCTCTCTTGCGAGAGAGGGGAACGAGGGGTGAGTTATATTTTCAAAACACCCGTTCACCACTATCTGCTTATGTTTACGACTATGCCCCGGAGGGCGGAGCGCCGCCGACTTTAGTGTTATAGTATATTGATTCTTCAGAAAATTAAAAGAGGAAAATAAAACCGTGGGGAAAGAAAGAGGACCCTGAATCTCCCGCCGCCGGTTGCCTATCCGGCTACCGGCGGTCGGCTTCGGGGAAGAGCCGCGCCATCAGGATGATATCGTCATAGACACCGTCAATTTTCCGGGCGTGACGGCGAATTCCCTCCTCGACGAATTCCATCAGACGATAGAGTTTGGCGGCGCGGGTATTGGAGGCGAAAACATCGAGTTCGATTCGTTGCAGCCCGATGATTCGGGCCTGATCAATGGCGGCGTGCATGAGCCGGGCGCCGACGCCCATGCCGCGGTGGTCATGACGCACCCCGATGCCCAGCTTCCCGGTATGGGTGAATCCCTCCATCCGATGGGGAACGACGTCGCACCAGCCGACCACGGCGCCTCCCGAAAGGGCGAGATACAACACCGCGCCCCGGAGCTGATTCTCCAGGATATAGCGCCGGAATTCCTCCGGGGGCGGCGCTTCTAGAAACGCCAGGTAACGACGTTCCCGGGCCACCGAATCGAAGCAATCCCGCAATGAATCGAGATATTCTTCGGAAAACCCTGATATTCGCGTATCCATGCGCCTCCCTCGATGTATGCCGGAAGAGGAGTTTCGCCGTTCAGGACCGTCCTCGATCTCCGGGCAGAATGGGGCCGGAAACGGGCCCCCGGGGATCGCGCCGGGCGGTATCGTATTCCCTGAACCGCTCCTCGCCCTCCGGGGAGAGGGTGTAGGAATCCTGCTCCACCCGAATGACCAGTCCTTCTTTCTCCATCTCGTCGATCGCGCTCCGCACCCGGGAAAAGGGAATCCCGCCTTTTATCGAAACTTCCTCCGGGGTCAGAACGGCCCCGCGCAGGATTTCGAGTACGGCTGCCGAGTCGGCGTCGACTGCTTCACCTGGTTTTCCATGTGCCATGATATACCTCCCTGGTATGTATCCGGACCCGTGCCGTCCCTGATTCACTCAATCCGGTTACAAGTCCCGTTTGCAGTAGTACCAGTCCCGGCATTCCAGTGATTTGTCCCGCATTCGTTCATCGGCTTCCTCCCGGGTTTGGGGAGACCGCAGGATGATCTGCTCGCCGGGGCGCCAGTTGGCGGGAGTAGCCACACCGTGCTTGTCCACGGCCTGGAGCGCCATGACCAGTCGGTAGATTTCATCCGTGTTTCGGCCGACATTCAGCGGATAATAGGTCATGGCCCGCACCCACTGACGCTCGTCCATAACGAACACGCAGCGAACCGTTTCGGTCCGGCTCTCTCCGGGCATCACCATGCCATAGAGAGCCGCCACATCTTTGTTCAGATCGGCTATCACCGGAAAGTCGATGGTCTGGCCCATTTTCTCCCGGATACTCCGCAGCCATGCGATATGTGAATACACGCTGTCTATGGAGAGCCCCAGGAGTTCGCAGTGTATTTCCCGCAGACGGGGCTGGATTTCGGCGAAGGCGATAAATTCGCTGGTGCAGACCGGTGTGAAATCGGCCGGGTGCGAGAAGAGAACGAGCCAGTTTCCCTTGAAATCCTCCAGGCGAATTTTGCCACGGGTGGTTAGCGCTTCGAACTGCGGCGCGGGTTCGCCGATCCGGGGCAGGGATTGCGCCCGGTCTTCCCTGAATTCCATGAGCCCCTCCTTGAATCCTTTCCCGTTCACCCACCGGTCGGCCCATTTTTTTGAGTGCCGCGGCCCGTCTTTGTTCAGTTTTTGGGAATACTGCCCGGAATCGGGGCGTCCGGGCTTCCCCCAAAAGAGCAACTCAACCCCAGGCTCTGTATAGCGTTCATCACCCCAAGTTTTGGGGGCGGAGTGATTGGGTTGTCCGGAGAGCCGAAAAATCCTCGGAATCAGCATGAAAACGGGTCATTTTCGGGTGCCTCGGGTTCCCTCTCTCTCTGGCTTGTCATTACCCAAATTTTCGAAGAAAGGAGAAAGAGCATTCGGACTTGGTTCGGATTGCTGTACACCTAGGCCGTTTATTGTAACTCAAAGCCCAACAAAGAGTCATCCCCTCTCTCTGGAGAGAGGGGACCGAGGGGTGAGTTATATTTTGGGGAAGCTCGGCGGCTCCGGCCGGTAACTCACCCCCTTGCTCCCCCTCTCTCCAGAGAGAGGGGGAAGTCGCGGTTCACG
>JAWLHT010000127.1:0-8707 GCA_041690195.1 Candidatus Latescibacterota bacterium
CGCCGCGTTCGTCGACAAGGCGTTTCAATTCCTTTGCCACGGCGAGTACAATGTCCTTTTCTTTGGTTCCTTTCGGGCCGACCGCGCCACTGTCCTTCCCTCCGTGCCCGGGATCGATTACCACAGTGTCGATTCGCCAGAGATCTTCGTTGAAGAAGGGTTCCACATGTTTTTCGCCCGGAACGCCGACAACATTCTGAATGGCCTCAGCGGGGGTGTTTGGTGGAGACGCGCTTACCGGCGCTCGTTTTTTTCGTAACGAGACAAGCAGATCTCCCGAATTCGTAGCCCGTGAGATATCATACTGACCCATTTCATCGGAGATGCGAAAGGAAAGCAGGACATCACGCTCTCGCTGAAGAAACCGGCTGTCCAGAACCAGAGCGTGGGGAGGCATGGATATTCCGACATCCGGGGAGAGCGTTGCATCCGGGAAGGTGATCGCCAGCCAGTTGTGTTCGCTCATCTCCGCGGTATATCGGACAGACTCCTCCGCGGCAATGCGTATCATGGTACCATGCGACCGTTCCTCGATTCCGACCCCCCGTATGGAGTACGCCGAACCGGGGGAAATGATACCGTGCCGAGTATCATCCCAGGAAAGTTCTGAATGAATCAGGCGGGAAAACACGGGAAGAAACGCATTCGCCTGTACGTACATCGCCCCACGAACCAGACGGGACGGTTGCTCAAGCAGGATTAAATCATTATCCAAATGGATTGTTCTGGAAAGATGACTTGCGGAAAGACGCCGATTACCCCGGGACAGGGACATGGTCATGGTAACCGGGTCATAGGTTATATCAACCCGGAATGTTTCGGCCAGTTCAACCATGGAAATGAATGAAGACCCGCCCAGGGAAATGGAGTAGAACGGAGAAAATATCCCTTCCCGGGCGCTTTCCACGGCAGTAGAGCCCGGGACAAGCACGGCGGTCGCGAAGACCGTCAATATGAACAAAACGCTCAGTATGAGTCGAATCATGAGTAGGGGATCTTTTTGCGGGCACGGTCCATTTCACGTTTGGCTTCGCGTTCGGCCGTATCCTCTCGCTTATCGTATGTATGCTTGCCTTTGGCCAGGCCGATTTCCACTTTTACCCGGCCCTCTTTGAAATACATGGAGAGCGGAACCAGTGTCAGTCCCTTCTCTTCAATATTGCGGCGGAGCTTTACAATCTCCCGGGCGTGCATGAGGAGTTTTCGGGAACGCTCCGGTTCGTGGTTGAAAATGTTGCCCTGGGGGTAGGGACTGATATGGGTGCCGATCAGCCAGAGTTCCCCGTTGAGAACCCTGGCATAACTGTCCTTAAGGTTCACTCGCCCGTCACGGAGCGATTTCACTTCGGTGCCTACGAGTGCGATCCCTGCCTCATAGGTGTCGAGAATGAAATAGTCATGACGGGCTTTTCTGTTCAGTGTTATGTATTTGACTTTTTCCATGGCTACTATCGGGGTATCGGGTGGACTGGCTTTTCAAAATATAGTCACGAATTCCCGGTCGTACAAACGGATTTTCCCCGGACGAAAACGAACATGTCCGGAAAGGCGCGATACAGGGGAGCGGAAGAACACCCCGTCCGGGAAAAAATTCGGATTGTTTTTTTCTGCAATAGGAATATTTACGGTGAAGGAACATTCCCGAAAAATCTTGTCCTTCCCGAAGATATGGAATATATTATCATTTCCTTGTGGCTCCGGTCATACATAAGATACGGGAACCGGGCGAGAGAGGTCGGGAGAAACGAACGGCTGCACCGGGATGGATCGCTTGCCAGCAGCTTTATTACCTTCTTTTTCTCCCATCCTTTCAGGCCGTTGTGTTCCATGTTCCGGCCATAAACGACGTTTTGCCGAAGCGTTCCTACTGTGTATACGACTCATCAACAGCGTATGTTCCTTTCATCGGGGGGGGGATACATGAAAATTATCGTTCCCATTAAGCAGGTCCCGGAAACGGGAAATGTGAAAATGGACGAGAAGACGGGGACCATGATCCGTGACGGGGTCGAAAGTATCGTCAATCCGCTCGACCTTTATGCAATTGAATGTGCGCTCCAGTTGAAAGAGCAGTGGGGCGGCAATGCAACAGTTGTCTCCATGGGGCCGCCGAAAGCGGAGAAAGCCATCCGTGAAGCGCTTTCCATGGGGTGCGATGATGGTGTTCTGCTTTCTGACAAGGCGTTTGCCGGAGCGGACACCTGGTCCACCGCTTATGTCCTTGCCGAGGCGGTGCGAGGATTGGGCGAGATTGACATCATTGTCACGGGGGTTCGGGCCACAGACGGCGACACTGGGCAGGTCGGACCGGAAATGGCGGCAATGCTTGATCTCCCCATCGCTACCTTTGTGAGCAAGATACTGGAAATCGAAAACGGCACCATGACCGTCGAGCGTCTGATCGAGGGTGGATATGAAACGGTTCGTTTGCCGCTCCCCTGTCTGATCACTGTCGTAAATGAGATCAGTTCGCCGCGTTTGCCCACGTTGCGCGGCAAGCAGGCCGCCCGGAGTAAAACCGTACCTGTCAAGGGCAAGGACGATCTTGCGGTAAATGAGGAAGACCTCGGGCTCAAAGGATCGCCGACCAGAGTGGTCAAAATCATGCAGCCGAAAGTGACTCGCAACGGCGTACTCGTGGATGTCCGGAAGACCGGAGTTCCCGAAGCGGTCAGAAAGCTTGCCGATTTTCTCTCATCGATGGATTTCATGTGATCCGGAACCACGATCATGGGAATTGCGGTCTTTCCCGGCATGCGGAATTGACAAAAAAATCTATCCATCAGGCTGTTCATGGTTCAGAAATCTTATGATTTCTGACTACTTTTTTATAAAGGAGGTTCTCACTTGGCCAAAGGTGTGTGGACTTTAGCCGAACAGTCCGAGGGGCGCCTGGAGCCGTTGTCCTTCGAACTTCTGAACCGGGGCAGGGCCCTTGCGGACAAGCGCGGGGTTGAACTGGCCTCCGTCCTCATCGGCGCCGATTTCGACCGGAATGTTGTCCGCGAGCTTTTCGAACGCGGGGCGGATACGGTATACCTTGTGGAGGACGCCCGTCTCCGGTATTATGTGAACGATCTGTATTCAAAAGTTCTGGTGCATCTCATCAAGACCTATGACCCAGAAATCTTTATCGCGGGGGCGAGCACCATGGGTCGGACGGTGATGCCCTATGTCGCCGCGAAAATAAAGACCGGCCTCACCGCCGACTGCACCGAACTTGACATCGAGGAAGGCGCTGGCAACCTGCTGCAGACCCGTCCGGCCATCGGCGGCAACATCATGGCCACCATCAAAACCCCGAACTACCGTCCCCAGATGGCGACGGTGCGTCCCAAGTCCACGCCGGTTCCCCCGAGGGTTCCCGGCCGCGAGGGGAAAATCGTTGAAGTGGCCATTCCCGAAGAATTGCTGGCGGGACGAGAAGAGCGACTCGGATTCCGGCCCATTTTGGGGGGTGCGCACAATATCGAGGAGGCCGACCGGGTTGTGGCCGGAGGCCGCGGCATGAAGAAGGGCGATAATTTTTCGCTTTTGCGAGACCTGGCGGGACGGTTTGACGCCGCGGTGGGAGCAACGCGTGACGCCGTGGACCGGGGCTGGGCAGAGTATCCCCAGCAGATCGGGCTGAGCGGGAAAACCGTGGTGCCCAAGCTCTACATGGCGTTCGGCATTTCCGGATCCATCCAGCATCTCGCCGGAATGAAGACCGCCGAAACCATCGTGGCGGTGAACACCGATCCGGACGCCCAGATTTTCCATGTCGCCGATTTCGGCATCGTGGGAGACCTTTTCGAGGTCATACCCGAACTCATCAAGGAACTGGACGCCAGGAAAGCGCAAAAGGGACAATAAAATGAGCGATATGAGCAGCCGCCGGTATGGCGTTGTGGACCGCGAGGTGCTGGAACGTCTCCGGGCCGTCATTGGGGAGCAGTTTGTGGTCACTGATGAAGAGAAGATGGAGCAGTATTCACACGATGAAGTGTCCGAGGCCGAGTACGCCCACATGCCCGATGTCGTGGTGAAGCCCCGAACTGCGGAGGAAATCTCCGAAATCGTCAAACTCGCCAACGAGAAGCGCATCCCCATCACTCCGCGTGGGGCGGGCTCCGGTCTTTCCGGCGGCGCGGTACCCCTCCACGGCGGTATCGTGCTCTCCGTGGAGCGCATGAACCGGATTCTCGAGATCGATACCGAAAACATGATGGTTGTGGTCGAACCCGGCGTGGTTACCAACGAGATCAACGCCCGCATCAAGGACTTGGGCCTTTTCTTCGCCGGCTACCCCATGAGCTTGGAAAGCTGCTTTGTGGGCGGAAACGTGGCCGAGAACGCAGGAGGTGGCAAGGCCGTGAAGTACGGCGTCACCGAGCGCTACATTATGGGTCTCGAAGTGGTCATGCCCACCGGGGAAATCGTCACCTTCGGCGGCAAGCGCCTGAAAGATGTCACCGGCTACAACATGCGGATGCTCATGGTCGGCTCGGAAGGCACCCTCGGCATCATCACCAGGGTTATCATCAAGCTCCTCCCGCTGCCCAAAGCCAAGGTGGACCTTCTGGCGCTCTTTCCGGACGTCCAGACCGCCATTTCCGTGGTGCCGAAGATCATGACCCAAGGTGGCATCATTCCGACCGCCATCGAGTTCATGGACCAGCTTTCCGTCCACACCGCCTGCGATTACCTGAACGAGAAAATCCCCTACCAGCAGGCCGGAGCCATGCTCCTCATCGAGGTGGACGGTACGGATGAAAAGGTCGTGGAAGGCGAGTATGACACCATCGGCAACCTGTGCATGGAGAACGGTGCGCAGGAAGTGTACGTTGCGGACAACTACACCACCCAGGAACGTCTCTGGAGCGTCCGGCGGAACATCGCCGAGGCGTTCAAGGTTGTGAGCCCGCACCAGAGCCTGGAGGACATCGTCGTGCCCACGGCGCAGATTCCCGAACTCATGCCGGAAATCGCCCGCATTTCGGCCAAGTACGACATCAAGATTCCCTGTTACGGCCATGCCGGCGACGGCAATCTCCACGCCACGCTCATCAAGAACCCGTCACACACCATGGAGCAGTGGTACTCCATCATTCCGCCCGCCCTGGAGGAGCTCTACATGGCCACCAAGAAACTCGGCGGCACCCTCTCCGGCGAACACGGCATCGGTCACAAGCGCAAGAAGTACATGCCCATCGTGGCGACCGAGGCGGAAATGGAAGTTATGCGGAAAATCAAACGAGCCCTCGACCCCAACGGCATCATGAATCCCGGGAAGATCGTGGACGCGTGAAATAGGACGAGAGTCCAAAATCAATAGTCCAAAACCCAGGTCCCAAAGCGGGAATGCGGAGAGATACTCGGCCGGGACTGGGAGGGGACGGCAGGAATAAAAGAACGGCCCGCTCCGGGATGGGGCGGGCCGTTTCGGCAACGGAAAGCGATTTCGAGAAAGGATTGTTTTCATATGCGTCTGACCTGGATCAACATTCACCACATCTATTCCGGGCTGAACCGGTTCCGGGACATTCAGAAAAAGCATATCCAGCCCTATCATGACATCGGGTTTCGGGTGGCGGGTCTCATGTGCGATGCCGGCGCGACCGAGGATGATATCAAGTACGTGAAGGACCTTTGGGAAGAGGTGGGGCTGGAATTCGGGCCGATCGGCGCGGGCGGCGGCGCCGTGTTCTTCCACCCGGACCCGGCGGTCGTCCGGAGGGGAAAGCCGCTCTTCCACAAAACCATCGAGATCGGGGGCAAGCTCGGCTGCACCTCGGTCCGCTTCGCCGCGGGTTCTTTCGATCCGACCAATGTCTGGGGGGCGCATCGCGAGAATCATACCCAGAAGTCAATGGACCTGTTCGTCGCGGCGACGAAGGAATTCATCCCGGCGGCGGAGGACAGCCGCATCATGCTCTGCCCGGAAACCACCCAGGGAACCATCGTCGGCTCGATCCCCCGTATGGTGGAGTATGTTGACCGCCTGGAATCACGGTATGCGGGAGTAGACTTCGACCCGGTGAACCACATGACCCACGAGCGCATTTTCGACTCGGGACGGTTCATGAAGTGCGCCATCGCCACCCTCGGCGACCGTATCGGGGAGATTCACTGCAAGGATGTCCGGCTCACTCCGGGCGCCGTCCTCGTTTCGCACATCGACGAGGCCCCCATGGGAGCGGGCGAACTCGACCACGCCGCCCTGATCGAAGCATCTGACCAGCTCGAACCCTGGAAACCCTTCTCCCTTGAACACATCACCACCATCGAGGGAATCCGGGACGCGTATAACCATATCGTCGAGGATGCAAAGAGTATCGGGCATCAGTGGACTGCACCGGGCTGCACCCGCGAGAAATGGGAGCGGGGAAAGACGCGTTAGCTTGTGCAGGAGGCATGTGAGCCGGCGCATTTATTCATGAATGGACCAATCCTGGTGAACGCCGGAGTCTGGCAACGGGATTGAGGGGAAATGCCGGGGAACACGCGGCCGCTTCGTCCTGAGGGGCATGGATATGCTCGGGCGTGGCAGAGCAGGTGTGCCAGAAGAAACATAACCTTCACTCGACGGAGCCCCGCCGCTCTGTCCGACTGCTGATGGTATAACCTGATTCAACCGGGGTTCGCATGGTTTGTCCGAATTACCAGCAGTACATCGCTCTTCTCCGCCGTGAGATCGTTCCCGCGCTCGGCTGTACCGAACCCGCCGCGGTGGCTCTGGCCGCCGCCAATGCGCGGGAGGCGCTGGGCCGCGCCCCGGAAGCAATCGAGGTCCGGGCAAGCGGAAATATTCTCAAGAACGGCATGGGGGTGGGAATCCCGGGCACTGGTACGGTCGGTCTCCAGGTTGCCGCGGCATTGGGGGCGATTGCCGGAAATCCCGGTAAAGGTCTGGAAGTGCTCGGCGGTCTCTCCGGGGATGACATCCGTACCGCTCTGGAAATGGTCGAAACGCGCCGGGTTACGGTTCAACTCGCTGAAGTCCAGGAGAAACTCTACATTGATGTGCGGTGCCAGTCAGGAATAAGCACCGCGCGGGCGGTCATTTCAGGGGCTCACGCCAACATCGTGAGCGTGGAGCGGGACGGCAACATTCTGCTCGGCCGTAGCGAGCCGGCGGTCGGTGTCGAAGGTCGGGAAGATATCGGTCCGGAGTTGAGTCTGGAAGGTATCTGCGAATTCTCCAATGCGGTATCCGTCGATGATGTCCGATTCATCCTCGACGGGGCGCAGATGAACCGGGCGCTCGCGGAAGAGGGCCTCCGGGCAGAATACGGACTTGGCGTGGGCCGGAAGACTGTCGGGTATGTCGAGCGCGGGCTGTATCCCCCGGGGCTTATAGCCGATGTGGTATCCTTCACCGCCGCCGCGGTGGACGCCCGCATGGCAGGCGCTGATTTACCCGCCATGAGCAACTCCGGCAGCGGCAACCAGGGAATCACCGTCATGCTTCCCGTGCTGAAAACAGCCGAGCGGTTGGGCAGGGCTGAGGAAGATTTGATTCGCGCCCTTGTTCTGGCCAATCTGGTCGCCATTCACCTCAAACGCCATCTGGGCATACTCTCCGCACTCTGCGGCGTGGTGTGCGCCGCCACCGGGGCGAGCTGCGGCATCACCCGGCTGCTTGGCGGCGATTCGCGGCATATCTCTTCCGCGGTCAAGAATATGATCGCTAATCTTTCCGGGATGGTCTGCGATGGCGCCAAGTCCGGATGCGCGCTCAAAGCTTCGACCGGGGCCGCCGCCGCGGTGGAGGCCGCCCTTCTTGCGGCGGACGGAGTGGAAGTTTCCCACAATGATGGCATCATCGAGCGTGATATCGAAAACACCATCCGTAATTTCGGCATTCTGGGAAAACAGGGGATGCGCGAAACGGATCGGGTTATACTGGGGATCATGACATGCAAATAAAACATGCCTCCAAACTCCGTTCGTGATGCCACATGCATTCGCCCGGGTTTCTCCATGCTGTGGTCGCAGAATAACGCTTGTTTTCATCGGACGCAAAACACGTTGAATCGGAAACTGGGGTTGGTTATATTAACGTATTGTTTTCAGCAACGGTAAGATGAACCATTCCATAGATTTCGGCACATACAGGAGAAAGCTTTGAATATGGATCCGGAAGCCAGATACGATCACCAGTCCATTGAAAAGAAATGGCGTGGGCGTTGGGAAGAGCGCGGAGACTACCGAATCGATCTCGACCGGGCAAAGGACCCGTTCTATAATCTGATGATGTTCCCGTACCCTTCGGCTGAGGGACTCCATGTCGGGAATGTGTACGCTTTTACCGGCTCGGATATCTACGGCCGTTTTCAGCGCTTGCTCGGACACGATGTATTCGAGCCAATCGGGTTTGACGCTTTCGGGATGCATTCAGAGAATTTCGCGCTCAAGAAGGGGATGCACCCGGCGGTGCTCGTTCCGAAGAACATCGCAAATTTCCGGGACAACCAGCTCAAAATGATCGGCGCCATGTTCGATTGGAGCCGAACCGTTGATACAACGTCGCCCGAATATTACAAATGGACGCAGTGGATGTTCGTCCAGCTCTTCAAAAAGGGACTTGCCTATCAGTCCTATTCGACGGTGAACTGGTGCCCATCCTGCCAGACCGTTCTGGCTTCCGAGCAGGTGGAATCCGGAGTCTGTGAGCGTTGCAAAACCGAAGTGGTGCAGAAAAGGATGCTGCAGTGGTTTTTCC
>JAWLHT010000127.1:8717-14027 GCA_041690195.1 Candidatus Latescibacterota bacterium
CTACGCCCAGAGATTACACGACAACCTGGATTGGATAGACTGGTCCGATATCACGAAAACCGCCCAACGCAACTGGATCGGCCGGAGCGAAGGCGCCGAAATTGACTTTGACCTGGATGGTAGTAACGAGAAACTCCGTATCTATACCACCCGTCCGGATACCGTTTTCGGCGCCACATACATGGTTCTCGCTCCGGAACACCCGCTGATCGAAACCATTGTCACGCCTGACCGGAAAGCGGAAGTTGCGGAATATGTTCGGCTGGCCGGGGAGAAAACGGAGCTGGAGCGGGCGAGCGTCGAACGGAAAAAGACCGGTGTGTTTACCGGCGCCTACGCGGTGAACCCAGCGAATGGCGTGAAAATTCCGGTATGGGTTGCGGACTATGTGCTCGGAGGCTATGGTACCGGGGCAATCATGGCGGTTCCCGCGCATGACGAGCGGGACTTTGAATTTGCCACCACTTTCGATCTGCCGATTATCGAAGTCATCTCTTCCGATGGCGAGTCACATGAGCTGACCAGCGCCTACACAGAAGAAGGGGTGATGATCAATTCGGGCGATTTCGATGGTATTCCATCGCTTCAAGCAAAAAAAACGGTCACGGAGTGGTTCGAAGAGCGGGGGAAGGGCAAGCAGAAGATTAATTTTCGTCTCCATGACTGGTGCGTTTCCCGTCAGCGGTACTGGGGGCCTCCCATCCCGGTTGTCCACTGCGACCAGTGCGGTCCGCAGGCGGTTCCCGAAGAAGACCTGCCCGTTCTGCTGCCCCCCATGGAGGATTTTCGTCCGGACGGTTCCGGGAAGTCACCTCTGGCCAGAAATCCCGAGTTCGTGAATACTTCGTGTCCGAAATGCGGCGGGTTAGCCCGCCGCGAGACAGATGTGCTGGATAACTTTCTCGACTCTGCCTGGTACTTCTTCCGGTATCCGTCCACGGAATATTCCGATCGTCCCTTCGACCCTGAACGCACCAAAAAGTGGCTGCCGGTGGACATGTATATCGGAGGAAACGAGCACGCCGTTCTCCATCTTTTGTACACCCGTTTCATCACCATGGCTCTCCATGACATGGGATTTATCGAATTCGGGGAACCGTTCAGGAAATTCCGCGCCCACGGGCTTATAATCAAGGATGGCGCCAAGATGTCCAAGAGCCGGGGTAACGTTGTCAACCCCGACGCTTTTATCCGGGAATACGGCGCGGACTGCTTCCGCACCTATCTCATGTTTCTGGGACCATACACCCAGGGAGGGGATTTTCAGGACAAAGGCATCATGGGCGTGCGGCGCTTCTATGACCGGCTTTACCGGATCGTACTCAATGAGGAGCTTGTTCCGGGCGAACCGGAGGACCGTAAATTCTCCGCCCTCCTGCACAAGACAATCCGTGATGTTACCGCCAATATTCAGAAGCTCGAATACAATACCGTCATCGCATTCCTGATGGAACTGCAGAATGCGGTAACCCGTCTGGAGATCATTCACAAGAGTACGGTGGAAATATTTATCAGGATGGCCGCCCCATTCGGTCCCTTCCTGGCCGAGGAACTGTGGGAGATGCTCGGGAACACGGGAAGTGTATTTGATGCCGGTTGGCCGGAGTGGGACGAGTCGAAGACAATCTCGGACACTTTTCCGCTGGTAGCGCAAGTGAATGGGAAAGTTCGGGCCACCATGGAGGCCCCGGTCGGTATATCAGAAACGGAAGCATTTGAAATGGCGCTGGGGAACGAGAACGTTCTCCGGTTCTCCGACGGGAAAACAGTTGTTAAGAAGATCTATGTTCCCGGGAAGCTGGTCAACATTGTTGTAAAATGAACGTATGCCCGCTCTTTCGGGCCTAACGAAAAATCAGATACTACCGTGTAAAGGGAGGCAGCATGTCTGTTGAGATGTTGAAACCGGTTCTCATGATTCCCGGGCCGATGGATGTTCCCGAAGAAGTGCTGCGGAGGTGTGGGCACCAGGTCTTTCCACACTATGATCCGGCAACACGGTTTCCCCAATTCCACAACGAACTGGTAGAAAAGCTGAAGGTGATTTTCGGCCTGGAATCAGGCGATGTATTCATCCCAAGCGGAAGCGGCACCCTGGCGGTGAACATGGCCCTGGCCAGCCTCTGCACGCCGGAGGACGAGGTTCTGGTGGTCAACAACGGTAATCTCGGGGCGTACGCGGAGAAGAACCTCCGTGCCCTCGGTATTCCCTTCAGTTTTGTGCACGATGATTACGGCAAGGCGATAGATCCGGAAAAGGTACGGGCTGCAATGCTGAAAAAACGCCGCCCCTTCATCTATATGACTCACAACGAGAGTTCGACCGGAGTGGTGAATCCCATTCCGCCCATTGGGAAGATCGCCCGCGAATTCGATGCACTCCTGATCGTGGACTCCATTTCCGGAGTGGGCGGCATCGTAGTGGACATGGGCGAAAACGGAGCGGACGTGGTGGCAGGCGCGAGCCAGAAGTGCCTGGACCTCCCTCCGGGGCTCGCTCCCGTTGCAGTGAGCGAGCGCGCCTGGAAGCACATCGCCTCCATGAAGAACCGCCGGGTGCCATACTATCTCGATTTCGTGAGCTGGAAGGATGCGGCTGAAAAGATGCGCGACAATCATCCACAGCCGGTGACCGGAAACACCAACTATCTCTATGCCCTGGACTGGTCGGTGGACCAGATACTGGCGGAAGGCGTGTATAATCGTCAGGAGCGCTTCCGCGCTGCTGGAAACCGTCTGCGGCAGGGTTTCGCAGAACTGGGATTCCGTCACAGCGCCGTTCCTGCCGACGCTTCTCCGCTGGTGAGCGACTTCTTTGCCCCGAATGGCGTACTCGGTGACGACGTACGGAATTACTTCCTCGACAAACACAACACCATGATCGGGTACGGATTCGCGTACATGGACGAGCAGGGGCGCAGTCGTTCCTTCCGGATCGCCCATTTCGGTCTTGCAGCACAGCCAGAGCGGATCGAGAACATGATCCGCATAGCGGAAATGTACATGCGGGAAAAGAAGTGAACGTGAAGAATCAGACGTTTTTGCGGATTTCCGATTGCTGCTGAGGCTCGCCAGCTCTGCTTGCCGCAAGTTACGCCAGGTTCAGGACGTGTGCTGTAGGTGATATACATTGCCGATACGACAGGCATCACGTGCGAATCGTTCATAAAAAAAGCGCCGGCAAAAAGATGCCGGTGCTTTTTTTATGAACGATATTCTGTTTCTGCTGTTACCGTTGATAAGTTTCAACAGTCCAGAGATCCTGGAGTTCTTTGGGCATGATGCCTTTGATATCCTGGATCTCTCCTTCGGAAACCTTGCGGGAAAGCAGGGAAAAAACCGCCCTGACGATCTGCTCGGGGTTAATTGTGGGATCGTTGTAGAAATCCTGACGAATACGGGAGAGGAATTCGTTCTTGTCCCGAACTTTCTGCGGAGTGCCGGAAAGTTTCCATCCGTCATAATAGACACCCCGGATGAGCATGGGGAGTTGCGCGCCGAGATGCACCGCTTCTTCCGGAGTCAGACGGTCGCGGAGGGCGTGCAACGTGGACCGCAGCGCAAGATATGCGCGATGGCGGTCATCGCCCCAGTTCAATTCCTCTTGGAGTTCGCGAAGCCAAACATTGGTTTTCTGAAGGGTGGTATCGAATACATCCAGTCCGGTTGTTGACATGGGATCACCTCCTTTATCCATAGTTATACAAAACATGATCACTGCTGATACAACTGCAACTGACGTCCTGTGTAGTGACTATTTCCATTCTGTCAGGATTCCACGGAAAATCCGCCGTCGTCTTCCATTGCTCTGAAGAAGGGGGCATATGACATTCATTTCCTGGACCAGTGGGGCAGGGCAGGCCCGAATCGTACAGAATTCGTTGTTATGGTTGATGAACTCTCCAAATTACGGTTGAGCGATTCCAATCACGCCGCACGCGACCCGGGGGCCGGAATTTCCGGCGGGCTGTGAAGTGAGATCGTCCTCACCGGCATGGACGACAACAGAGCGCCCGAGGATCGACTCATCGCCGCTGAAGGTGAGAAAATCAACGCTCATTTCCATATGAGCCATACCGTCAGGACCGGCTTCGATGTTTCCCAGGTCGCCGACATGGTGCTCGGGATCGGTTGGGGCGCCATGCGGCTCTCCGGTCGGGTTGAAATGTCCTCCTGCTGAAGATGCGTCAGGAGCGGAGCAATCGCCGTATTCGTGTATATGGATGCCGTGGAGCCCCGGACTCAATCCGGAGATATCGGCAACAACCCGCACACTGTCCCCGGTCTGCGTAAAGGTGATTTGACCGCGCGCTGAATCACCGGAAGCGGGGTAGAGGACTGCAATTGCCGTTTCCGGGGTTGCCTGGTTCTGCCCACCCGCGGGCAATCCTGGCTCTGGCTGGCCGTTTTCTTCACAGGCGGCAAAGAACATGAACGCGGCGGCCAGCGAACCCTGGATAAGGGTGATTCGAAGTTTCGGCATAATCCTCTCCTCCCTGTTTCCTTACAGCATCAGAGTGTCTTGAGCATACCGTTGAGTACCGGAAGTGGCCGATAGACCCGCAGCAATACGGCGGTCTTGCTGAAAAGATCTCCCGCCGACGGTACATTGCCCCGGTCCCTAAATCTGCTCTGTCCACGAAGGCTGGCATTTCGTGGTTTCCTGGCGGCTTTTCTGATCCTGTTCGGGGACGGTTGCGTTGATGATTGCCTTACAAAAAGCGGGGAGGTCTTCTACTTTCCGTGAAGTGATGATATTGCCGTCTTGAACCGATTCGCTGTCCTCCCATTTCCCTCCCGCATTGACCACATCGTCTTTCAGTGAGAAAAAGCTCGTTACCCGTTTTCCCCTGATTATGTCGGCGGAAGCGAGCATCCACGGCCCGTGACAGATGGCGGCTACCACGTTGCCCTGTTCATGCATCTTTCGCACGAATGTAACCATTTCAGGGCTGCGACGCATGTGATCAGGAGCATATCCCCCGGGAATGATCAGGATGTCAAACGCGTCGGGATTTGCATCTTGGGCCGACTGATCCGAGGAGGCGGTTAGACCGTGCTTTCCGGTGAATTCCTTTTTTTCGGGGCCGATGACCGTGATGCTTGCACCTGCTTCCTGGAGCCGCAGGCGCGGGTACCAGAATTCAAGATCTTCGAAAAGATCGGCGACAAAGAGCGCAACCCGCTTCCCTTCAAGATTCATTTTACTGCCTCCTCCCGAGCTTTTCCCGTAAGATGAGCATGCATTACAATTTCCGCGCCGGTCAGAAGGCGGGAAACCGGCGAACTGTTCTTCGCTTCTTCTGCAAG
>JAWLHT010000128.1:0-13988 GCA_041690195.1 Candidatus Latescibacterota bacterium
CTCTCGTAATCATTGTCCCGAACCGCCTGCTGAAGAACCAGGATGGATTCCGGTGAACAGAGATGGCGCTCGCCTCCCGCCCGGGTGTGGTAATCTCCTCCCACGTCGAGGAGCCGGGGGACTGTTCCGTTGTTCGGGAATGCGGCCCGATGACGACGCAAGGTTTCTTCGGCGATCTCGTTGAGCCCGATACCCCCTACCCGGGAAACCGTTCCGCAGAAATAACGGTCAACCATATTTTTTCCAAGGCCAACCGATTCGAACAACTGTGAACCGAAATAGCTCCGGAGTGTGGATATTCCAACCCGGCTCATGGTCTTGAGAATACCTTTTTTTATGGCGTTAACAAAGGAGTCTGTCGCCTCCCCCGGAGTTACTGTCTGCCCGTAATGCGTTTCCGCGAGAGCCCGCACCGTTGAAAATGCGACATACGGACAAACAGCATTGACGCCGTATCCGAGCAGAATGGAAAAATGCATTGTTTCTCTCACTTCGCCGGTATCCACAATCAAACCCACCTGTGCCCTGATGCCCTTCTGTATCAAAAAATGATGCAGTCCGGAAGCTGCCAGGAGCGACGGTATGGGAGCATTTTCTGAATTCATGTTGCGGTCAGTGAGAATGATGCAGGTGATCCCTTCCTGAATGGCGATTTCCGCTTGCAGGAATACCTTTTCCAGCGATTCCTCGAGAGCCTCTGGACCCTTGTTCGCAGGAAAGAGGATATCTATGTCCCGGACCGTGATATCGGGATGATGAGCGGTCCGGATTCTTTCCAGGTCCTCCGGTGTTAGAATTGGATGCGGGAGTTTGAGGAGACGGAAATGTTCGGGAGTTTCCTCCAGAAGATTCCTTTTCTGGCCCATGTAGCTCATGAGCGACATTACCAGTTCCTCACGCAGGGGATCAATCGGAGGACTGGTTACTTGGGCGAATCGCTGTTTGAAGTATGAAAACAGGAGCTTGGGACGGGTGGAGAGGACGGCGAGCGGGGTATCGTCCCCCATGGAGCCGATTGCTTCCTGTCCCCACAGCATGGGGATCTCAACCATACGGAGTTCGCCTTCGGTATACCCGAAGGCAATATGTTTCTGGCGCAGAACATCCGGGTCTTCCGCTGGAATTTTAGCCGGTCCGAGCAGTCCGCGAAGTTCGATGCGGTTGTCGGTAACCCAGTGACGGTAGGGTGTCTGACGGCAGATCTGCGCCTTGATGATGCTGTCCGATACAACACGGTTTTGCTCAAGGTCAACGAGGAACATTTTACCCGGCTGCAATCTTCCGTAAGTACGCACCTGGTCGCCTGGAAACTCGAGAACCCCTGTTTCCGAGGCGAGTACGACGATACCGTCACGTGAGATGGTATATCGGGCGGACCGGAGACCGTTCCGGTCCAACGTCGCTCCAACATAACGGCCGTCGGTGAACACCATCACCGCGGGACCGTCCCAGGGCTCCATGATAGCGGAATGGTACTCGTAGAATGCCCGGCGGTCATCGCCCATGGAATACTTGCTCCCCCAAGCCTCTGGAATCATCATCATGACTGCGTGGGGAAGTGAGCGCCCGCCGTGATACAGGAGTTCGAGTACATTATCGAACGCCGATGAGTCGCTCCCGCCTTCGGATATCACCGGTTTGATGGACTCGATATCGTTGCCGAACAGTTCGGAGCGAAAAAGCGGTTCGCGGTTCTTCATGCGAGCCGTGTTTCCGCTCAGGGTGTTGATTTCACCATTGTGCGCGGCGAAACGGAATGGCTGCGCCAGGTTCCAGGTGGGATAATTGTTCGTGCTGTACCGCTGGTGAACGATGGCGAATGAACTGGTGAAATCACGCTCTCCCAGGTCTTCATAAAAAGACGGGAGCGCGGTTCCGGAAAGCATTCCCTTGTACACGATGGTCCGACTGGAAAGACTCGATATGTAAAACTGGCTGTAATCCCCGTCTTCACGCGAAGTGATGTGATTCTCCATGCAACGGCGGAGAATGTATAGCTGCCGTTCATCCCGGTCCGGATCGGGGTTCTCCGGTGCGAGAAGCATCTGCCGGATGACCGGCATGTGTGCGCGTGCATTTTCGCGCAGAACATCTGAATGCACAGGAACCGTTCGCCAACCGAGGACACGGAATCCCCTCTCCTCGGCTATTCGGCCGCATTCTTCCTCACACAGCCCGGCGAGACGCCGGTCGGAGGGAAGAAAGAACATCCCGACCGCATATCCCCCGCGTTCCGGGAGATACCGGTCTCCTCCGGCCACAACGCGATGCAGGAACTCATCCGGAAGCTGTATCATCAATCCGGCGCCATCGTCATTGGGGGAATCCATCCCGGCAGGTCCCCGGTGCTCCAGATTCGTCAGCACCTGGAGCGCGTTCTCCACCACGGAACGGGATGGCCTGCCATCCATGCGCGCCACAAATCCAACACCGCATCCGTCCCGCTCAAATTCAGGAAGACACAATCCCTCCGGTTTGGGATATCCCGCGGCATTACATGTATCATTCATATTGGTACCCGAGACTGCCTTTTCGTTGTTCAATGAAAAATACCGCCCGTGTTCGTATCCCACTGGCGTCCATCCGTTTCACTTCATTCCCGCACGGTTCCATTCCCACGCTCCATCGGCGCACGATAGCAGAGCGCCCGTTGACGAAGCGCGTTCGCGTTCATATATAGCCCTTTGCCGTCAGGCAGATTCGACGCATCGATGACCCGTATTGCGTCTGCCCACCGTGCGTCGCCCGGCAGGAGTTCTGGAAGGAGGTTATCCGAATTCTCCAGGAATGAACGGTTGAGGACATTTTCGTCGCGGTGCGGGAACAGGGCAAGATACAGGAGATCGAATTCGACGATGTCATTGAAAAAATGCGTTCCCAGAGAAACATCCGGAATGAGATTCTCATTCATTTCCACGATCTCGCAAAGCACCGAAACCGTATTGATATCCTGGAACTTCACCGGTACTCCGAGCGCCGGAATGGATGTTCCCCAGCGTCCGGGCCCCAGAAGAACGGTCATCATCCGTTCTTCGTTCCGCCGGTGCGTAAGGCGCCCGATGACTCGCGCCACGGCAAACCTGTCGCTTTCGGGCAGGGCTCCGTACACTGACGGAACAACGTATATCATCCGGTCTATCCGTGCGGCTATACTGCGGCCGATAATGGCGCCATGTGCCTCAAACACAAGGTCGCTCTGTTCGATATTCTTCGGTGGCTCAACGATCAGTCCCTCCCCGGAGACCTGGAAGGTTCTGCACTGGACCAAATTGATCTGAAACTTGCCGTCCCTGCGGAAATTGGCGGTGAACTCGACATCCACGGCGGAGTTGTACGCCGATTCCAGGGTTTTGAGCATGCGCTGCATCCGTTCCACGAATTCAGTGTGGGAAAGGAGACGATCAAAGGTAACCACCCTGGCGCAGTTCGAGGCATCATCCGCAGTTCCGCTCCACTCCTCCACCACCGGAGATGAAACCATGTCGAGGGGAAAGCCGGGACACTGACTGCAGATATCGTAAAAATTCCGTGACAGGATACGGTTTTCGTTCAAATCCAGGACATCAACCCTTCTTTGTGAATACTCCACCACCTCATCGAAATTGCTTTCATGACGCATTTCCGGGGCGTTGAGCGCCACCAGACGGGTATAGTCGTCATCATGCCGGTCCACCGCGCGGGTACCGAGACCACAAACAAGGCGAAGCACTCCGGCTTCGGGACGAATACGTTCGCTCCAGACATACGGATTGAAGGAAAAACCCACACCGGCGATTTGCGGCATGAACAGGCTTCCATAAACTGAGCCCGAGACCCGCTGAACGAGGAGCGCCATCTGCTCATCGCGGTCAAGCAGCCCCCGGTGCGCCCTGTAAGTGAGCGCTTCCCTGCTCATGGTGCTGGCATAGACGCGACGGACTGCTGCAATAAACGCTTTGAGCCGTTCCCGACGCGTTCCCTGATTCACACAGAATACGCTTTCATACTTTCCGGAAAACGCGTTTCCGAAGTTGTCTTCAAGAAGGCTCGACGAACGAACAATTATGGGCGACTGACCGAAGTAATCGAGCAGTTCCACAAAGCGGCTGAGGATGAATTCGGGGAAAACTCCTTCCAGCATGCTGGTCCGGGCATCATCTATACCGTCAAGGAATGTGGCCGGATCACGCTGCTTCTGGCGAACCCGCCAGCATCCGTTTGTGACGATGTACGTATAGAACACATCCGAACCGATATAAAAAGAATCGTGAACTTCGAGATATCGTGTCCACTTTTCGTCCGAACGCGAGAGAATGGCCCGGGCGATCACCATGCCAACCGACTTGCCGCCAATGAGGCCCGTGCCAACAAGACGTTTTCGGATGTCCAGCACGTCCGAAAGGGTAAGATACTGTTTGGCCAGCTCAAGTACCCGCTCATCACGCGTGAAGACCATCTTGAGAAGACGGTGAAAGAATTCTTCGGCGTCCCGCTCCAGCCGCTCTCCCCGCTTGACCGCATCATGTACTTCCCGTGCCTGCATGAACGTGCGATCCCAGGCGTCAATCACTCTCGCCGCGGAATCAACGCCCGTTCCCATAACCGCCGAAACCACTTCTGAAACCGCCGCACTGTCGGTGACCGGCCGAAAAACTCCATCCTCCCATATATGCGGGAAATACATGGTCGGCGAATGTCGCTGCCAGACTTTCACCGGATGAACAAAGAAGTGCCCGTCGTGACGGTACACATCGACGAAAATCTGTGCTGTATCACGAATGCTCGCCGTAACGTGCAGGGAATGACGATTCCGGATCAGGGCAAAGTAAGCGATTGAATCCAGGTCGTAAACGTACGGACAGGTGAGAAGGTAAAAATTACCCATCATGAGATCGCTGTACCATACTCCGGCCAGATCGGAAAGGGAATCGAAGAGAAAAAAAGTCCCGCGGCCCGCCCGGTCCATGACTTGATGAATTTCCGCAGTGGCGGATTCGAACCCGACCCTTGGATCAATATGGTGAATCTCCGCACCGGAGCGGTCATCAACAAGCGGGTCGTGAAGCCCGAAACGGAAATAGATGAATTTTTTGTGCCGTCGAATGGCATCCTTCGCATATGGCTCAACGAAAGGAAGGTACTCTTCAACCGAATCCACCTGCCACACGACATTGTCGCCGGGCATTATGTTCTGAAATACCCTGTCCAGAGCGGAAAGCCCCGTACTCAGGGGAGAATAGTCGTGTATCACTGCCACCACCGGTTTTAAGTCTTTGTTCCATACGGCACGATTCCGGACGGGAACAACCCGCCGGTCGGCCCTCTAACAGGACGGAACACCGTATGCATTCTATGGATAGACGCCGGAAAAGTCAAAAGGATTTTGCGGCAATTACGTTCAATCCATAATACAGGATATTTTCGGTGACAGAAAGCCCGAACTCTTGACTATGAGATGAATATCTCTTGCCAAATATCGTGAATGTGTGCATACTTAGATGTTTATGTACCATTATTCAGGATCCGTCCCAAAGCTCTGGCCGCACCGGTGACACGACATTTTTTCGTTCACCCGGCCGGTCCGGCATGCCTCGTGAAAGCATTGGCTTCCTAAACCGGACGGACGCAACGACAATACGGAGCAATAGACACTCATGCCGCAACGGCCTTCCATCAAACGCTGGAACCCCATTCTCGGCGAGTGGGTCATCATCGCACCCGCCACCGCAGTACGCCCCTGGAGTGGCGCGGTTGTCTCATCCGCCCGAAATGAGCTCCCTGAATATGACCCCTCCTGCTATCTTTGTCCCGGTGTAACCCGGGCTGGCGGTCAGGTCAACCCGGTGTATACCGGTGTACATGTTTTTGACAACGACTTTCCCTCACTTTCAATGGCCTACACCACGTCCGATGTCCCGGGTTACTCCCCGCATGACATTCCCGCCCGTGGAATCTGCCGCGTGGTTTGCTTCAGCTCCCGCCACAATGCCACGCTCCCGGAAATGACTGCTTCGGAGGTTTACGCTGTCATTCTCGCTTTTCGGAATCAGTTTGCGGAACTTTCCGTCATACCGGAAATCTCTAACGTGATGCTCTTTGAAAACCGGGGCAAGATCATCGGCGTTTCCAATCCGCATCCCCACGGACAGATTTACGCCACCGACTTCGTGCCGCGCCTTCTGTCCGCACGAACAGAAAACGCCCGACGTTACCGTCTGGACACCGGCCGATGCCTCTTTTGCAGCGTTCTGGAGGATGAACTGGGTGCTGGCGTCCGGGTTGTTACGCAGAACGACCATTTTGTCGCTTTTGTTCCGTCTTTCGCCCGGCTGGCATACGAGACCATGCTTATTCCTCGACGCCATGTGAGCGCCATTACAGAGCTTTCAGAAGAAGAACTTCACGCTCTCGCCGACATCCACCGTGAAATGACCATACGCTACGACAATCTCTTCGCCATGCCGTTCCCTAATATTACCGTTTTCCAGAACGCGCCATGCGCAGTGGGAAGCAATCCTGATTCGTATCATTTCCATATCGAGTTTCTGCCCCCGCTGCGCAGTCCGGACAAGCTTAAATATATGGCCGGATTCGAGTCCGGTGGCGGAACCATTGTCAATCCCGCGCTCCCCGACGAATCCGCGTCGGCACTCCGGAATGTTTCTTCCGTCCACTACGCGGAGGGATGTCGATGAACGGACAGTCGCTCTCTGTACTTGTCGCCGGCGGCGCCGGATACATCGGAAGCGTCACGGTTGCCGGTCTGATCCGGGCTGGACACAAAGTTACCGTTCTGGATAATTTTTCACACGGTTTCCGTGCAGCGGTGCATCCCGAGTCCCGGCTCGTCCGTGGCGACATCTCGGATGCCGTCGCCTTACAGGACGCTTGCTCTGGCGGAATCGATGTTGCCCTGCATTTCGCGGCTTTCATAGAGGTGGGTGAATCGGTTGCGGATCCGTCGAAATACTATACGAACAATCTTGCCCGGGCGATACGATTCTTTGACCTCCTCCGGGAAAACGGGGTTTTCCGGCTGGTATTCTCTTCAACTGCTGCGGTGTATGGCAATCCCGAGTCGGTACCGATACGGGAGAATGCACCACTCCAGCCGGTTAATCCGTACGGGTGGTCCAAACGCCTGGTGGAACAGCTTTTAACAGATTACGACCGGGCGTATGGATTTCGCTCCGTGGCACTCCGCTATTTCAACGCGGGCGGATCGGATGGAGATTATGGTGAAAGTCATCATCCCGAATCTCACCTGATTCCACTCATCCTGAATGCCGCACGGAATGGAACTCCCATCAAGGTATTCGGGAATGATTATCCCACTCGCGACGGCAGTTGCATCAGGGATTACATTCATGTGCGCGACCTGGCCGAGGCGCACATCCTTGCGGCACGGCATCTGTACGCGGGCGGCGAGTCAGATGCATTCAATCTCGGTACCGGACGGGGATACACGGTCCTTGAAGTGATCGAAACCGCGGAACGGGTTACCGGAAAGAACATCGAACGGATAATCACGGAACGTCGGCCCGGTGATCCTCCCTCTCTTGTCGCCTCGCCGGATAAAGCAAGGGAAGTCCTCGGGTGGAGGGAAAACCTTACCGGTCTGGAGGAGATAGTCGAGTCTGCATATGACTGGAAACGGAAATTCCCGGAAGGATATGGAGACGACCATGACTGAACTTGCGAAAAAGGTAATCCGATCCTATCGTGAAATGTACGGTTCTTCTCCCGAATTCACCGCTACCGCGCCGGGCCGGGTGAATCTTATCGGTGAACACACCGATTACACCGGAGGCTTTGTCCTGCCGGCTGCCATCAACCGCGAAGTTGTCATTGCAGCCGGAAAAACCCATGATCGCATCATCAGCGGCTATTCCCTCGACTTCGACAGTGAAGCGTCCGCCGTTGCGGGCCACTATGACCCCGAACATCCCATGGGATGGTTCCGGTATGTACTTGGCGTCCTCAAGGAACTTGACCATTCCGGGTACACTACCGGCGGATTTCAGTTCACCCTGGGAGGTGATGTACCGGTCGGCTCGGGTCTTTCCTCATCGGCAGCGCTGGAAACGGCGGTTCTGACCGTGATGGAAGGGATGCTGTCGTTCCGGATGGATGATACGGAAGCTGCACTACTTTGCCAGCGCGCCGAAAATCGTTTTGTCGGAGTCAACTGCGGCATCATGGACCAACTTATTTCCCGGGCTGGCAGTAAAAGCAGGGCGTTGTTCGTCGACTGCGCCACCCTTCGGTTTCAACGGGTGCCTGCCGAAATTGACGGCACGGTTTGGATAGTCGTGGATTCCGGGAGAAGCCGGGGACTGGTTGATTCTGAGTACAACCGCCGTCGCGCGGAATGCGAAGAAGCGGTTCGCTTCGCATCGGAGTCGTTTCCCGAACGCCAGATTTCAGGTCTCCGCGATCTTTTTCCCGAAGATTTTACTATTCTGGAAAAAACCTGTCCTCCCAACGTGTTCCGCCGTCTCCGTCATGTGGTCAGCGAAAACGATCGGGTGATCCGTACAGTCGAAGCTTTGGGAAACGGCCGCCCTGATCTGGCCGGGGGGTTGCTCACCGCTTCTCATGCCAGCCTTCGGGACGATTTCGAAGTCTCCTGCGCCGAACTGGATCTCCTGGTATCGATCCTCTCTTCCATTCCCGGCGTTTATGGAGCCCGTCTTACTGGAGCCGGTTTCGGCGGCTGCGTTCTCTCACTGGCCGAACGCTCGGCGCTGCCGGCAATCGAGAAAGCAATTGCAGAGCAGTACAATCCCGTTGATCTGGACCGTTCGGCCGCTGTCTGGCCGGTCGAAATTTCTGAAGGAGCGCGACTCTTCACATGACTGTCCCCGCTATCCGAACAGAACGGCTCGTCCGGGATTTCAAATCCATCCGGGCTGTTGACGATGTGACTTTCGAAGTGCCTCCCGGCATTGTGTTCGGGTTTCTTGGCCCAAACGGCGCGGGGAAAACCACGATGATCCGTCTCCTTCTCGGGCTGTTGCAGCCGACCGGGGGCGCCGCCTCCGTACTCGGACACGATGTACGCACCCAATCCGGCCGTATCAGGGAACGTACCGGAGCCCTGCTTGAACACACCGGACTCTATGAACGGCTCAGCGCTGAACAGAATCTTGATTTTTACGCCCGCGTTTGGGGGCTCGGCTCCGGTGAACGAAAAGCCCGTATCAAGGAACTCCTCGTCCGTATCAATCTTTGGGAGCGCCGGTCGGAACGGGTGGAATCCTGGAGCCGGGGTATGAAGCAGAAGCTTGCCGTGATGCGGGCCATCCTGCACCGTCCCGCCCTGCTTTTCCTCGACGAACCGACCGCGGGACTCGATCCGGTTGCGTCCGCGGCGTTGCGGGAAGATCTGGAGAGCCTTTCAAAAAATGAGGGGATCACTATATTCCTTACAACCCATAATCTTTCCGAAGCGGAACGTCTTTGCTCTCTGGTCGGTGTCATCAACCGGGGAAAGCTGGCCACGGTCGGACATCCCGACGATCTTCGCTCCCGCACCGGGGGAACCCGTTTGGAAATATCAGGGTCGGGTTTTGCCGAACCGGTTATGTCCCGTCTTCGAGAACTGCCCGGTGTCGGCTCTGTCAATGCGGATGAGAAACATCTCTCCCTCACTCTTTCTCCGAACACTACAGCCGCCCCCCTGGTCCGATTCCTCGTGGAAAACGGCGTCGCTGTCGAGGAGGTGCGGAAAGGCGCGGCCAGCCTGGAAGAAGCGTTCCTCGCCATCATGCAGGAGGATAACGCCGAATGAACCGGGACATCCTGACCGTGCTCCGCAAGGAAGAACTCGAATTCCTGCATCTGCGGGGATCGGTACGATCCACGTTTTTTATGCTGATTATTCCCCTCCTCATCATCGGAGTGTTCTTCCCTCTGCAGTTCGGGCGCTCCTGGATAGAGTCTCCCGCCTCGCTTCTGGCGTGGGCATGGCTGCCCCTTCTGCTTACCAGCGCGGTAGTGGCTGATTCCGTCGCCGGAGAACGGGAACGTCACACCCTGGAAACCCTCCTGGCCAGCCGTCTTTCAGACCGGGACATCCTGCTCGGCAAGCTGTTCGCATCCATGATATATGGACTGACCCTTACCACGCTCATCATTCTTGTCGGCCTGATTACAGTCAATCTGACCCGCGCCGGAAACGGTTTCATCATGTTTCCGGCAGACATGCTTATCACGGGTGTTTTTATCGGGATTCTCGGCACCGCCTTCGCCTCCGCGGTAGGCATTCTCATCTCTCTCCGCTCCGCTACAGTCAGACAGGCCCAGCAAACCATGAGTCTCGGCATCATTGCCATCGCCGTCCTCCCCGGATTGATTGTCAATGTCCTGCCGCCCGATCTTCGGGCCAGCATAACCGTTTTCCTGGAAACAGTCGACACAGCCCGCATCGGATTCTGGGCCATTCTTCTATTTACCATATGCGATCTTCTACTCATCTCCGAGACACTCCGACGATTCCGTCGCATCCGGCTACTGGAACGCTGAACACCGCTTACTCATCCAGTTCACCATGCAGATTCCCACACGGCGCAGCGTGCTCCGTTGTTTTATCATTCGTATTGCAAATCATTTGCATTATCATTATCATTCATATATGAGACCCTGTGACAGCATAACGCTCCTGCGGAGCCGGGGACTCCGGGTGACCAGAAAGAAAACAGCCATTTTGCACGAAGTCATCCGGAGTGATCACCCGCTGAACGCAGCTGAAATCTACGAGAGGGTATCGGCATCTTTGACCGTTGACCTCGCCACAGTGTACCGTACCCTCGGTTCTCTCCTGAATCATGGCCTGATTCGCGAGATTTCCGACAATTCTGATACACTTTTCTATGAAATTGCCTGTGTGCACAACCCGGTGCATCCCCATTTCAAATGTCTGCGCTGCCGTAAACTCACCTGTCTTGACGCGCTTTCCGGAGAAAGTGCGGCGGATGTTACACGGTACGCCGGCGATTGTGATATTATGGATATTTCCATCACATTGAGCGGAATCTGCAGAGAATGTAAGGCGGGAGAATACTCATGATCCGTTTTCGGGCGTTTTTGATCATCCTCATATCCTTCTGCTCCGTGGCAATACCGTTAATGGCGGAGACGGCGCAGCCGTTACAGGTAACTGTCGGAATAGCTCCCCTGAAACACTTCGCGGAACGCATCGGCGGCCATCATGTCAGCGTGACCGTGATGCTCCCCCCCGGAGCCGACCCACACACGTACGAGCCAAAGCCCCGTCAGGTGCTTTCCCTTTCCAATTCAAAAATTTTCTTCACCTCCGGTGTCGCATTCGAAGAGGCTTGGGAGGATCGTTTCCGGGCGGTCAGTCCTTCACTGCGAGTGGTGCGGGTGGACGACGGGATCAAAAAGGTTCCGATGGAATCAGATCATCATGGCGATCATGGCGGCCATGGTCACGAAAGCGAGTTTGATCCGCACGTCTGGCTTTCGCCACCGAATGCGCTGCGAATTGCCGAGACCGTGTTCCGTGCGCTTGCCGATGCAGACCCCGGAAACCGCACAACCTACGAAGCCAATTATACTGTGCTCCGCAACGAGATCGACCTGATGCACAAAGAATTCACCCGGCTTTTCAGCGGGATGAACGGAAGAAAATTCCTGGTTTTCCACCCGGCATGGGGGTATTTTGCCCGAGAATACGGGTTTGAGCAGGTTGCCATCGAGGTAGAGGGAAAAGAACCGAAACCGGCTGAACTTATGAAAATAATTCGTGATGCCAAAAAACTCGCAATTGCAGCAGTATTTATCCAGCCCCAAATGTCTGCCCGAAGCGCCCGTACGATCGCGGATGCCATCGGCGGCCGCGTTGTAAACGCCGATCCCCTCGCTGAAGACTGGGCCGTGAATCTGCGGGAGGTGGCTACCCAGTTCAAGGCGGCCCTGCGATGAACAGGAATGAGCAGCCGCTTATTGAACTGCACCATGTCTGCTTTTCCTACAATGCTCAGCCCGTTCTCCGGGATGTGTCATTCAGTGTCTTTCCAAAAGACTTTCTGGCGATTATCGGTCCAAACGGCGGCGGGAAAACCACGCTCCTGAAGCTTATCCTCGGGTTGCTTCGTCCGGACAGCGGCACAATACGGATTTTTGGCCGTGATCCGAAGCAGGCTTCCACCGGCATCGGATATGTCCCCCAGGACACGTCCACCAACCGGGATTTCCCCATAACGGTGAGCGATGTGGTCCGGATGGGGCGATTAGGTCTGCAAAAGAAAACCCCGCGTCAATATTCTTCTGATTCCGATGCGGTACGGCACTCCCTCGAACTGGTTGACAGTTGGAGCGACCGTGACCGGAGAATCGGATTTCTTTCCGGCGGGCAACGTCAACGGGTATTCATTGCCCGAGCACTCGCCTCGGAACCGGAAATCCTCATACTTGACGAACCAACCGCCAACCTGGATGCAGAAGGACAACAGCGGGTTTACAATCTGTTGCGCATGCTCAATGAACATCTCACCATCCTTGTAGTGAGCCACGATCTTTCCTCTTTACTCGCTCATGCCAAATCAGTCGCCCATGTCAACCGGACTCTTCACCTCCATGCCGGACCGGTGACCAGCCCCGGCACGCTCGAATGTATAACCGGACTCCCGCTGCGGTTTTCGGAAAATTTCCACGATGGCGTATCACGGCTTCCACACGAATAGGGCAAGGGGTTATCCGTGTTCGAACTTCTTCATTTCGATTTCGTTCAGAACGCCCTTCTGGCCAGTGTATTGATCAGCATTGCGTGTGGAGTGGTCGGCACTCTCGTCGTTGTAAATCGTATGGTATTCATTTCAGGGGGAATCGCCCACGCCTCCTATGGCGGAATAGGTCTCGCCGTTTATCTCGGGATTCCACCGCTTGCCGGAGCATCGGTATTTGCGCTTTTCGTTTCTGTTCTCATCGGCATTCTTACCTTCCGGAACAGACACCGTGTCGATACGGTGATCGGCGCGTTATGGGCGGCTGGCATGTCTTTTGGAATCATCCTCCTTGATATTTCCAGCGGATATCACGCCGATCTGATGAGCTATCTTTTCGGGAGCATTCTCACCATCCCCCGTTCAGACCTCTGGGGCATGCTTTTTCTCGACATTTCCGTCCTACTCTTTACCGCTGTCTTCTACCGCCAGATCCTCGCGCTTTCGTTTGACCCTGAATTCGCGACGGTCCGGGGCGTGAAGGTAGCCTTGCTGCAATTCCTGATGCTCGGTTTGACCGCTCTAACCGTGGTGCTTACCATGCGGCTTGTCGGACTCATTCTGGTCATCGCGCTTTTAACGATACCGGTTTCTGTTTGCGAGGAACTCGCCAACTCACTCGGTAAAGTAATGGCATACTCATTTTTGGGAAGCATGTTCACGATAATTTCCGGCCTGCTGGTGTCTTACATTTACAATCTTACTTCAGGAGCCTCCATTATTCTCGTGGCATCCTCCCTCTATTTCATCTTTGCTACAACACGCCTGCTCCGCCGACGTATCCGCTCGTCACGTCCCCTTCCTCTTCCGGAAGCATGAAAACTCTTTGCGCTTTAATTTTTCAAAGCCCCCCCAAAAACGTGTACCATACCTGATCAGGACAGGCGCTTTGATTTTCTCCTCTATCAAGAGAGCTTTTCATTACACAAAGTTATGCGGAGGGGTGAAAGGGTGAGCGGGATAGATCCGAGTTGCCGTGTATTCTTTACAATACGGTGCAACTCATGGTCACCCAAATAGTCATCCACTCTCTGGGGAGAGGGGAACGAGAGGTATTGTCGTAAAGATAAGAGAATATCACAGTTACGCATGAGTACTATATATAATCAGTGGAGGTTTTGGCCGGTAACTCACCCCCTGGCCCCCTTCTTGCACCCCAGCCTGTTCCACAGGGCCGGGGACCCCGCCGCTCCAGAGAGAGGGGGAATTGAGCCACAGGAAGCACCGAGACGGCCGATAACGAGTCATCCCCTCTCTCAC
>JAWLHT010000129.1:0-13960 GCA_041690195.1 Candidatus Latescibacterota bacterium
CCGAACCAGGTGGCATATCGCAATGATTTCCCGTCCGCGGAGAGTTTCAAAACAAACGGAGTGCGCAAGTCTCCATACGCCGCATCCTGAATCGCCCCCGGAGTTGTATTGATATATCCCATTCCCGCCACATATACGTTCCCCTCCCCGTCCATACGCATATGGGAATAGGAGGAAGATCCGTGCGGATTTCCGAACACTGCCGAAAAAATAAGTGAGTTTCCCATCTCGTTCAGTTTCGTGACAAACAGCCGTGTGTCCGTAGTGTAATACGATTGGTCGGGGGGAACGTACGCACCGGGAGTTTGTGGAAATCCGGCTGGTGTTAATCCGGCGATACAGGCGCAACCCTCATTGTCAACGTCCATTCCGAAGAGGTACTCGTTTCCCCTCCCTCCTAAATAGGTTGCGTATCGGATGCCGGAACCGGTTGGATCGAATTTTACGATGAAAGCATCGCTGAAGGAGTTGGAACCCGTCGAATCGTACGCGCCGGAAGAGAAGGGCAAATCGGCAGAAACCGTAGTGCCGGCCAAGTAAACATTCCCCTCAAGGTCAACCGCGATACGCGTGTCGTACTCGCTTCTCCCGCCCCCATAGAACGTGGAGAACACGAGTTCGGGATCGATGACCAGATCATGCGCCGGATCGTACGGCCCCGTCTCAAACCCGTAGGAGCACGTTGCCGCGTCCCGGATCACATACCGGCCCGGCACCTCGACTTTCTTCCCTCCGATCACCTGATAGCAGTACGGTTTCCGCTCCCGCACCGTTCCCGCCGGGCTCTCCATGAGCAGGTCGCCTTCCGGCGAGACGCCGATGCCCGTCGCTTCCCCGCAGGCGAGCGTGATCCGCGAGGGGTCCGCTCCGGGCCGGACGATATAGTCGGATTTCAGCCGGTTCTCCCCTCCGGAGTAGACCACGTCGATTCCCTGATATACCTCGTGGCATCTCACTCCGGCATAGGTGGGCGCATCGGTCTTCCACCGCGCCGGGTCATTCCCGAGGAAATAGTTGGTGTTCCAGGAAAGACGGTCTTCTCCGGATAGCATGGGATTCTCCCGGGCGCCCACAAACCGGAGCCGGAGCGCATGGCGCTCTCCCCCGGCCGGTTTCGCCGCCGGGGAACCGGCGGACTCCCCGGCGTTCAGGACCAGGGAGAGGCCCCCGGCGGCGACGGTGACGCTCCCGCCCGGCGTCCTCACCACGTACCCCGTCCCGCCGCCCGGCTCATTCCACTCCGTAAAGGCAATGGGAACCGTAAGCTGACCGTTGAGCGAAACCGTATCCGCTCCGGGACGTCCCGGGACGGCTATGGACAGAAATAACCCGATCAAAACAGCGGTTTGCCAATTCATGGCGCGCTCCATGGGGATACGGGATCAGTATTGATTGTTGTTCCGTGACTGCCCTTTTGGCAGCGGGATGCACCGATACCCCGAAAACTATGCAATATCCCCGCCAGTTCATAATATAGATTGTCAGACAAACAATTGCAATACGCCCCATTTTCTGCATTGTCCGTAAATGGACAGGTGGTGTCCATTTACGGACAATGCCTCTTTCGGGTCCCTCGAAGGACTACACCGAAATCTGATCCATCATTCAAACCGAGCTGCAGTCGGCGACATCCGACTACAAAGCGGTTCTCGACTATCTTCTCTGCGAAATCCTTCTGAAAGAAGGGAAATACACCGAAGCGGTCAACGCCTTCACCGGCGCGGCGACCCGCTACGCCGGAACCTCCACGGAAGTGGAGATGCTGGCCCGGGTCGCCACCATCCAAGGGATGTATCTCAACGACACCGGGAAAGCGAGGGAGTATGCCGATGCCGCCGCCGCGATCAATCCAGGCCAGGAATGCCTCTACATCGCCTACCGGACCGCGGGAGTGGACTACCAGCCGTGGAGATACGCGGACAAGTACAAGGGAGTTCAGGAGAATTTCGATACGCCTCCGGAACAGCCCAAAGCGGTAACGGAGAGCGAGTTCGTCTCCATTTTGCCCAACCCGGCCAACCCCGTGACGACGATCTCCTATTCCCTCAAGAACCCGTCCCACGTCCGGCTGACCGTCTATGCCGTCAACGGCCTGAAGGTCGCCCACTGGTGAACGGTCCCATGAACGCGGGGGTGCATTCCGTGACGTTCAACGGCTCGAAACTCGCCTCCGGCGTATACTTATACCGCTTCGAATCCGCCGGACTGACCCGGACCGGCAAAATGCTTTTGCTCAAGTAGGCTTTCCCACCGATACTACAACGGGCGCCCCGTCTGGAGCGCCCGTTGTGTTTTCTTATGCGATGGAAGAGCATCATCCCGAAGCCCCCCGCCGAATCCGGTCCGGAGGAATAGACCGTGCCCCAACGTGAAAAAAACGAAATCGTCGAAACCGTATCCGGCGCGATTATTTCGGGTTTTTGGCCTGGTTTACATTCTTGCCGTCCGGGAGTATCTCCTCGGCGCTCCCGAACCATCCCCGGAGATTGCCGATGAGCATGTCCGGGTTGTCGGCCCGCATGACCCGGCCGGGGAGGGAGCGCTTGAAGAGCTGGCCGTACCAGGAAGTGCTCATCCGCTTGTCGAGGATGACCACCGCGCCCCGGTCGTTGCGGTGACGGATGAGGCGTCCCGCGCCCTGACGGAGCTTGATGGCGGCCTCGGGCACGGAGAGGGCGGTGAAGGGACTCTTGCCCGCCCGCTCCACCTCCTCCATCTGGGCCTGCACCACCGGATCGGAGGGAACGGCGAAGGGAAGGCGCACGATGACCACCAGTTCGAGGGCGCTGCCGGGGACGTCCACCCCTTCCCAGAAGGAGTCGGTACCGAAGAGCACCGAGGTGACCTCCTCTTTGAATCGGCGCAGGAGTTGGCTCCGGGAGCCGTCGATACCCTGGGCGAGGAGGGTGATCCCCTGACGGGCGAGTTGGTCGTGGAGGTCGTGGTAGGAACGATAGAGGTGTCCCCGGGAGGTGAAGAGCACGAGCATTCCCCGGCGCAATTCAGTGGCAAGCCCGGCGATGACTTCGTTGGTTTCCCGGATAAACTCATGTTCCTTTGGGGTCGGAACGAATGTGGGGACTATCACCGCGGCCTGACGGGTATAGTCGAAGGGCGAGGAAGCGATGAACTCGGTTACCCGCTCACGGGTATCCAGGTTGAGACCGAGCCGGTCGCGTATATAGGTGAAATCATTGGCCACGGTGAGTGTGGCGGAGGTCATGACCACTGTTTCCATGTGGTCATAGAGACCGCACGCCAGCTTTTCCGCCACATCCAGGGGAGCACTCTGGATTTTGAGGGTATACGCGGAGCCGTCCTCATTGTACTCGAACCAGAACACGTTCCGCCCGGCGGCCTCGATGAGGAAGTCCAGGTCGGTGAGAAGTCCCATGAGGTCGGTGCGTGTTTTCTCAATATCGACCAGCAGATCTTCCTTCTGGCTCAGGAGGTTGACGGAGACCCCGGAAACCAGGGTATGGATGTGGCCGAGCCCCTCTATGAGATCGCGCAGTCCGGTCCGGAACTCCTCGATGATCTCAGAGGCGGCCAGGAACACCGGGCTTTCGGGATAGAAACGCTGCTTTCCCTCGTGGTTTTCGCCGCCGGCGGTTCCATCCCGCCGAAGCGTCTCGTGCAGGCGCTCAAAGAGCCCCTGGGCGGTAGTCCGGATTGCCTGCGTTCCTTCGATGGCGGTCTGAACCAGTCCCCGGTGCGCCTCATATTCCGGCCAGCCCTTGACCATGGTCTCCACCCAAGAATCCAGAACGGCCAGGAGCCCGTGCGCACCTTCGCTTTTTGAGTACAGGTGATTGAGGACACGGCGTATTCGGTAGTAATTGAGGGTAACCCCGAGGAAGCGCATGGCTACCCGTTCCAGGTTGTGCGCCTCGTCGAAGATGATGCGGCTGTATCCTCCGAGCACCGCGCCTTCCGAGATCATGTCGGAGAACACCAGGGAATGATTCACGATGATGATGTGCGACCGCAGGGCCGCCCGGCGCACCCGGTTCACGAAACACTGCTCGCGGTTCGGGCAGCGCGGCCCCAGGCAGGACACGGTTTCCGAGTTGATCCGGTCCATAAGACCGGATTCGCCCAGCAGTGAAAAGAAGCCGGTTTCGGAAAGGTCCCCGGTGTTCGTGGAGTGAATCCAGGCGGCGACCGGCAGGATGAGCGCGCGTTCCTGACGGTTCAGGTATTGTTCCGGGGTGTCCACCAGCCGTGTCCAGCGGGTGAGGCAGAGATAATTCCCCCGTCCCTTGAGAATCACCGCGCGGAATGGAAAATCGAGCACCGTGGAGAGCAGGGGAATATCCTTGAAGAACAACTGCTCCTGGAGGTTCTTGGTGTTGGTGGACACCACTACCCGTTCCCGTGCATTCTCCGCAAACATGATGGCGGGGAGCAGATACGCAATGGACTTCCCGGTGCCGGTTCCCGCTTCTGCCATAAGCACCTCGGACTCGTTGAACGCCCGGGCGATTCTCCGGGCCAGGGCGATCTGGCCGGGACGTTCCTCGAAGGAGTCGTGACGTCGGGAAAGGCCGCCCCCGCTTTTCAGGAGACGCTCCACCATCTGCTCGTCCACTTCCGGTTCGCCTTCATCGCGCTGCATGTCTCCGGAAAAGGAGCCGAAAACGTTATCGGGATGCCCGGAAGCAGCTTTCGGGCGGTTTTTCTCCCGTACCCCCAGTGGTTCGCTGGCCCGCTCCAATACGGTTGTCTCGAAGAGGCTCTTCAGACCGCTGCCGGTGCGCGCGGAAATCCTCGCCATTTCGGAAAGCAGGTTGTCCGGAAGGAGCCGGACCAACTCAAGAAGCTTGAGGAATACCTCGGCGGTCACCTGGGCGTCCGGGAGGGCGCGATGGCGAACATCCGCGGTGAGAGCGAAGAACTCGAGGAGGGAGTCGAGGTTATAGGAGGGGAGCATGGGGAGCAGAATGCGGGCCAGTTCGCCGGTGTCAACCGGTGCGCCGAAGTTTCCCAGACCTGCCGCCGTGCGCAGAAACGCAACATCAAACCCGATGTTCTGACCAACCACGGTGTGCCCGGAAACGAAATCCAGAAAGGAGGGGAGCACCTGTCGTATGGTTCCGGCGTTGCGGAGATCGAGGTCGGTGATCCCGGTAAGGCGGGTGATGTACTCGGGCAGGGCGCGGTCCGGCTTCACCAATTCAGAAAACTCGGCGGTAACCCGTCCCTCTTCGACCCGGACCGCGCCGATTTCAATGATCTCGTGCAGCTTGGAATCCAGACCGGTAGTTTCGATGTCGACACAGACGAAGGTATCGGCTTTATGCATCAATCGTTTCGGGAATGGAATTCAGGATTCAGGAACCGGAGCATATCCATCCGGTCGCAAACGAACCAAAGCGTCGGTATTCGCGGCGTATTGGAATTACCGCCCGGGCATGCCCGGCAGACGTTTGGCCCGGAGTTCGGTTCCGGGATTCAACTGTCCGGGACAGTCAATGCACCGTTCCGTTCGTCTCGCCCGGAGAGTACTGCCGTAACTTCAACTCTGTTCGCCGGAGGTCCCGGTTTGATCCGGAGTGTGCCGGAACGGCTCGGATTGATCCCATCGCTTCGCCTCGATCATGCGGTCAAGTTCGCGGAGCAGGCGATCCCCGGTGATCCCTTCCATGCAACGGCGGGAGGGGTATCGGCAGGGCGTGCGTCCGTGGAGACTGCAGGGGCTGCAGTGTACATTGGAATGGACAATAGCTCCCCAGGGATACCCCGGAGTAAACCCGAGATCGGGATGGGTCGGGCCGAAAATGGCGGCAAAGGGCGTTCCAAGCGCTCCCGCCAGATGCATCGGTCCGCTGTCATTGCACACCAGCCCGTCCAGAAGCGCGATAACTCCGGCTGTGGTCAGAAGATCAATTTCCCCCGCCAGGGAAACCGAGTCTCCGGTCATCCGGCTGATGATCACCCGGATGAACTTGGTGTCGAAACGGTCTCCGATGAATATGGGCATATCCCCCCGCGCTACGATGCGGTCCGCCAGCAAAGCGTAGGACTCCGGGCTCCAACGTTTTTCGGGATGGAGCGAGCCCGGTGCGATGCCGATGACCTTCCCTCCTTCCCGTCGGTGAATGGAAAGCATATCCGTACCGGCGCGGAGAGCTCGCTCGCCGGGAACGATCCTGGGCAACACGGACTCCCGGATGCCCAGGGGACGGATGGTATCCAGATAACTTGCCAGAACATCGAATCGCATCCGGAAACGGTTTCTCGATACAATCATCACGCGGCGGGCCAGCGCATGCTTGTTCAGCCGCAGCTTGCGGGGCGAGCGCAGAAATGTCGCGACTGCGATACTGCGGAGCGAACCGTGCAGGTCAATCACCGCATCAAACGTTTCATCGAAGCGGCGCGCCACGACGGAAGGGGGTTCGCCGTCCCGGATACCCTCGACCCGCTCTACCCGGTGATCAGTCGAGAATAACGGCGCATATGCCTCTTTCGTAAGCATGGTGATCCCGCATGACGCATCATGACGGTAGATCGCTTCAACCACCGCCGAAGCCATCACCACATCACCGAGCGAACTGAACCGCATCACCAAAACCTTCCGCATGTTCACCCGTGCCTTTCCTGTATCTGGCCGGTGAACTCCTCTCCCGCACGGTAGGATCCGAGAACTTTCAGGAAGCTGGTAATTTCTTCGAGATGACCGAGAGCCCGGCGGGTGACTTCGTCGCGGATATCGCCTGCGAAATCGAGATAGAACATGTACACCCAGGGCGATCCCGGAATGGGCCGTGATTCGATCTTGTACAGGTCGATGTCCCGCAGGGCAAACACGCTGAGGCTCTTGAACAGCGCACCGGGAATGTTGCGGGTGGAAAATACCACCGAGGTTTTCGGATTTTCCGCCCGGGGGCCCGGTTCACGGGAAATTACAAGGAAACGGGTGAAATTCTTGTGATTCGACTCGATCTCCGCACGGAGAATCTCCAGCCCGTAATCGAGCGCAGCCTGGCCGCTGGCTACGGCGGCTTCTTCCCGGCTGCCGGAATCCTTTATCCGGCGCGCCGCTCCGGCTGTATCATACATGCTGACCAGTTCAACACCGGGAAGACCGTCCAGGAAATCCAGGCACTGGGAAAGGCCCTGCGGGTGGGAATACACTCTCCTGATATCTTCCAGCCGTGTTCCCGGGGTGGCCAGAAGGTTGTGAACAATCCGGAGCTTCAGCTCTCCGGTAATTACCAGATCGTACTCCAGAAGCAGATCATAGTTATCGTGAATGCTGCCAGTGAGAGAATTCTCGATTGGGATAACCCCGTGGTCCGCTTCGCCGCCGCGAACAGCCTTGAAGACATCTGCAAAGCACGGTTTGGGGATTACCGTCACATCATGACCGAAAAACTCCCGGGCAGCGAGTTCGCTGTAAGCTCCGAGTTCCCCCTGGAACGCCGCTCGAATTTTCATGGCCTCTCTGGGTTTTGCGTTAACATTCGGCGGGTTCGGTTTTTTCTGGCGACCCGTTCTTCTTTCCGAACATCTCGAGTATTTCGGGAATGAGATCGACGACGCGCGAGAGCGTCGCTTCATGGCTCTTCAGTGGGAGGAGCTGGGCCTTTCCCTGCGTGACCACCACAAAAGCAACCGGTTCGATTGCCGCGCCGCAGCCGGTTCCCATGCCGGACTGTCCGCCGGGGTCACCTTTTTCACCACCGCCGGCTCCGAATCCGAATGCCACGCGGGATACCGGTACGATCACCGTGTCGGCTGTTTGCACCGGTGCTCCGATCACGGTTTCTGATCGCACTGCTTCCTTGATCTGCTCCATGACCACTTTGACGACCTCTGTGATATCCATAGACGCCTCCCTTTGGGAATGGTTGCCGATGAATGCTGTCCAGTGCGCCCACTTGGCGCAAACCTGTTGCCAAGACCGGAAGCCCCTTACCCTTTAAGTCCCTCCGGAACGGCCGGGGCCGGAGTGTGATTTCCCTTCCGCAACTTGCGCGCGGCAATATTCTGAATCAGATCAAGAATGTTCGGGATGAGGTCGATGAGACGGGAGAGGGTTGCCTCTCGGCTTTTCAACGGAAGAAGCTGGGCCTTCCCTCCCGTAACCACCACGAACGCTACCGGTTCAATCCTGGCGCCAACTCCGGTCCCGATGCCGGAACGTTTTTTGGATGATTCCCGATCTCCGCCACCGATCCCAAACCCGAACGATACCCTGGAAACGGGGATGATTACGGAGTCTCCGGATTGGACGGCGGCTCCGATCACCGTTTCCGCCCGCGCCGTTTCTCTGATCTGCTGCATGATTACTGTAACCATATCTGTCACATTCATCTCATGCCTCCTGTGGCGTGAGGGTGTCACCGCAGGCCGCCCGTTCTTTCCGCCGGAACCGTTCCACCGACCATATCGCACGGACAAGATGAATCCAGAAAAGCCATGTCCGGAATGTCACCCGGACGTCGGCATCACCTCGGAAAACCTCCCGGGTGAAATCCCATTCCGGCCGGATGAAAACATGCGCCGGAAGAACGCCGTTCAGCGCGTACAATACCCCGATCGCCTGTCCCGTTTTGGACGGGTCGGTGAATCCCATCATGGTCCGCAGTATTATCCGGTCAATCCTGAAAAGTGAACGGACTTCCCGGAAGGCGATGCCGGCGTATGTCGAGTATTTTCTCACCGCGAGACGCAACCGGCATATTTTTTCACTTAGGGACGGCTTATCCGGTTGGCAGGCGCTTTTGTTCGCGCTTTCCTTCGATTTTTTATGTTCAGCTTTTTTATCTTTCGTTTTTTTCTTGTTCGGATGACGATTGGTCAGTGTGGAAGCCCGGGAAGCATCGATCTCGTACACCCGTTTCGGTCCGATATACAGGCCAATACGAAGATTGCCGTCTGCGTATTCCGCGCCACCTCCGGCCAGTCCGGCAAAGAACATCACTCTGCCGGCGCCCCGGAATTCGGCGTCCGTTCCGCCCGAAGCACAACCGATAATGCGGATCGGCATCAGCAGAGCCAGGAGTATAACCGTAACGATCACCAAAAATATGATCAGGATGGCTTCCAGCATGATCCAGCCTCACCCGGGTGTCTGATGGTGCGCGGAAGGAGACAAGGAGAACGGCGGCTCCGGCAGGGATGACGGTGGTGCACGGAAGCCGGGTATGGCGCAGGGCAGGTTGTCCGGCACGAACCGGGAACGGTGGCGCGTTCCGTCCAAAAGCCCCAACGCCGGGAACCATGCCAAGGATCCAGCCCGGTTCGGTTGTTCTCCCCGAATGCGGTTGACAGGGGTAATCTTTCCTCTTGGATTTACCGGAGACGCGGAGTATCTTCGGAACGTTAAGGAGGGAAAAACGATGCCGGGATACCGCACCCTTTTTCTATATACTGTTCTTCTGACCCTGTGTCAGCCAGCCGTTGTCGCCGCTTTTCCCGGCGACGGCGAGGTGATCGATTCATTGTTCTGCGATGCCGTTCTCGATGGACTGGCGGGTTTCCGTCCGGAGCCAGGGAAAACCGTTCAGGTGGCCATGGATGCCCCGTTCGGCCGGTCAGGTGCGGTCCGGGCCGTCGCTGAAGCGGCACTCTCTTCGGCGGGGTTTGTTCTCGCCGGTGAGGACCGGCAGAGTGGATATCGTGTGAACATATCCGTCAAGGAGATCAGCCGCACACTGGTCCGGAACGGCGCGGAATATGACCGCCGGGTCGGTCTGTCCGCTCATTTCACCTGTTCCGATCGCTCCGGCACTGTTTTCCTGGCCCGGATGGTCGAGAGGCAGCATGCCGACCGGATACCGCGATCGCACCTCGAATCTACCGATTCAGAGGGGACATTCAGAGGGATACTCGGCCCCCGTGTTGTGATTGGCAACCCCCGAACGATCCGGATCGTGAGCTTTGCCGGCATCTCGGTCCTGCTCGCCTGGCTTGCCTTCCGGGAATAGACGGCCGGTAGGCGTGGTATTCGGCTCATTGATTCCGTTTACGGTCCGAAGCTTCACGAAGAATGCGGCGTTCCCGGTCGTCCAGGCTGTCCATGCCCTGACGGGCGATCTTGTCAAGGATGCGGTCAACTTCATCCCGTTCGTTGGTATGGCGCTGATCTTCACCATCCCTTCCTTTCCGGCCGCCCTTGATAACCCGGAATCGTCTCCGCTGGATACGGCGAACGAAGTGCTCGAGATATATCTGTATCCGCCACCCCCATTTGAGGTAGATCAGACCGGTGAGCCCTCCGCCGATATGGGCGAACACCGCTACGCCCCCGCCGGTTCTCGTGAATCCCTGGAAAAGCTGAATTGCGCCGTAAATCATGACAAACTGGATCGCCCGGAGCGGCAGAATGCCAAAAATGTATATCATGCGGTCCGGCCACATCAGCCCGAACGCCACGAGCAGACCGAAAATTGCGCCGGAAGCGCCGATGGTCGCGCCCAGGTATGACGAGAGGCCGAAAAAGGAGGTGAGCCAGACCAGTAAACCTCCGCCGATTCCGCAGACAAAATAAAACTTCAGGAAGTCCCGCGTTCCCCAGTTGTACTCCAGTTCCGTGCCGAACATCCAGAGCCCGAACATGTTCCAGAAAATATGTCCGAAACCTCCGTGCAGGAACATGTAAGTGAAAAACTGCCAGATGGTAAAACCGCTGTTCACCGCGGCGGGGACAAGCCCGAATGTCCGAATGGGGATGAGGCCGGGGAGCAGCACCATCAACATGAATATTGCGACATTGGAAATGAGAAGATACTTGACACCTTTCGGCAAACCGTATCCGTACCCGACAAAAGGAGACATGTATTATTCCTTATTTTTTTGCCTATGTTGAACTTAAGTTGTAATATATGGAGAGTTTTCCGAACGGTCAAACGATTTCTCCGGATGCGCGGGCATCGGACACGGCGCCGCGTCCCCTGTCCATACGCATCGGCCCGCTATCAATCCGCCGATGCCCCGGCCCGTTCCGGCCGGTTTTCTTCTTCCGCCGTACCGAAATCAGGCCAGTCCGTGATCTCCGGTGGATTGAAGGCTGAATCGAGCATGGGGTAACGGCAGACCATTCACCAATCATTGAGGGAGAATACACCATGCAGGAATTCATGAGCGGCAGAGTCGTGGTAACCACCGGGGACATCACCCGTGAGGCGGTCGACGCCATCGTGAACGCCGCCAACTCTTCCCTGCTCGGCGGGGGAGGCGTTGACGGCGCCATTCACCGCATCGGAGGGCCGGAAATTCTGGAAGCGTGCCAGCAGATACGGAAGGAGCGCTACACGGAAGGGCTCCCCACCGGTGAGGCGGTCATCACCACGGCGGGTCGTCTCCCCGCCAAGCATGTCATCCATACCGTGGGTCCGGTCTGGTTCGGAGGAACACACGGGGAGGAACATCTCCTCGGAAACTGCTACTGGAATTCACTGACTCTGGCCGGAGAATTCGGTTTGCATACCGTGGCGTTCCCGGCCATATCCACGGGAGCATACCGATTCCCCCGGGACAAGGCCGCCGCGATCGCTTCCATGACGGTGAAGGATTTTCTGGAACACCGTGCGCTTCCGGAGCAGGTTCGGTTCGTCTTGTTCGGAGAAGATGAAGCGCGGGTTTTCATCGAAAACAGCCGGTTCTGACTCCGACCCGTCTTCTATACGAATGGAAGGGGGTATTGTTCCCATGAAAAGCGGTGAACGCCGGCTTCACCTTTCGTAAATCCATACCCATGCTTGGAAAAACGCCGGATTTTCCGTACATTCGCCCACAGCAAACAATCCCGTATCCGCAATCGTCGAGGAACCCATGCGCCGCCGCGCCCTGCTTTCGCTCGCACCCCTGCCCCTGCTCGCCGCCGTTCCCTCGTTCGCCAGAGAACAGGCCGTCAATCTCTCCGGTCATTTCGGAGACTTCGAGGGGACCTTCGTTCTTTACGACCAAGCGAAAGAATGCCAACTCGTCCACAATGTTACCCGAAGCCGGGAACGTTTCTCACCCTGCTCCACCTTCAAGATTCCAAACTCCCTCATCGGGCTGGAAACCGGGGTAATCGTGGACGAGAACTTCGTGCTCCCGTGGAACGGCACTCAATACTCCTTTGAAAGCTGGAACAAGGATCACACTCTGGCCACCGCTATCCGCGATTCCGTTGTGTGGTATTACCAGGAACTGGCCCGGCGGGTGGGGGAGAAGCGCATGCGGGAATGGCTGGACCACATTGGGTACGGCAACCGCGATATCTCCGGTGGCATCGACCGCTTTTGGCTGGGGAGCACCCTGCGCATCTCCGCGCGGGAGGAACTGGATTTCCTCCGCCGTCTGCAGTCGGACGACCTTCCCTTCTCCAAACGCTCCATGGAAATCGTCCGGCGAATCATGATCCAGGAGGAAACCTTCTGGGACGCCTACGGCGAAAAAGCGCCCGGTTCCGAAAAAGTCAAGGGAAAGGTCCGATCCGTCCTGCGCGGGAAAACCGGTTCGCATATGGAGGACGGAAAGTGGGCGCTCGGCTGGTTCGTGGGTTGGGTGGAACGGGAAGACAGTCCGGTGTTCTTCGCCGCGAACATCTCTGGCGCGGACGGCGCCAGCGGAATGACGGCCCGGAAAATGGCGCTGGGGATATTGAAAGAGATGGGGTACTGGTGATGCAAGAAAAGTGCCAGAGTGCCAAAGATCCAGAGTGCCAGAGTGAAAAAATCTGATGCATCATAATTCAGGCAAGTTTTCCGGGGTCCCCGAATAAATTGTACCGATTCGCACCATGCAGGCAATCGTTGTGGGGGAGGTCTTATGCGCTTTATCGCCGTTGCTTTCGCAATCCTGACCGTCATCGCGTCCTCTGCCGCCGGGGAGGAAATTGTCGCCAAAGACGCCATGCTGATTACTGTCGCTGAGGGTTTCCGTTATACCGAGGGCCCGGCCTGGGGCCCCGACGGGCGGCTCTATTTCACCGACCGGGCCTCCTCCCGTATCCTGGCCTGGTCCCCCGAGCGCGGAGTGTCCGACTTCCGGGTCGATCCGGGCGGCGCGAACGGTCTCGTCTTCACCCGCTCGGGGGAACTGATCGCCTGCGAGACCGGGGCGCGGAGGGTAGTCGCCATTTCCCGGGACGGCGTCGAAACCGTGCTGGCCGACTCCTTCGACGGCAAAAAGCTGAACGCCCCCAACGACGCCTGGGTGGACTCCAAAGGGGGAATCTACTTCACCGACCACAGCATGCGGAGTAAGGAAATCCTGGAGCAGGAACGGGACAACGTCTACTACATAACCCCGGACCGTTCGAAAGTTCTTCGCGTCACCGACGATCTCCAGTATCCCAACGGCGTCATCACCAGCCCCAAAGGCGACCGTCTCTATGTTACCGATTCCGGGGCCAACCGGACCTATGTGTATACGGTCAATCCCGACGGCACCCTACGGGACAAGAAAACCTTCGCCGAAGAGGGCTACGACGGCCTGGCCGTGGATGTGAAGGGAAATATCTACATCACGCCGCAGGAGAGCTTCGTTGCGGTATACAACTCCGCCGGAAAGCGCATCGGGGAAATCCCCACCCCCGCCCGGCCGTCCAATGTCTGCTTCGGGGGGCAGGAGAAACGGACGCTGTTCATCACCGCGGGCGGGAGCGTGTACCGAGTCGAGGTAAGGAATACGGGGTTGTAAGGGAGGGAAAGGGGGTGCCTTGTTGAGGAGGCAACTTCCTGTACCCTTTGACTGGACCCGAACATCGGTCTCTTCGTAATTGATTTCGGTACATTCTGTTCCTTTGCTTTGCGCCTTTGCTTGACATCTTTTCTTTCTTTTTTTCTCGTTGTCTCTGCGAGAAACACGTCTTTCTCCGCCACCCACATTCCCTTGCCCCCGCCCCCTCCGCCGTGTTATCGTACTTTTCTCCATAACCCCAATCAAGGAGCGCACCGGTGGACTTCTCGAAGGTAAAGACATTCCCCATCCGGAACCGCACGCACAAGGTGACCCGGGC
>JAWLHT010000130.1:0-13838 GCA_041690195.1 Candidatus Latescibacterota bacterium
AGAGGGATCCGAAGCGTCATACCGAGCCCATCCCTCGACACTCCTGCCCTCCCAGATCACCTTGTTTTTGACCCGGTCGAGAAACTGCACGTCCGCGATGATGCGAAGCCGGAACTGCTTGGCCTGTCCCGTCCCGCTGCCTTCACCGGTATAGGTATCTGCCTCGTCGCGCACATTGATGATCGTGCCTTCAACCACGGCATCGGCACGTGATTCACTGACCACCTGCATACTGCCGTTCCGGATGATGGCGTCAGTGACAGCGTCTGTTACATCCTCCACAATTCCCGCTTCAACCGTCTCGTTTCCGAACAGCGGTACCGCAGCGGTACGGACATGACCCGGAAGTGCACCTGAAACGCTGTAATACCCGCAGCCCGCAGACACGATGAACAGCAGAATGATTCCCGGTGTCAGCAGAAGCGAACCGTACTTGCAGGATTTCATTATTGGCTAAATCCTCAAAAATTGTTACTGAATTCCCGCTGGTATCGGCTGTGTCAGCAAGGCAGAATATTCAGCGGCGCAAGTGAATGAAACCATGCCTCTTGGCTCTGCTGAACTCTCTGCCGCCTCCGGCGACAGCGTCCGTTTCACGGGAGACAAAAGAGAAATATCTCCGCGGCACAAAGCCGTTTCCTGAGCATACCCGATATCCGTCTACCTGAGTGAATGGGTACAGGCCCATAGTACCCATCAAACTCACACACCCCGTTCGGCGCAAATTCAACTTCCGCCCGGGGATCACCCGAAAGTTCCACAGGATTGAACGTCCGGTGACGCTGAAGGTTGCGCATCCTGTTTACATCCGGAGCCCGAAATAGAACCGGCGGGCGTCATTCTTATACGGAGATCCGCCCATATCATCCAAAGGCCAGGCCACCTTGGCGTAGGCCAGGGCATCCAGACGGTAAAACCACACTGTTTTGAGCCGCAGTTCGATCCCCACGTCCCGTTTGATTGAAGCAGCACGAAGGCGGTCCATGCTCACCTTCGCGAAATTCCAGGTGCTCCCTGCTTCAAAGAAAGCGGACCCGTACAACCGCTGCAGATGGAGGCCGCCCAGATTCCATCCGATTTCATCCCGCAACGGCATGGTATAGGTCAGCCGCCCGAAGAATACCTTTGAACCCCAGAAAGCGAAATAGGGATACCCGGACAGGGTATGTTCACCCCCCAGATAGTACTTGATCGGCCAATCGTACCCGCTCCCTTCTCCTTTCCGCGAATTAGGAAGTCGGACATCGCGATACCCGGCATACAGGAGCGAGCCGAAGTCATGGCGCAGGAAGGGAAGACGATAATTCCCGTCGTAAATCATCGTATACTCGTTTATGTCCCGGGTGCGTTTGCGGGGACGGAACACATCAAGAAGGTCGTCGGGTTGATAGGTGCCGTACTGAAACACCAGGTTTCCGTTTGCGTCCAAAGCCATGCCGGTGGGGACGAAAAGCGAAGGCTGAGTGACCAGGGAGTCGGTCACATCGGCGATAAGATGCTTGAACTGGAGAAACAGCGTGGTTCCCTTGGGGGAGATGTCCGTATCCGCAGCGGGAGTCTGACGGGAATAAATATAGCTTGCCCCGAACTCGCCGCTCCGGAAATACTGCATGTCCGTGAAGTACGCGGTTTCCGCGGTTTGGGTCCTGCGCGCCCCCGGAACCTGATCCGTAACATCAACGCCGTTATGAACGAAAGTTGACGAGTCCATCAGCTTTTCCTGCCGTCGCAGGGTTTCATAGTACTGCCGATATGAGGCCTCGAAGAGAAGGAAATGCCGCGGCGCCAGCGGAAACTGGACACCCGCCCGGTATCTGCGGAACTCGTCGCGATACAAATCCGCCACCGTATACCGGTAATTGATATCGTGGAGGACGTTCCGGAAGGGTGTCCCCGCCACGTCAGCGTAGTACAGAGAATCCGCGGTTCCCTCAAAACGGCCGATGTGGTTGTTGATCACTGTCCGCGAAGCGCCCACGAAAAGGCTCGGGGCATGAGAATACCCGCTGGAGGTGAGCGGCGCCATTCTCCGCTGGTAGAAGAACTGAAATTCGTTATTCAGGGAAACGTCTTCCTTCATGTTCTTTCCCACGCTGCCGCCCAGCATCAGGGCGTCCTGCCCCAGCACGTCAGAGATATAGGCCTGCGCGCCGACATTCAGTACATTGAGTCCGAACCGGCTGCCGATGAAGGAAGGCCCGACAGTGACCGTCGGCACGATTGCATCGAGGATGCGCCGGGTCCGGTATGGCTGAACCGAAAAGTTCCCGGGAAGATCAAAGCCCGGAAGCTGTGTGAGATAGCTCCGGCTTTCGTTTACCGGAAGAACATCCTCGAGAGGCGCAGGCTCATCCAGGCGATATATGGAAAAGTCTCCCGAGCGGTACCCGGCATACCAGATCGACTGGTTCGGCCCTGGAGATGGACAGAATGCGCCGCCCACGGTATCGGTCACACGCCGGGTGCGTCCGGTGGAAAAGTCGAGCAGATAGAGGTTGAAGACCCCGGTCCGGTCCGAAGAATAGACAATGCCGCTGCCGTCGGGAAGAAACCGGGGATCGCGCTCGTCATGGCGAGATCCGAGCAACACCCTGAACTCCGAGTCACAGGCAAAGGCAGTGGAATCGGAGAACCCGCTGGTTGAATCGGCGCGATCCCAACCATACCGATAACTTCGGCACCCGGCGTTCACCGTGGCGATATCCCGGTCGCGGTCCTGACGGAAAAGGGAGAACAGAACCCGTGAGCCGTCCGGGGAAAAAGAGGGCGTATAAAACTGCGTGCCGTCACGGGTTGCGCTGATATATCGCTGCCCGGTTCCGTCCACGTTGATAATCCCGATTGCGTTGTTGCCCCCTTCATTCCGGACAAAAACGATAAGGCTGTCTCCGGGTGAAAAGGCCGGGTCACGGGAACGGAGATTCTTCGACACCCGCTCCTCCACTCCGGACTGAACATCATAGATGAAGATGTCATAGTACAACGAGCCCGGGGAGGGCCGCTTTGCGTATACCAACTTACCACTGTCATGGGACCAGGATGCACGCGAATCCACCCGTTCCGTGATCTTACGGGTTTTTCCCGTGGAGATATCGCGAAGCATGAGGTCGGTTATCGCGTAGTCGCGCCCCCGGTTGGAAAGCCAGACCAGATATCGGCCATCCGGGGAAACGACGGGGCGGTAATCCGTCGTACCCTCGTCCGCAACTTTTTCACCTTCGGTAAACACGCGAGCGCGGAAATCCCCATACGTACGGTCCAGAGATGCTCGCCAGTCTGCGTATAGGCGACTGGCCTTGATTCCGAGGACTTTTTCCACGGTCGTATTGAAATCAGTCCAAGTCCAGACATTGTTCAGCCGGACCAGTTTATCGTACCCGTAAGTTTCCTTGATATACCGCGAGAGGGAATATCCCTGATTGTAAACCAATTCGGCGTCCATGCCCTTCTTGCCGGAAAGGACGGACATGTCGTCAAGGTCAAGGAGCGAGCTGTCGTACCAGGCGGAGCGGAGCAGCATGTCCCGGTGGGTGTCCCATCGTTCCGCGCCAAAAGATTCGGCGCCGACCTGCGCTGTACCTTCCGAGAACCATGCGGGCTGGGACAGGTGGTACAGGGCGAGGCTTATGTCGAAATCAGGGTTTTCATCATACTTGCCCGCACCCAGCATGATGAAATTGATCGGCCCCTTCGCCGCCTGCTTCAGGGCGATCATGTGGGTCATCTCATGGACGAACACGTTTCGGAGCCAGTTGGACTGGCCGCGGAGTTCAAAATCCATGGTGGTGGCATAGATGGTAATGGTGTTCTGGAAATATTGGGCGTACCCGTTGGCGAAGTCGGCCTCGTCGGTTACAATGCAGGTTACCCGCGGGTCGCCGTTGAACGCCTTGTACCGGGACATAAGTTTTTCGTAAATATCATCGCAGAACCGGGCGATTTCTCCGGCGACATACTCACCGCTCGGTTCATATACAATCGTGTAATACCGGGTCTGAATCTGACTGACCGCATGCGCCCGGCCAACACCGCAGAACATTCCCGCCAGAACAAACAAGCCGACAACCGCGCTGGTGAATCCCGAACTGCGTACTGCCTTACCAAAACACTTCATACCATCTCCTTCGACTGACGCTGTCTGCCTTCGCGGATGCCGCTGCCGGGAAACCCGGCGTATCGGTACTGATGGTACTGCTTTGTCAAAAAATGAGTGCCGGAGTGGAAAACACAGAGCTGATTCGAGGGCTGATTCGCATGATACGGCCGGCAAAAAGATGGAGAAGACCGTTCCCGAAATTTGGTCTTGCCTCATGACAATCCATAATCCCGCGTATCAAGACCCGAATCCCATCTGCCCGGGACTTACTTCTGTCCGTTTGGCTTCCGCCCGTGTCTCTGTTATTGCCGCCTCTACCCGGCAAACGCCGTTTCCCGTCTCAACCGGGTGTTCCAACACCGTTGTACCGGAAGCAGGAGACCATGTGTCCGTCTCCGGTGTCCAGCAACTGCTGGGATTCCTCCCGGCATTCCGGTCCTGCTTCGGGACACCGGGTATGAAACGGGCAGCCGGACGGCACTGCCGCGGGCGAGGGAACATCCCCGGAGAGCAAAACTCGCTGCTTCGCCACCTTCGGGTCCGGAATGGGGACCGCGGACATGAGCGCCCTGGTATACGGGTGCAGGGGATTACGGTAGAGTTCATCCGATTGGGCGATCTCCACAACTTTCCCGAGATACATGACAGCCACCCGGTTAGAAATATGCCGGACCACGCTCAAATCATGAGCGATGAAAAGATAGGTGAGCCCGAGTTCCTCCTGAAGATTCTGGAGCAGGTTGATGATCTGTGCCTGGATGGAAACATCGAGAGCGCTTACCGGTTCATCCGCCACGATGAAATCGGGTGAAACCGCCAGGGCCCGAGCTATACCGATGCGCTGGCGCTGCCCTCCGGAGAACTCGTGAGGATACAGGTTGGCATGGCGCGGCGCCAGACCAACCATGTCCAGAATCTGGGCAACGCGATCCTTACGGGCCGATCCCGCTACGATACGATGCACCGACAGTACTTCCGCAATCATCTCACCCACGGTCATGCGGGGATTCAGCGAACTGAACGGATCCTGAAAGATGATCTGCATCTTTCTCCGGAGCGCCCGGAGCTCCTCGCGGTTTGCGGAAGTCACACTCCGGCCGTCGAATTCAACTGCTCCGGATGTAGGTTCGATAAGACGGAGAAGACACCGTCCCGCGGTGGTTTTCCCGCAGCCGCTTTCACCCACCAGTCCGAGTGTTTCGCCGCGCCTTATTTCAAAAGAAACCCGGTCGACCGCTTTCACCTGTCCCACCACAGTGGAAAGCAGTCCCTTTCGGATGGGAAAGAACTTTGTGAGACCGTCAACACGGAGGATCACGTCATGCTGTTTTCTGGCTTCTTCCACACTTCACCTGGTCGCTGTTAAAACACCGTGCGGTGTGATGGTTTCCTACTTCTTCCAATCCGGGAAGCTCTGCCCGGCATCGTCCGTCCACGTAATCGCAACGGGGGTGAAACGAACACCCCTGCGGAAGATCGGCGGGATCGGGCACGGAACCTTTAATGACGGCAAGCCGCCGGAGAATGTTGTCCAGTCGGGGAACCGATTCAATAAGCCCGGCGGTGTATGGATGGCCGGGACTTTCGAACACGTCTACGGTCCTGCCTTCCTCAACCACCCTGCCGGCATACATTACCACCATTCGATCAGTTGCCTCGGCAACGATCCCAAGGTCGTGGGTGATCAATATGATCGCCATTCCCAACTCGTCCTGCAGTTTCCGAAGCAGGTCCATGATCTGTGCCTGTATGGTTACATCCAGGGCGGTGGTCGGTTCATCGGCAATAAGCAGATCCGGGTTGCAGGAAAGGGCCATGGCGATCATGGCGCGCTGCCGCATTCCTCCAGAGAGCTGATGGGGGTACTCGTCCACACGCCGCGCCGGATCGGCGATTCCCACCAGTTTAAGCATTTCCACCGTGCGATTCCGCGCCTCAGCACGGTTTACCCCCTGGTGAAGCTGCACCGCCTCCATGATTTGTGATCCAATGGTAAAAACCGGATTCAGGGAGGTCATGGGCTCCTGAAAAATCATGGCGATATCGTTTCCGCGGACCCGACGCATTTCCGGTTCGGAAAGCGTGACCAGGTTTTTCCCCCTGAAGAATATTTCGCCCGCCACGATCTTTCCCGGTGGAGACTGAACAAGACGGAGGATGGAAAGAGCGGTGACACTCTTTCCGCAACCGCTCTCTCCCACCAGCCCGAGCATCTCGCCCCGGTTCACATGGAATGAAACTCCGTCAACTGCCTTTGCGGTACCCGATTCCAGGCTGAACCAGGTGCTGAGGTCACGGACTTCGAGAAGATGTTCACTTGGTTTATCTGACATTACGTTACCTCTATCGAACTGCACTCATCCGAAAACACCGTTGCTCTCCGGTCAGGGAGCATGCGCAACGCCGGATGATTGGCATCGTATTTTTTCCGTCGCACACCTGCCGTCCTGTTTCTCATTTCCCCGCCATGATTTTTCGCGGGTCCAGCGCATCCCGGAGTCCATCACCGAGAAAGTTGAAAGCAAGCACGGTGAGAAAGATGGCATACCCCGGTGCAAGAATCCAGGGAAAAGATGTAAGCACCCGAATGCTCTGTGCCTGTTTGATCATGTTGCCCCAGCTTGCGACAGGTTCGGCGATCCCGACGCCGAGAAAGGAGAGCGCTACCTCGCCGAGGATGTATCCCGGGATGGAGATGGTAGCCGCGATGATTACAAAAGAAAGCGTATTGGGCAGAATGTGCCGAACTATTATCCGCAGATGCCCGAATCCGAGCGCCCGGGCTGCGGTGACATAGTCGTTCGCCTTGATGGAGAGTACCATACCGCGAATGATGCGTGCCATGGCCGCCCATGAGATGAAGGAAAGGATAACCACCATGAGCAGGTACATCCGGTCCGAGGATATATCGGACGGAAAGGCCGCCCGGAGCGAAAGGATGAGATACAGCGCCGGAACAGACATGACCAGTTCCGAAGAGCGCATGATTATGCTATCCCATGCGCCGCCGAAATATCCGGATATCCCGCCGACCAGCATACCGAGAGTGAACGAGAGCAGAATCCCCACCAGGCCGATGGAGAGAGAAATCTGAGCGCCGTAGAGGAGCCGGGAGAACACGTCACGACCAAACTGGTCGGTTCCCAGGAGGAAAATCCGCCCCTCGCCTTCCGCGCCGAACAGATGAACATCCATCGGAATAAATCCCAGGAAATTGTACTCATCTCCCCGGACGAAAAACCGTATCGGATAGACCCGGGTCGTATCATCCTTGTAGGTCGTCCACTTACGGTCTGCGACAACCTTCCCGTACACGAAGGGGCGCAGGTGGAAATTACCGGCAGGATCGATGAAATGTATACCGGTGGGCGGCGCGTAATAGAGGGTACGGTTCTGGGTCTCCATACCGTACGGAGAGAAGAAACCGGCGAAAAGCGCCAGAAAATAGAACGTCAGGAGAATTACTCCACCGGCCATGGCGGTACGGTTCTTCCGCAGATGCCGCCAGAAAAGCGCCCAGGGCGAATTGGACATCCGTGTAGTTTTATTCATAGCGAATCCTCGGGTCAGAAAGCGCCAGCATAATATCCGCCGCGAGGTTTCCCAGAATCAGCGTGACTGAAGCCATGAGCAGCGAACCCATCACCAGATAGAGATCACGGCTGAACAGGGCATCCAGCGTGAGACGTCCCAATCCGGGCCAACTCATGATAACCTCTACCAGGAATGCACCGGAAAGAAGATTGGCCAAGGTGAACCCGAAGAGCGTGATAAGGGGATTGACAGCATTCCGCAGGGCATGTTTGTAAATCACCAGCCGTTCGGAAAGCCCCTTGGCCCGGGCAGTCTGAATATAATCCTGCAAAAGGGTATCCAGGAGATTTGCTCGCATCTGACGCATGCGCCCGGCCAGGGAAATGCTCCCCAGCACGATGGTGGGCAGGATAAGATGATGGAGAAGATCGAGCAGCTGTTCGCCATAAGAAAGGTATTCGAAATCTATGGACTTCATTCCGCCGATCGGGAACCAACCGGTTTTGGCCGCGAAGAGCACCATGAGCAGGGCAAAAAAAACTTCCGGAATGGAAAGCCCGACGAAGGACACGAAAGACGCCGACCTGTCCACCCACGTGTTCTGCCTCACAGCACTGATGATCCCGAGAGGGATGGACAGTCCCCAGGCGAAAAACGCGGCGGAAAGGGCGAGACTGAGCGGATTGAGAAGTTTTTCCCCGATCAGGGCGAACACCGGCTGCTGGTTGGCACAGGAATAGCCGAAGTCCAGGTGCAGAGCATTCCACAACCACTTGGCATACTGGATATGCCAAGGCTGGTCCAGTCCGAACTTGGCCCGCATGGCAACGATGGTTTCCGCCTTGATTTGGGGATTCTGAGACATGGCGGTCAGATAATCCCCGGGGGCGAGGCTGATGATCAGAAAACTGAAGAACGTTATCCCCAAAAGCAGGGGGATTGAGTGGAGCAATCGTTTGAGAATGTAAGTCTTCACGCGATAATTCCCGGCGAACTCCCACCGGACCGGCCATAGCCAGGCGGGGCGCCGCGGTTAATTCCCCGCGCGGCGTCATACAGGACCAACGTCGCGCGGAGATATCCTATTCCTGTATCCAGGCTTCCTCAATATTCCAGAGCAGCCGGTGACTCAGAATGGTCGGGGTCAGGTTGCGATACTTGCTGCCAGCCGCCACGAACACCTGCGGTGTCACCAGATAGATATATGGGACCTGATCGGAAAGGATATACTGAATTTCGTCAAAATACTCTTTCCGCTTTGCCCTGTCAAGCGTGGTCATCTGGAGGTTCATGAGGCGATCGATCCGGGCCTCCCACTCGGTGGCGGGAGTTTTCTGCAACGGATGCCACTGATGCATTCGTCCGCTGGAAAGCCAGATGTGGGTGCCGCTCGAAGGATCCGGGTCTCCCCCGCCCACTCCGAGCAGACAGCTTTCATAGGTGTATTCGTTATCTATCTTCACCACTAGCGTGTTGAACTCAATGGGGCTGAAATTCATCTTCACCCCGATTTTCGCCAGATCGTCCTTGATGATATTCCCCATGAGTTCCCGCAGGTCGTTTCCGGTGTTGGTGATCATGGTGAATTCCACGGGATGACCCTCCGCATCTTCCCGGACGCCGTCACCGTTCCGGTCTATGAGATCCATATCATCCAGGTAGGCGGCGGCTTTTTCCAGACTGTAGTCGTATTTGATGCAATTCGGATTGTACCACACCCTGTTGGCCCGGGTATCGGGACCGTGCTGGGGTTCGGCCAGCCCGTCGAATACCGTCCGGATGATACCGTCCTTGTCCACTGCGTGGGCCATTGCCTTCCGCCAGCGGACATCTCGAAACCAGGCGAGTTTGTAAGGTTCCACGTAAGGCGTACCGTCCGGAGTTTTTCCCGGATTCAGGTTAAACCAGAACATGTTCTGGTTCATGCTCGGCCCGAGATTGAACACCTGGTAATCACCTTTTTTCGCGTCCCGTTCAAGAATGGGGACATCACTCGGCTTAATGGTGTCCAGCATGTTCAGATTACCTGTCTGAAAATTCAGAAGCATGGTTTCCTGACTGCGAAGGCTCACAAAAATAATCCGGTCTATATAGGGCAGCCGATTTCCGTTCCGATCAACCCGCCAGTACGCGGGATTTTTTCTGAGCACGGTTTTGACCCCCGGCTCATACTTTTCGAGGATATAGGGGCCGCAGGTAACGATCTCCTCCGGCGGCGTCCCCACACCATACGCGGAGTCGAACCTCCCGGCCTTCAGTTCCGGTTCGAGAACATGCCTCGGGAGAATCGGCACCCCGCCCGACCACATCAGGAGCGGCGCGAACGGCTCCGGGACCGAAACGCGGAAAGTGAAGGGATCCAGCGCCTCGTAGGCGAACGGTTTTCCGTTCACCCTCATGATGTCGTTGTAACTGCTCTGCACCTTGGGATCGTAAATGGCGTCATACGTGAACACCAGGTCATCCGCGGTCACCGGTTTACCGTCACTCCAGAGCACTCCCCGCCGAAGGAAATAGATAACGGTCAGGTTGTCCGGTGAGAACTCCCATTTCCAGGCCAGAGAGGGAATGAACTCCTGGGTGATATTGTCCCGGGTAACCAGCGCCGCGTACATGCGGTTGACGATATCGCTGCTCGATGATTCCGATGCCACGATGGGGTTGAACGTCTTGGGATCACCAAGCGAACCGAACAGCACCCGCCCGCCTGATATCCCCGGCTCACTTTTTGAGGTGTCGGCCTGAACCGGCACCGGAGTTTCCAGGTGAAAGCGCGGATGATCCTCATGACGCTCCAACGCCCCGGCAAGAATCACGAGATACACCGCGACAATGCCAACGATTATGAGAAAGAGACGTTTCATGCCATCCTTACGTTAGCTGGGTGGGGCCGGAGTACTCCGCCTCAAAAGCGTTTCGTCCGGCCTGCTCATCTTTTTCACTTGCATGCGGAGTCGAGTTTCCGGTGTACAGGCCATTCCCTCCCCGGCATGCGAGGGAACGGGCTTTTTCTTCACCTGCGGATGCCGCGGGAATTGATGTGTTCGCCGTGGGTTACTTGACATACCGTTCATCACTCGCCAGCCCGCTCCGAATGGTTTCCGCCCGGTCCTCGTACCCGGAACGGCCCATGAGAGCGTACGCGGCAACCTTTCCAGCCTCGACACCCGGCTGGTCCAGCGGATCGATCCGATAGAGCCCTCCCGAGAACACGGTAGCCGTCTCCAGCGCGTACATGAACTGCCCCACCGTATGGGGAGAGACTTCCGGGAAGGTAATGGTCAGGTTCGGCCGACGGGCCTGAGTCAACGCGAATACCGTGCCTAGCCGTTCCGCTTCCATAAGTTCCGCCATGGTCTTTCCGCCGAGATATTTGAGCGAGGACATCTCTTCATAGGCCGTCGGCATGGGGAGTTCATTCCCGAATCTTTCCACCCGGAGTATGGCGAACACCTTGTCAAAGGGTCCCTCGACGTAGAGCTGTACCTGTGAATGCTGGTCGGTTACCCCGAGCGCCTTGATGGGGGTCGGACCCGCGAATATTTCGTTCCCGGAAAGATCCTTCCGCTTGCCGAGACTCTCCGCCCAAAGCTGCCGATACCAGTCCGCAAGCCCGTAGAGGCGCGAGGAATAGGGCATCATCACCGACATGACCTTTCCCTTTTCCACGTCCAGCAGATACTGGTACATGGAATAGAGACAAGCCGGATTCTCCAGGGGTGTGAGCGAGCCAAGGCGGGTGTCCATCGCCGCGGCGCCCTTGAGCAGATCCCCGATATCGATCCCGGCGCATGCCGCCGGCAGGAGTCCCACCGGAGTCAGCACGGAAAAGCGCCCGCCCACACCGTCCGGGACCACGAACGAAACAATCTTTTCCGCATCGGCGATGGCGCGAAGATCGCCCTTTCGGGCATCGGTGGTTATGACCACATGTTCCCGCCAGGAGTTCCCTACTTTTTCCTCCAGGAGCTTGCGAACAATAAGAAAGGTCCCCATGGTTTCCGCGGTGGAGCCGGACTTAGTGATGATGTTGTAAAGGGTTTTTTCCGGCGGACAGACATCAAACATTCCGGCCAGGGCATCCGGGTCTATGTTGTCGGCAAAGAACATGCGTAAGCCGCCGGTACGCTCCGGCCCCATGAGATTGTGGAAGGGATGACAGAGCGCCATGACCAGCGCCTGAGCCCCCAAAGCCGAGCCGCCGATCCCTACGTTCACAAAGTTTTCGAATCTCCCCCTTGCCTCTTCCGCATAGCGGTCAATAGCCGAAACATCCGCGTAGGGCAGGTTCATGTACGGAAGCCCGCCGTTTTCCCGACGAGCCAGAATGTCACGTTCGATATCACCGGCCCGCTTCCGCAGGGCGGCAAGCCGTTCATCCGAAATACCGTGTTCCCCAACCGCAGTTTCGGTCAGGTTTGTAAAATCGAAGGTAATCTCATTCTCCATGGCCGATCACCCATCCTTTCGAGGCGTATCGCGTTTCAATCAGCCGGTACGCGCATTCCAGTTCACGTGGTGAAGGTTCGTCATGATTCACTTCGATTCCCGCTGTCCGCGCCAGTGATTCCGCGAGCAGCGTACATACCATTTCTCTTTCTACAGGATGCCCCATTACGGAGGACAGGTCAACACTTTTCTTCGCCAATTCCTTCCGCAGACGGTCAGAATCCGATGCATTCGCCTGATAATCCACGATGCGCTCATGCCCCGGCCCGGTGAGAATCGATCCCTGCTGAATGAAATGCCCCCCCATGCGTCGCTGTGCGCTGCCGACCAGCTTTCGGCCCTCCAGGGTAATTTCATAACGTGAAGCGCTGCAGAAGCACGGAGCGGCTCCCACTCCGGCGTTCTCCTCAGTCAGCGTTCCCCGACTCCACTCCGGCCGCAACCCCACTCCGGCCAGGGCATCTATAAGCATCCGGCTCACTGACCGGTAGGTGTCGGCAAGCGCGCCACCAAACACCGGATCATCTACCGCGCCGAAAAGGGAATAGGTAGATTCATCGACGTGCAATACCGCCCTTCCCCCGGTGAGGCGCCGGGTGACCGGTATACCATGCCGTTCGCACCGGTCCAGGTCGAGAACCGCATTTGCATTCTGGGAAAAACCCAGGGTAATCGAGGGGATATCCCAGCAGTACAGTCGCATGGTCGGAGGTGATTCGCCACACCGTACCGCGTCAAAAATCGCCTCGTCCAGCGCCATATGAAAAAAGGCGCTCCCTTTTCCCGTGTCAAGAAAGCGCCAGTGCCGCATCCGCATGCTTCTTTCCGCCAAACGGCCGGTATGCATTCCCGTGGGATGCACACCGGCCACCGGTCATTAGTGCTTGAGGAGTTCCAGTCCGATCACCTGCCGCATGATCTGGTTGGTCCCTTCGTAAATCTGGGTGATTTTGGCGTCACGCATCATCTTTTCCACCGGATACTCTTTCATGTACCCGCTGCCGCCCATGAGCTGTACGGCATCGGTGGTAACCTGCATGGCCATGTCGGAGGCAGCAAGCTTGCTCATTGCGGCATACAGGCTCACATCCTTGCACCCGGCATCCATCATGCGGGCGGTGGAATAAATAAGGGCACGAGAGGACTCGATCCGGGTCGCCATGTCCGCAAGCATGAACTGCACCCCCTGGAAGGAGCTGACCGACTTACCGAACTGCTGACGTTCCCGGACGAAGATTACCGCTTCGTCGAAAGCTCCCTGGGCGATACCGACCGCCTGAGCGCCGATACCGGGGCGGGACTTATCGAGCGTCCTCATCGCCACGATGAAGCCCATGCCTTCCCGCGCCAAAAGGTTTTCTTTTGGAATACGGCAATCCTGGAACACAAGTTCCCGGGTGGAGGATGCGCGGATCCCCATCTTGTTTTCCTTCTTCCCGAAGGAGAATCCGGGAGTATCCTTCTCAACGATGAAGGCGCTGGCGCCGCGCGGTCCCTTGGTTCGGTCGGTGATGGCGATAACGGTATACACCTCCGCCTCGCCGCCGTTGGTGATCCACTGCTTGGTACCGTTCAGGATATAGGAATCACCATCCCGGACCGCCGTGGTCTCAATGCCGGCGGCGTCGGATCCGGCGTTTGCTTCGGTGAGACCGAATCCGGCCAGGCGTTTTCCAGAGGCGATATCGGGGAGGAATTTACTCTTCTGCGCATCGTTCCCGAAGAGCAAAATCGGATAGGTACCCAGGGCGGTACCTCC
>JAWLHT010000131.1:0-2183 GCA_041690195.1 Candidatus Latescibacterota bacterium
GCGGTATGGGATGTAGTCGATATGGTCGAGGACCCCACACACGAGATCTCTCTCTGGAATGCGCGGGACATTGATCCGGGGGTCAAGTTGGGTTCGCAAATCCGTGAGCCCTTGCGGTTCGAAGATTTCGGGCGTCATGCCATTCATTCCGCAAAGCAAAGCCTGATCCAGAAAGTGAAGGAAGCCGAGCGCGACAGAGTGTATGAAGACTATCGTCAGCGAATTAATGAGATGGTAACCGGTACCGTTCAGCAGGTTCTGCACGGAGATATTTATGTGAGCATGGGGCGTGCCGAGGCGATTTTGCAGCAGAAACAGCAGATACGCCGCGAGCGTTACCATCAGGGCAATACAGTGAGAGCGCTGATCATCGACGTGAAGCGCGAAACCAAAGGGCCCCAGATAATCCTTTCCAGAACCGATCCAAAATTCCTGGCGCGTCTTTTTGAACTGGAAGTCCCGGAGATTTACGAAGGGGTGGTTGAGATCAAAGGGGTGGCGCGGAAGCCAGGCGAGCGGTCCAAAATTGCGGTAACCTCCTCCGATCCCCGTATTGATCCGGTTGGGGCCTGTGTGGGCATCAAGGGTTCCCGGGTGCAGGGTATTGTGAAGGAACTGGGCAATGAGAGGATTGATGTTATCCAATATAGCGACGACCTTTCCACGTATCTGGCTCGTGCGCTGAGTCCGGCCACGGTACAGAGGGTCGACATCGACCGGATAAACGGAAAACTTACGGCGGTGGTCGCTGATGATCAGCTTTCGCTGGCGATAGGCAAGGGAGGTATCAACGCGGAGTTGGCCAGTCAGCTTACCGGCTTGAGCGTTGATATCATCAGCCAGACCGAGTTCGTGCGGCGTGAAGGCGAGAAAACCAAAAAAGCTGGAATTCTTCTTGATCTCGGACTGAACGAGAAACTGGTATATACCCTCAGCACCCACGGAATTCGGACAATTCGTGACCTTTCGCACGCAGATGAGAGTTTCCTTATGGAACTCCCGGGTGTAGGGCCGAAAACCGCGGAAAAGCTTGTTGTCATGGCTCGTGAATATATGGAACAAAAGAAGAAGGGCGGTGTTTCCGGAGCATCGGCGGCGGTTGAGTGTGAGACAGACGAAGCCGACGAAGAACTCGATGAAACCGGAGATCTCTTCGAGGAAGAGGAGGACGAATCCGCTGAAGATGAACAGGCCGTCGGTGAAGATGAAGAGGTCGTCGGCGAAGACGAGAACGTCGGCGGTGAAGCGTGAATGCTTCGCTTCAATTAAAGGGTGCGGCCATGCACCATCGATAATCATTTGTTAGATTTACCATAGAAGGAGGAGAAAAGTTGGAGAAAAAGCGTGTGTATCAAGTGGCGAAAGAATTTCATATCTCCTCCGATGCACTGATTGCACTGCTCACGGACATGGACCATGATGTGAAGAGTCACATGAGTGTTGTTGACGAGTCGATGTACGAAAGTGTCAAAAACCGGTTCGATAAGCAGCATCAGGAAGCGGTCAAGGATATAGAGAAAAAAAATAGGATAAACGAGGCCCGAGAGCGCAAGCCCGCATCTGTTCCGCCGGCCGCGCCGGCTCAGCCTGCGCCGGCTCAGCCCGCACCGGTGCAGGAAGCCCAGAAGGTATCCGCCGCATCTGCGGGACCTGCTCGGGCTTCCGCTGAAGTGGCATCCGGCGCCGACCGAACCGCTCCCTCCAAGCGGAAGCGAAAGAAAAAACGCTCAAAGGGTGAAGGTGAAGCTGCGCCGGCCGTGCAGAAGGAACAATTGGTTAAGAAGTTCAATACGACGCCCTCGCCTGCTCCTGCTCCCCCGACAACGGAAGAAGGCAAGAAAACCCGTTCCAGGAATCATAAGCGGAAGAAAAAGGTTGATCAGGCGGCAGTGCAGGATTCCTACAAGAAGACCCTTGCCAGTATCAGCGCTGATACCCGTAAATCTAAGAAGTACCGTCATAAGCAATCGTCCGCGGAAGATATGGTGGATGATCGCAACGTGGTGAAAGTGAGCGAGTTTGTTTCTGTTTCGGAGTTGGCCACCCAGATGGGAGTGCCCGCGAACAACCTTGTCGCCAAATGCCTTGAGATGGGTACGCTCGTTTCAATAAATCAGCGTCTTGATATGGATACCATATCGCTTCTGGCTGAAGCATTCGGGTATGAAGTTGAGTTTCTGAAC
>JAWLHT010000131.1:2193-13756 GCA_041690195.1 Candidatus Latescibacterota bacterium
AGGATGTATTCAAAACCCGCGAGGAGGAAGAGGAAGCGGAGGAAAACCTTGTCCCCCGTCCTCCGGTTGTTACCGTCATGGGGCATGTCGACCATGGCAAGACAACCCTTCTCGACCATATCCGTCATACAAACGTAGCGGGAGGCGAATCTGGCGGAATCACCCAGCATATCGGCGCTTATTCGGTAAAACACCCCAAAGGCCAGATTACGTTTATCGATACGCCGGGCCATCAGGCCTTTACCGCCATGCGCGCTCGAGGCGCCCAGGTCACGGATGCCGTCATTCTCATGGTAGCCGCGGATGACAGTGTGATGCCCCAGACAATCGAGGCGATTGACCACGCCAAGGCGGCGGGTGTTCCCATTGTCATCGCCATCAACAAAATAGATCTCCCCGGAGCCGATCCTGAAAAAATCAAGGGAGATCTGGCCCGTCACAACGTGCTGGTGGAAGATTGGGGTGGTCCGATCCAGTGCCAGGAGATATCGGCCAAGAAGGATCTCAATATTGACAAGCTGCTTGAAAAGGTGCTCCTTGAAGCTGAAATTCTTGACCTGAAGGCCGATCCGTCACGAAAGGCGTCAGGTGTGGTGATTGACTCCAAGCTCGACCGCGGGCGCGGGGCGCTGGCAACAATTCTGATTCAGACAGGAACGCTGAAAGTCGGCGACCCGTTCATTACCGGAATGATCACGGGCCGTGTCCGAGCCATGTTCAATGAATTTGGAGAAAAGATCGAGAGTGTCGGTCCTTCTCAGCCTGCGCTGATTCTGGGTATGAATGGTGTGCCGCGAGCGGGGGATACGTTCTATGCGGTTGAAAGTGAAACCGAAGCTCGGGAAATCGCGCAGCGCCGAAGGGTTATGAAGCGCGAGCAGGATTTCCGGAGACTCAAGCGCATCACTCTTTCCGATCTCTATGAACATATCAAGGAAGGTTCCATCCGCGAGCTCAACCTGATCATAAAGGCGGATGTGGATGGTTCGATGGAAGCGCTTTCCGATGCGCTTTCCCAGATTACCCATCCCGAGGTGCGGATTCGGGTCATCCATCAGGGTGTCGGGGGTATTAACGAGAATGACGTGCTATTGGCTGCGGCCTCCGGCGCGATCATTATCGGGTTCCATGTTCGCCCGTCTGCGCCTGCCCGGGCTTTGGCCGAGGTGGAAGATGTCGAGATCAAACTCTATGAGATCATATATGAGGTTCTTGACGATGTTCGAAACGCCTTGAGCGGACTGCTTGCCCCGAAGGTTACCGAGAAGGTAATCGGCACAGCGGAAATCAGGGATGTCATCAGGGTCCCGCGTGTCGGAAATATCGCAGGGTGCTATGTCACTTCGGGTAACGTTAGGCGGAACTCGGGAATCCGGCTGGTCCGGAATAACGTTGAGATATATGCCGGCAGACTCTCCTCCCTGAGGCGGTTCAAGGACGATGTTTCCGAGGTCCATCAGGGGTACGAGTGCGGTATCGGCATTGATAATTATGATGATCTCAAGGTGGGCGATGTCATCGAGGCCATCGAAAAGGTCGAGGAAGCCCGCTCGCTGTAACGGAGTACGGTTTTATGATAGTAGGTGTATTACGGATTGAGTTGTTCATCCCGGAAGGCGATTCCTTGAAGACCAAGCGGTTTGCGATAAAAAGTCTGAAAGATCGTCTCCACAATCGATTTAATGTTGCGGTTGCCGAGGTGGACAATGGCGACAAGTGGCAGCGGGCGTCGCTTGGCGTAGTGGCCGTTTCCAATGAATCGAGACACATTGAAAGCGTGATGGGGAATGTGATGAATCTCGTCTACGGCGACCGCCGGGTCGAGGTTCTTGATTCCACGCTCACGTATGTTTAGGATAGATGATGCAACGATACAACCGAATAGATCGGGTTTCGCAGCAGGTGCACCGCGAAATATCCCGAATCATAGAACACGAAGTGAAGGATGACCGGCTCGGCATGGTAACCGTTACCGGTGTTGACGTGTCACGTGACATGAAACATGCCAAAGTCTATTTTACTGTGCTGGGTGACGAGTCCGCCGTTAAAGACAGCCAGTCCGCACTCCAGTCCGCCGCCGGTTTCATTCGCTCTCGTCTTAATGAACGGGTCATTTTGCGGAATATTCCGTCCTTGACGTTTCATTATGATCCTTCGACGGAGTACGGTATCCGAATCAGCAAGATTTTGAATGATCTCCAAAATGAACAGCATTGATGTTCCGAACGGCATCCTGGTGGTGGACAAGCCGGCGGGATGGACTTCGCATGATGTGGTAAACAAAACACGACGGCTCCTGGGTGGGGTTAAAGTCGGCCATACCGGCACTCTGGATCCCATGGCGACCGGAGTTCTGATCTTGCTGGTCGGTAAAGCAACCAAGGCGGCAAATCGCTTTGAGAATGATACAAAGCGCTATTCCGCGGAGGTTACCTTCGGGAGTTCAACAGATACTTACGACGGGACCGGTGAAACGATAGAAGTCGGGAATCCGGACCGGGTAGACCGGGAGTATCTCGCCCGAGTGGTCCGAACTGTAGAAGGGGAGTCAGAGCAGCTTCCCCCCATGTATTCTGCGGTAAAAGTGGGGGGGAAGAAGCTCTATGAACTTGCACGTGCCGGAAAAACGGTGGAGCGTAAACCGCGTGCCATCGTTATACACAGCATTACGCTGGATATGAGCAAGTTTCCACTGGTGCATCTGGATCTCGTTTGTTCGAAAGGAACGTATGTCCGGTCCATTGCGCATCAGCTCGGTGTCATGACCGGTTGTCCCGCCCATCTCTCCGGGTTGCGGCGAACCGCGGCTGGAAACTATGGAATAGAACGTGCGGTTGACTTTTCCGCGCTTGTGACGAGACCGGACGCGACGGAAACGCTCGTTCGATCAATTTTACCGATTCCAGAACCGATGAAGGCATGAAGGTATACAGGTCTTTTACTCCCTCCTCCGGAGAATGCGGTTTCCGGTCGGCAGTGACACTTGGAACGTTTGACGGCGTTCACCTTGGCCATCGTCGGATTCTGGAAAGGGTGGTGGCACGGTCCCGGGCTGATGGCATCGAGTCGGTTGTCGTTACATTTGACCGACATCCCGCATCCGTATTACGCAAGGCTGTGTCTCCGGGCCTTCTCACCGCACTCGACGAGAAGCTTGACCTTTTTCGCGAATCTGGAATAGATCGGGTATATGTTTTGCATTTTACCCGGGAAGTTGCGGAAACACCCGCGGATACCTTTATACGCGACCAACTGGTACGGTGTTTCGGGATGCGTCATTTTGTGGTCGGATATGACCACGGTTTCGGACGGAACCGGGAAGTAACCACAGAACGACTCCGCGAATATTCCCGTGACCTTGGTTTCGACCTTGAGATAACCGAACCGGTTGTCTGCCGTGACATGGTGGTGAAGAGTTCCGTTATACGGTCCATGATACGTCAGGGAGATGTGCGAACCGCAGCGGAACTGCTGGGGAGAGAGTATACGGTATGCGGACATGTTGTTCACGGCGAGGGACTGGGGCGGCAGATCGGAATTCCAACAGCGAATATCACTGCGGATAGCCCCGAAAAAATACTTCCGGGACAAGGTGTTTATGCAGGATGGGGAGAAGCAGGGAATATTCGGACGCCGGGAGTTATCAGTATCGGGCCGAGACCAACGTTTGATATAACGGAAGAAACCATTGAGATACACCTTCCCGGTTATTCGGGAGATTTGTACGGGGCGAGAATGTGTATCGGGTTCACTGCCCGTTTGCGGGATATTGAGCGGTTCGAATCCCGTGAGGCGTTGGTGAAACGGATACAGCTTGATATAGCAGAAGCTAAAAAAATCACCGTAAAATGATCAGGATGAAAAGGAGCGCAAGAGGAACCATGGCTATCACCAATGAACAGAAGGTGGAGTACACCAGACAGTTCGGAAAGAACGAGCAGGACACGGGAAACACCAAGGTGCAAGTGGCTATCCTGACCCATCGTATTCTCGATCTGACCGAGCACATGAAGGCAAACACCAAGGACGCTCATACGAGACTGGGACTGATGAAACTCGTCGGCAAACGTCGCAGACTGCTGAACTATCTCGAGCAGACCGATATCGAAGCTTACCGCGGACTCATCAAGGAACTCGGTATTCGTAAATAACGAATTACGGAGTAATCATGATTAAAAAAGCAAGCAGACAAATAGGAAACCATGTCCTTACCCTGGAAACCGGGAGGGTTGCCCGTCAGGCCGACGGCGCCGTGCTGGTGACCTACGGAGATTCCACGGTTCTTGCAACGGTATGCGTTGATAGTCGATCCGACCTGAACAAGGATTTTCTCCCGCTCACTGTAGAGTATAGAGAGAAGTCCTATGCCATTGGTAAGATACCGGGGAACTTTTTCCGTCGTGAAGGACGGCCCAATACAAAAGAAATATTGAGTTGCCGCCAGATTGACCGACCGATCCGGCCGCTTTTTCCAAAAGGGTTTTGCAACGAAGTACAACTTATCGTGAATGTGCTTTCCGCTGACCAGGAAAATGATCAGGACGTTTTGGGGCTTATTGGCGCTTCTGCAGCCTGCGCCATTTCGCCAATTCCCGTCGACCGGATCGTGGGTGCGGTTCATGTCGGCCATATCGACGGGGAGTATGTAGTAAACCCGACCTTCCAGCAGATTGATGAAAGCGATCTCGATATTGTCGTTGCTGGATCGGATGATGATATTCTCATGGTTGAAGGCAATGCGCACGAAGTTTCAGAAGATATTCTGCTCGGAGCGCTGGAATTCGCCAAAGCGTATATCCGTGAAATCTGTGATCTCCAGCGCGAGTTCATGGAAGATATCGCCAAACCGGTCATGGAGTATACGGTAAACGTTCCCTCCGAGGAAATGATTGCGGATGTGCGCGAAGCTTTCAGCAATCAGGTCGGGGAGGCGGTTCGCATCCGGGAAAAGTCCCAGCGCCGTGAAAAAATCGCCGCCATCTACCAGGAAGTTCTGGAGCGGTTTACGGAAAAGTATCCGGAGCGTGAAATTCAGCTGAAAATGAGTCTCGCGAAGATCGAAAAAGAAACCATGCGGACCATGATTCTCCGTGACAAAATGCGCTTGGATGGCCGTTCGACAACGGAAATCCGTCCCATCAACTGTGAGGTGGGGTTGTTGCCCCGAACTCATGGTTCGGCGCTCTTCACTCGCGGTCAGACGCAGTCTCTTTCTGTGGTTACGCTTGGGACGAAACTGGACGAGCGAATGATCGAAGATCTGGAAGGAACCAGTTTCAAGAGCTACATGCTCGATTATAACTTCCCGCCCTTCAGTGTGGGAGAGGTACGCCCCTTGCGCGGCACATCGCGTCGCGAGTACGGTCACGGACACCTTGCGGAATCGGCGATCGAGCCGGTTATCCCCTCGGAAGAAGTGTTCCCGTATACCATCCGGGTGGTTTCGGATATTCTCGAATCAAACGGCTCTTCCTCCATGGCAACCGTGTGCGCGGGTTCCATGTCTCTTATGGACGCCGGCGTGCCCATCAAGACCGCAGTTGCCGGAATTGCGATGGGTCTCATCAAGCAGGATGACGAGTATGTTGTCCTTTCGGATATTCTCGGGGATGAAGACCATCTCGGTGACATGGATTTCAAAGTTGCCGGCACCTCGGAAGGCGTCACCGCCATCCAGATGGATATCAAGATCCAGGGTATCACCACACAGATCATGAAGGAAGCGCTGTACCAGGCGAAGGATGGTCGTACCCATATTCTGGGAATCATGAACGATACCATCGCCATCCCGAGGGACAGCATCTCTCAGTATGCCCCCAGTATCATCACCATGAAAATCGATGTGAACAAGATTGGCGCGGTGATCGGTCAGGGTGGCAAGGTGATCAAGGCGATTCAAGAGCAGACCGGAGCCACCATCAATATCGAGGATGACGGTACGGTGCTGATTGCCTCTGTAGACATGGCCGGCGGTCAGGCTGCATACGACATGATTGCTGGAATTGTCGAGGAGCCGGAAATCGGGAAGGTTTACACGGGTACAGTCAAACGTACCACGACCTTCGGCGCCTTTGTGGAGATTCTGCCCGGCAAGGAGGCCCTCATCCATATCTCTGAGCTCGATAAGGAACGGGTTAAGACGGTGGAAGATGTGGTAAAGGTCGGTGATGTCATCACATGCAAAGTAATCGGCGTTGACGACCAGGGAAAGGTGAAGTGTAGCCGGAAGGCGGCTCTTCCCTGATGCGCAATATGGAAAGTTTAGTAAGAAAGACCGTTTTGCCCAACGGTCTGACGGTTGTGACGGAGCGGATGCCTTTTGTTCGCTCCGTTTCTTTAGGGATATGGATTCAGGCCGGTTCCCGCACCGACCGCATGGAAACCATGGGCATGGCGCATTTCATCGAGCATATGATGTTCAAGGGAACTGAACACCGTTCGGTGTTCGAGATCGCGGATTCATTAGAATCCCTCGGCGGTTCTCTCAATGCGTTCACATCCCGCGACATGACCTGTTATTATGCCTCTGTGCTTGATGAGCACTTGGAGGTGGCGGTAGATGTCCTGTCCGATATTCTGAATCATTCCCTGTTTGCCCCGGAAGAGATAGAACGGGAAAAGCTGGTGGTTCTCGAGGAGATTCGTTCAGCTCTCGATGTTCCGGAGGAACTGGTTCAGGATGTTTTCGGTGATACCCTGCTCAGTCCGGATCCCGCGGGCAAGCCGATTCTTGGAATCCCGGAAACGATATCTGCTTTTACCAGGGACGACCTGACCTCGTACATTGCGAGTCACTATACAGCGCCCAACATGCTCATTGCGGCAACAGGGAACGTGGAACACGACCGGATTGTAGATATTGTCTCTTCACAGTATACTTTCGGTGACGCAAAGGAAAAGCAAGAGCTGCAATATATTGAAAGTATTTCAGGGAAGAGGATTGACATCATCCGTGATATTCAGCAGGCGCACGTGTGTTCGGGTGGACCAACCTTCGGATATACTGACGAACGTCGCGTGCCGCTCTGGTTGCTGAATACCCTTCTGGGAAGTGGCATGTCCAGCCGGCTGTTCCAGAATATACGGGAAAAGCACGGTTTGACCTACTCCATCTACTCATTCACGGAACTGCTTTCGGACCGGGGTTTTATCACGACATATGCGGCTACGGAAGTTGGCAGGCTTGAACGAACCATCGATCTGATTCATGACGAGTACCGCAAGCTCGTCGAGTCGCCACTTGACGACGCAACGCTGAACCGTGTGAAATCCCAGTTGAAGGGGAGCCTTGTCCTGAGTCTCGAAAGCACCTCAAACCGCATGAGCCGGCTTGCAAAACAAGAAATCCTGCTGGGTGAGTATTTCACGATGGACGATACGATCGCTCAGATTGAGCGGGTAACTCCGGACCAGGTGCAAGAAGTGGCGCAAACTATTTTTGACGATTCCCAGATGAGAACCGTGGTGGTAACTCCCCAGAAGGGAAGAAAATCCGTGCGCGGCAAGAAACGCAGCAATCCTTCGGGCGCATGATGTCAGACAACTTGGGAGGATGATCATGGAGCATACACTGATTCGGAATATTCCGGATATCGGGGAGGGACCGGTCACTGTCAAGGGTTGGGTCTCTCACGCACGTTCCAGCGGAAAACTAATATTTGTGGAAGTGCGCGACGGTTCGGGAATCATTCAATGTGTCATTTTCAAGGGTGATGTCGACGAGGAGACTTTTGAAACAGCAAAACGTCTGACCCTTGAAACTTCCTTAGAAATCAGCGGCGTCATCCGTCGCGATACCCGTTCAAAAATAGGGTACGAAGTCAGCGTTTCCGCACTTCGGGTTGTACATTATCCCCTGGAGGAATATCCCATTTCTCCAAAAGAGCACGGGGTAGCGTTTCTCATGGACAACCGACATCTCTGGTTGAGGTCATCGCGACAGGTCGCAATTCTGAAGGTCCGTGCGACAATTGTCAACGCTATCCGGGAGTTTCTTGACGGAGAAGGGTTTACATTGTTTGACGCGCCAGTTTTCACACCAGCGGCGTGTGAGGGAACAACGACACTGTTCGAGACGGAGTATTTCGATGAGCGGGCGTATCTGACGCAGAGTGGACAGTTGTATGCAGAAGCTGGAGCTTTGGCCCTGGGCAGAGTCTATACTTTTGGACCGACCTTCCGGTCTGAAAAGTCCAAAACCCGGCGTCACCTGACAGAGTTCTGGATGGTGGAACCGGAAGCAGCTTTTTTTGATCTGGACATGGATATGGACCTCGCGGAGCATATGGTCATGCATGTCGTCCGGACCGTACTTGAGCGGAACCGCACCGAACTCGAGCTTTTGGAACGTGACATCGGGAAACTGGAACAGGTTCAGTTACCGTTCCCGCGAATTTCCTATGATGAGGCGATTGAAATTCTGAAGCGTAACGATTTTCCGGTGTCCTGGGGAGACGATTTCGGAGGGGACGAAGAGACGGTTATTTCCGGAACTTTTTCCAGTCCTGTGCTGATCCATCGGTATCCGGCAGCGGTGAAGGCATTTTACATGAAAAACGATCCCTTGCGTCCGGACCTGGTCCTCAATGTGGACATGATTGCTCCGGAAGGGTATGGGGAAATCATCGGCGGCGGTCAGCGGGAAGACGACTATCATGTGCTGCTGGCGAAAATCCGGTCACACGGACTGGACACGGGTCCGCTGGAGTGGTATCTGGATCTGCGAAAGTACGGTTCGGTTCCGCACGCCGGGTTTGGCCTGGGAGTTGAGCGGACGGTTGCATGGATTTGCGGGCTGAAACATGTTCGCGAAACAATCCCGTTTCCGAGACTGATGGACCGTCTGCGTCCATAAAAAAGAAAATACGATAAAAACGAAAATACGATCAGACTATAGTTTACATAAGATATATTATGCGTAATAATATGGTGGTATTCTTCCCCTCCGGGTACTGTTTTCTCGTTGTCTGTGAGGACTAATCCAGTATATTTCGGCCATGAAGAAAAAAACGTCTTCCCTGCGTACCGTGACCATGCTCGGCATGGTACTCTTTGCCGCAACCTGGCTCCTGTATGCCAATTCTCTTTCCAACCAGTTCGCTTTCGATGACAAGAGCCTGGTGACGGATAACCGTTTCCTGTTACAGGGAACCACGCTCCGGCAGATATTTTCGACAAATTATCGTGCCGGCAGCGGTTTTACCGGTGACGGCCTCTATCGGCCCCTGATCATGCTTACCTATGTATGGAATTCCGGGGAAAGCCTGAATCCACTTCCGTTTCATTTTTTCAATGTGACCCTGAACGCGCTCAATTCTACTTTGCTGTTTCTGTTCCTTCTCGCGGTAACCGGGTCGCTTTCCCTTGCGTTCTTTGCCGGTCTAATATTTGGGTTCCATCCTGTCCACACTGAGGCAGTAGCAAACATCGCCGGCAGGCCGGAAATCATGTATGCCTTTTTCCTGTTGCTCGCATGGATCATTACGGAGCGATTCCGTGAGCGATTATGGGGTCCGGCGCTGACGTCTGTCTTGTTCTTTGCGGCGTTGCTTTCCAAGGAAACCGCGGTGATGTTTCCCCTGATGGCATTAAGTCTTGATATTGCCCGGGGACGGCCGCTTATGAAGAGACACAATGTGTGGCTGTATTCTCTTCTCGTGGTCATGACGGTTGGGTACTTACTAATTCGCTGGAACATCCTGGGGAGTACCGCCGCGGGACTCGATCCGGCGTTTACGGACAATCCAATTGCGCATGCCTCTTTCGTGGAACGCACCGCGACCGCTTTTGGTGTTTTCGTGCGCTACCTGTTCCTCCTTATATTCCCACTGCGATTGTCCGCAGACTATTCCTTCAACCAGGTGCCGGTTATCAGCTCGTACTTTCACCCGCTGACATTTTTCGGTGTGCTGCTGACCGCAGGTATTGCCGGAACGGTGTTCCACTTGCGAAAACGTTCCGTACTGCCGGTTCTGGCTGCAACTTTGTTTTTCTTCCCCTATCTGCTTGTTTCCAACCTGGCTTTTCCGGTCGGAACAATCATGGGAGAACGGCTCCTTTATCTTCCGGTTGCCGGATATTCCGTATTCGCGGCAGTTTTTTTGACATATATGTTTTTACGCCGAAAGATCGTTTCGTTTGCGGTTCTGGCACTGGTTTTGGGCTTGTTTACCGTTCGAACGGTGAGCCGCAACAGGGAATGGCATGACGACATAACCCTTTTCACCGCTGATCTCTCAACGACTCCCAATAGCGTAAAAGTGTTGTGTAATATGGGTTTTTTGGTTGGGAAAACAGGGCGTCTTGAAGAATCAATGTCCTATTTTCGGCGAGCTCTGGAAATTCTTCCGGATTATGAAGAGGCGTTGCGCGGATACGGCAGGAGACTTTACGATCTGAAACGGTACCGGGAATCCGCTGAATACTATGCGAAAGCGATTCACAGCAGTCCGAATAATCCCGAAACGCACATAGACTATGGAATTGTTTTGCAACGTATGGGAGAGTATACCGCCGCGGAAAGAGAACTGCGGGAAGCCGCTCGGCTGGACCCTTCCAATCCCCTGCCCTATCAGGAACTGAGCAGTGTGCTCATAGCCAGGGAAAACTACGCCGGCGCACTTGACTGCCTGAAACGGGCTGCGATGCTGGGTGGAGATGAACGGGTGATTTTGAACAATTCCGCCGCGGCTCAGTTTCTTTCCGGAAATGTGAATGCCGCTTATGAACTTGTTAATCGTGCCGAATCCCGGGGAATAAAAGTGAACGAAAACATGGCCATGACCATCCGGGATGCGGTTAAAAATTTACCGGTACGATAAGCAAAGCAGACATCGTACGCCACAAGTTGTAGGTGGGATTGTCCGGTACTTGTTACAGGGCAGAAGGTTCTCGGGTCATTTTGGTACGAGTGGAGTCCCGGGATCTTGTTGCTGTCTTTTCCTCTTGAGGCGGGAAAACATCCGTGCAACTTGAGCGTAATCGCTCGTCGTGCTTTCTGCTATGGAAAAGGGAGACAGTGTTTAACACTTTCTCCCTTTTCGTTAACTGTTCCCGGAAACGGTCAGTTGGATGCGGTGGTATCGGCTGCGGTTTTCACGGGCTTGGGACGGGTTTGGAAATCAGCAAGATCTTCGTCAGTCCAGAAGAAGTTGCCGCCCGCGGTGCCATCGACCACTCCCGTTTCCCAGTTAACACTGAGAGTCAGGCCATCATTACCGTCGCCATCACCGTTGACATCGCTGGCGCCGTCTTTTTCCATACCAGTTGCGATTCCGGTCTTTTCGTCGAACTTGAACTTAAAGGAACCGTCGAGGTCCGGATCATACTGCGGAAGCTCTTTGGCAACCGTAAGAAAATTGAAAGGAACGTACTTGCCGTTTTCTTCGTAGTACTTGTTTTCGATCGCGACGATCATCTTCAGCTTGCTGCGGAGCTCCTGCGTGTCGAAGGAGGTCTGTTTGCTGATATTCTGTTTGGTGCCGTATGCCAGTATGACGAAAGCGATGATACACACAGCCGCGACACCACCCAGAATATAGGTGAGAATTCGTCTGATCTTCAG
>JAWLHT010000132.1:0-13669 GCA_041690195.1 Candidatus Latescibacterota bacterium
ATCATGGCTCCACTTCATCTTACGGGTTTCAAACAGTTCCTGCATTGCCAGCACGGTCGGGAAGAAAAGATAGAACATGCGTTCCCAGCCGGTGGTCCAAGGGTGTTCCACATCCCAGTGTCCGCGATACGGGCCGTCAAAGTATATCCGCATGCTGGCGTCGCCCGAGGAGCCGGTCTGGTGCTGCGAGCAGACAAACGGCCTGGTCTGTTCTCCGCCCCCCTCGACTTTTATCCCGCGGTACTGCAGGGTGATCTGGGCCCAGGTCTGCGCCCGGTGTGCGGTTTTCGTCACTTCTCGCCACCATCCGTCCGCCTGCAGTCCCGCTTTCGCCACATCAAGACCAAAGATGGCCAGCATGAAGTAAAGGCCGTGCACGCCGTGCTGGGGATACTCGTTTCCCGCAGAATTGTCGCCGTTCGCACCGGAGATGGTGAATTTGTTTTTGAGCAGTTCCGCGACTTTACGGCGGCCGACGTTTGTTTGCTGGATGGACTCGCGCTCATCGGTGCACACGATCGGGGTGTTGTATTGCATCGAGCGTTCCACAATTTCCTTTGCGTCCCGCATGCTGTAGGCGAACGGCCGGTTGAGGTAGCAGGGAACTCCGGCTTCGAGATATGGCTTCGTGAGCTGGGGCCACCATTTCACTTCGTTGAACCCCGCGAAAATCATCCCGTCTACCTTGTCCGTCATGTCGTAGTAGTTTTTTACCGCCTCGCATTTGTATTTCCGGGCAAATTCCCTGGCGACATTGTAATCACGGTCCCAGCAGTGCGTGATCCGCATGCGGGTGGTGCGCCCCATCGGCCAGCGGTCTGGCTCGGTCTGATTGATCATCGGCGCCCAGATACTGTAATTCATGTGGCTGTTGTCGCTCAGGCAGGCCGCGCCAACCTGGAGCAGTTCAACAGTCGCTCTCTTTTTTTTCGCCTGGGCCCGTACCACGGGTGTAGACGCGAGCGTTGCACCTCCGGTAACCGCGGCCGTTTTGAAGAATGTGCGGCGCGATGATTTCGTGCTCATCATGCCTCCCGTTGAACAGGGTGGATGCAAGTCTAAAGGGCGAGAGGGGTGGGTCGAAAAAGAAGGTGAGTTGGCGTATACTGTTTGCCCGAACACACATCCCCACCCTGCTTCCGGAGAGCACGAGGGGAAAGCTGTTCCGCCAACTCGCCGAAGGAGAACGTAATCAAATCTACGCCTTGAAACAAGCAAAAGTGTCGAACCGGAGGATTGCGAGTCTACTGGGGAGGGATGCTTTGATGATCGGCCGGGAACTGAAGCGGAACCGCGAAAAGCGGGACCAGCATCCGCGCCAGACCGTACCACTCCCGGGAGCGGAGCGTGAACGAGAACACCAACGGGCTGATCCATCAGTATTTCCCGAAAGCGTGTGACCTTCGGGAGATCGGAAGGCAAGGATTGACTTCGTCATGGAATCACTGAACCGTTGGCCCCGGAAAACCCCTGTCGTCCAGTCACCCCTTGCTACTTCAATCAATGCAGATCAACTGGTACCCGTTTCCTTGCACTTGGACCCTGAATGCAGGAAATGTTGGTGTGCAGTTTTTTCTTTAGCCGACCAGAAGACCGGCCGCGAGGAGAAAGTCAGTCGCCAGCACAGTGATAACATTCATGCCCTGGGCCGGAACAAGCCGGGCGGAATCCTCATTGTACCGCAGGGTGTGCAGGGCGGCTTTCACAGCCAGCGGCAAAGTCAGGAGCACCAGGAGAGTCCCCTTGGGAAGCGCTCCCCCCAGCACCCCGGCCGCTATTACCAAGTACACGGCCGCGAGCAAGAGACAGTAGAGCATCGCCGCCAGAGGCTTGCCGAGCACAATGACCAGATGCCGCCGTCCGCCTGCCCGGTCTGCTTCGGCATCGGGAAACTCGTTCAGAAAGAGGAGCAGGGCGGTCAGTATCCCGGGCGGAACGGAGGCCCAGATCATGACCGGATCGAAACGGCCGGTCTGGACATAGTAGGCGCCGAGCACCACGAACGTCCCCAAGGTCAATCCGCTCATCAACTCACCGAGCACCCAACGAGCCAGAAAATCGGTGTAGAAAACAGCGGTCAGCCCTCCTGCGGCCATGAGCAGCAGTACCGGCCAGCCGGTTTGAAGTGCCAACCCGATTCCGATAAAAAAAGCTGTGAGGAGCGTCACCCAAGCGACGGCTTTCACCTGTCCGGGCGGAAGATAACCGGCCTGGAGTGTTCCCGACCCACCACTGAATGGAGTTTTGAGCGTGTGCGAATCTATGCCGGTGCGCCAGTCGGAGTATTCGTTGAAAAGGTTGACACTGGCGTGCGCCAGGACAACGCCAAGCATGGTGAGCAAAAACGTTCCGAGATGGAAAGACCCGGCCCGCATTCCACCCGCGCCGCCAATCAGCACGAGCACGACCGCAAGGACGAGAAAGTTGGCCCGTATTTCCCGGAGCCACACCGCAACAACTGAAGGCTGAAACATGTAAAAACCTCCGGACGAACCCGGGACGGAACTGCCGCCGCAGCAAGCGGACAAACGATTATCCCCGTATCGTTCACGCACGAGAAGAAATAAAAAAAGGGGTGTCAGAGGACACCCCGTAAGAAACTGTTGTCTCCCGGTCAGGGCAGCTTGTTGACAAACTGGGTCAGCCGTGACACATTGCGGGAAGCGGTATTCCGTTTGATGATTCCCTTGCGGGCGGTGGAGTCGATAACCGAGATCGCGGTCTGGAGGTCCTTTTCCGCATCCGCTTTGGTGGCCGCGGTGCGAACCTTCTTGATTATCGTGCGGATCCGGGATATGGCTGCACGATTCCGCAGTCTCCGTTTCGCGTTCTGACGCAGGGCTTTTTCAAATTGAGAATGATGGGGCACGGGTGATCTCCTTCTATGGTATGCAACTATTCCATTTCTCTCGTAAAGTGAAAATATACATTATTTCCGGGAACTTGTCAAATATTTATTTCTCAGCCGCTTGCCCTCCGGAAAGGATTCCGGAGTCCGGTTCTATCACGCTTGCGGCCTTCATTGCGGCTCCCGGAAGACTTCCTCCCGGAGGAAAAGGTTCCGATATTGTTCAGTTTCCGGAACGGGAAATATGGTGGAAGTTTGCCCCGCTACCTGTCGTCCGGATCAACCGGAGAGAGCCAGCGAGAGTGCAGTGGTGAGCTTGAGAATATCTGTATTGGCGCGGCGGAGATGCTCGGACAGCATTACCGCGATATTGGTCATCACAATGTAGCCGACCCGGGGATGACTCCCACAGAGTGCATGAAAATCGGCAGCACGAATCACGAGCAGGCGGCACCGGGTAACGGCACGGACCGTTGCGGAACGCTCCCCATTGCCAAGGAGCGCCATCTCCCCGAAGAAACAGTGGTCCGCGCCGGTCAGCCGTACGAATGACCGCTCCCGGGTTCCGAATTCGGTTCGGGAGGTAACAATGGTCAGCGCCTTGGAAATGTCAACCACCCCGTCCGCCAGAAGAAACAAGTCATTGCCGGATTCGTTTTCAGCCGCTATAACCGTCCCGGCATCCACCTCTTCAGTTCGGATGATCCGGGCCACCTCCCGCAGATATTCATCTCCGAGCCCCCGGAACAGGGAGTAGGCGGCGAGTGTTTCCCGTGACGGATCACTCATGCCGGCTCCTCCTTCCGGGATGGCGAGAGAACCACGGCGTTGTCGTTTTCGGTGATACGGTAGTCCTTTCCGGGATTTATGGAAACTGTCAGGCGTCCCTTTGCTTCGACCTCCAGACTCCGCCCCGCTTCTTCAAATGTCCGGCGAATGAAGTCATCGATGGTGCTGTTGTCTCCCCGGAGAAGATCCTCCATATTGAAAGTCTTCCGCTCGGTGATCACACCCAGCAGAATAACGCCTTCCAGATCCATATACTCCCGCACAGCTTCATGGAAGGTTCGTCCGACCATTTCCCTGGGAAAATCACGTCGCTGAATGCAGCCCCCCCGGTCAGTGCGCATGATCTCGCGCAGGGCTTGGGTGATACCCGGAGTCATAACCGAAGAGGAGAGCAGGAAGCCACTGAACTCGCCGGAAAAAACCATCTGATCCACCCCGGCGCGCCGGAGGTGGACCTCGTTCGCGGAATCGAGAAGTTCCGCACAGATTTCCACCTGTCTGGACAGAGAGCGGATCGCCAGGGAGGCGATGAGCGTCCGGTCATCGGGACGGGCGGTTCCTTCCTGCCCCGGGTCGGAAAGAATAATCACCGCGGCCGCTTTGTCCACCGCCGCACGACGGAGGGTCGCTTCAACCGTATAGTCTCCGTTCACAAACCGGATGTTCGTCTCCGGAAACCGGTCAATAAGGGCGATATTTTCCGATTCGGAACGGGTGTTGATGAGAACGATATCCGGAACGGCCCGCCCCGCGGAGGAAATAATGCCGCCGATAACCCGGAAGATATGGGTATTGCTGCCACAGACCACCACATGCCGCTGCAAACTGATTTTCTGCAATCCCCTGCCCTCCCTGATCCGTGTGGCGGTAAGAATGGAAGCGATGGTCGCGGTCATATAACTCATGAGCACCACGCCAGTAATGATAAACGGAATGGCGAGGAGCCGTCCCGCGCTGCCCTGGGGCGTGATATCCCCGTATCCCACGGTGGCCAGGGTAACCACCGCCCAGTATATACTGTCCCAAACCGACCGGAACCGCTCGTTCGAAGCGGATTCCACCGAGTGGATCGCCGCGACGAGGAACACGAGCAGAAGCGTAAGCGCCGCGATCCAGCGAACCCGGCTGTCCCGCAGAAGATGACGCCGGGTTTTCAGCGCATGGAGCTTTTTCTGAAGCTTCTTCCCTCTGAAAACCATACATACCCTCCGTCAGCCCAGCGCCCCACCGGAACCGCCCGAGTGAGACACGAAGGTCAGGGCGGATGCGGTCGGTAACGGAATCATAAGATATAATGTCACAAAACCGTTTTCACGAAAAAAAATAACAGAAATCGGCTTGTTCCCGCGCTTTGGTGACTACCCGCATAAAATCCGGTTATGGGATTAAGCCAGTATGGTATCCCGTACCGTCGATTATCCGGGTTGCCACGCCCCGGGAGTTTCTTGATTACTCACCGTCCCACGGTAAGTAATCCGTCCCCTTCCATCTGTACCCTCAAACCCGTAAGGCCGGACAGAAGAAACAGTGAAAATCGGGGTATAATTCAGGATTTACGGTAGTCGAGCCAAGCAGGAAAAAGAAGGATCCCCTCATGCGGCACCCAGGTGCTGAAGATGTGCAATCCGGCGGAAATTCAGGTACAGAATCGCTGCTGTTCCACACGCGTGGTAAACACGGACATGAACGGTACACCCAGTATTCGACGGCCATCCACCATCCTTCGCAACGTCTGAAAAAACCGACATTCGTCGCAAAAAACACATTTTCCCCCAAAAAGAGGTGCACCGAAAACTCATTATACAGTCCCGAAAACCGTGTGATATCGCATTATTCCTTGTCTCGTTTTAGATTAGGCTAATTTATTTATCCGTTGACACCGCCCCGCACAATTCCGTATCATCATTCTATTCTTTATTCACCTTCGAGGCGCGGGACAATACTCCGTGCATGCGGCCAACGGACAGCGGTTGAGGTCCACACCAGGGGGATATCTCATGAAACGAAGCACAGGCGTCATCGGATTTCTTGCCGTTTTGGCTACAATCCTTATGCTGTCCGCGGGCTGCTCCGGCAATGAACAGGCGGGAGCCACGGAACCGATCAAGATCGGCGCGGTGTTCAGCGTTACCGGCCAGGCGGCCAAGCTCGGCGGCCCGGAAAAAAACGCGGCGCTCATGGTCGTGGAACAGATAAACGCCGCGGGCGGCATCAACGGCCGTCCCATCGAGCTTATCATTGTGGATGATCAGGGAATCGAGGAGAACACCCAGAACGGAATCAAGCAGCTTATTACCCGTGACGGCGTCGTGGCGATCATCGGACCGTCCATCAGTGGAGCCGCCTACGCGGCCGCACCGATTTGCGAGGAATCCGGAGTGCCGCTCGTATCCTGCGCGGCGGCATGGGTCCAGCTCTTCCCGGACAAGGATACCACCAAGCCGATGTACCGGTTCGTCTACAAAACCCCGCAAAACGACTCTGATTGCGCGGTCCGTGTTTTCGAGGACTGCAAGGCCAAAGGGTTCACCCAGGTTGCCATTATCACCGGCACCACCGGCTTCGGAAGCGCCGGGCGCGCCGAACTCCTCAAGCTTGCTCCGGAGTATGGCATTACCATTGTGGCCGACGAAACCTATCCGCCCAATGCATCCGACCTGACCCCGATTCTCACCAAAATCAAGACAAAAAACCCGCAGGCGCTCATCAACTGGTCCATTGTTCCCGCTCAAGGTCTCATCGCCGCCCAGGTCAAACAACTCGGCATGACCATGCAGCTTTACCAGAGCCACGGGTTTGGAAACAAGGGCTACATTACTCCGGAAGCGGAAGGCGTGCTCTTCCCCGGCGGACGGCTCCTGGTGACCGGCGATATTGACCAGTCTCATGTCCAGTACGCCGTCCTGCAGAAATTCAAGGCTGATTACGAAGCAAAATACGGCGAGGAAGTTTCCACTTTCGCGGGACATGCCTATGATGCCATCGGAATGGTGGTCGAGGCCATCAAGGCAAAGGGCGCCGACCCGGCGTCGATCCGGGACGGACTCGAAGAGGTCAGCGGATTTGTGGGTACGGCGGGAGTGTTCTCCATGAAGCCGGACAACCACTGCGGACTTGATAGCGACGCTTTCGTGATGGTGACGGTAAAAGACGGCCAGTTCCGTCAGGCGGACACAGTCAATCAGGTGGCCGCGGCGAAGTAAGCAGTGTCGATTTTCAACGGAATGGAGGGCGGCGCACATCATGCGTCCTCTCCCCGTTTCCACCACCGGTCCGGCCGGAAAACGGGAACATATTTCCGGCCCGACCGATTGAGCCGGAAAACCGTGTTCTACCGGGCGATTTTCACTTGGGACTGACGACTTCATGGGAATAGACGCACTCATCCAGCTTTTCTTCTCCGGAATAACCATCGGCTCGATTTATGCTCTGGTGGCGCTCGGCTTTCTCATAATTTACAATGCGACGGGGATAGTCAATTTCGCCCAGGGCGAATTTGTCATGCTCGGCGGCATGGTTGCGGTCACCGGACATGAAGTTCTGCATCTTCCGCTGCCTGTGGCTTTCCTCATGGCGGTTCTTCTTGTGACCGCATTCGGCGCGCTTTTCGAACTGATTTTCATCCACCCGCTGAAAAACCCCTCGGTGTTGGGAATGATCATGATCACCGTAGCCGGTTCGATCCTGATTCGGGGTGCCGCAATGTTCCTCTGGGGCAAGGAAGAACACGGCATTCCCGCCTTTTCAGGGAACGAGCCGATTCATGTCTTCGGCGCTTCGATCGCTCCGCAGGCACTCTGGATTCTGGGGATCATGGCCCTTGTCCTCGTTGTGCTTTATACGGTATTCCAGCATACCATTACCGGTAAAGCGATGCGCGCCGTAGCCGCCAACCGTACCGCCGCTTCGCTGGTGGGAATTCCAGTCCGGAGAATCGTACTGCTCTCCTTTGCAGTATCGGCCGGAATCGGAGCAATCGCCGGAGTGATTCTCACCCCCATGACCCTCATGTCCTTCGACCGGGGCACGCCGTTCGCCCTGAAAGGATTCAGCGCAGCGGTGGTCGGCGGGCTCGGCAACCCGGCCGGTGCGGTTCTCGCGGGACTGTTTATCGGTTTGATCGAGTCCTACGGGACCGGCCTGCTTTCTTCGCATTACAAGGACGTATTCGCGCTGGTGATCCTGCTCGGCGTACTCTTCCTCAAGCCGGAGGGGCTCTTCTCGAAACGGGTGAGCAGGGACTGAGGAAACACAAACGCTGGTGTCAGGAGCCGGAAGAAAAAACCGAAATAAATGAGTATCGGGTTGAGTCGGCGGAAACAGACCGGCAGCGGGACACGATGCATGTCCGATCCGATACCCGGATCTACTTTCCATACAGGTCCTTTGTCGCTTTCTTTACCGTGGGAATTCGAATAATCACATGGGTCAACGCAACTACATCTTCCTCGCGGCTTTCATTGCGGTTATAGGGATACTGCCGGTCTTTGTCGGGAACCAGTACTTCCTGAGCGTACTTGTGTTCATGGGAATATACGCTCTCGCCGCCATGGGACTGAGCATGTTCATGGGATACGCCGGACAAATATCCCTGGGCCAGGCCGGTTTTTTTGCCATTGGGGGCTATTCCACCGCGATTCTCACCAAAATACTGGGCTGGCCGCCGCTGGCCGCACTGGGAGCGGGAGTCGCGCTTTCCATCCTCGCCGCGGTGCTCATCGGTCTCCCCTCCCTTCGACTGCGGGGTCATTATCTGGCCATGGCCACCCTCGGATTCGGAGAAATCGTCTACATCAGTTCGGGGGCGGCGGTCGGCCTTACCGGGGGACCGTCGGGATTCAGCGGCATTCCGAGCTTTTCGCTGGCCGCGATTACCTTCCGGAGCGAAATATCGAAGTACTACCTGGTATGGGGATTGGTTGCAGCGGCCCTTATCCTCTCTTTGAACATCATACACTCCCGCGTCGGCCGGGCGCTCCGCAGCATCCACGGTGATGAGGTCGCCGCCCAGGCCATGGGTGTGGATATATCGCGGTTCAAGGTCCAGGCGTTCATCTATTCGGCTATTCTGGCATCTCTCGCGGGGAGCTTCTATGTCCACCATATGCGCTTCGTGAGCCCTTCGGGATTCAGCCTGAACAAGTCCATACTCTTTCTCATTATGATCACAAGCGGGGGTATCGGAAATTTGTGGGGCGCCGTGATCGGCGCGGCCCTGTTCACGCTTCTCCCGGAGTTTCTCAAGTTTTTCCAGGAATACGACATCCTGGTCTACGGTGCGGTTTTGATGGCCACCATGATCTTCCTGCCGGAGGGGCTGACCGGACTGCTGGCCAAGGGATATTCCCGTCTGGCGCCAAAAGCCGCAGCAGCATACCGCCGTTTTGCCGGGGCGCGAAAACATGTCCCCGAAACAAACGACCCGGTGACACGCTCGGGTGAACCGTCGCGCCCCAACCCGGAAATGGAATGATTCCTTGCCGGTCGAACCGGGCCGGGAACAGGAAAAACGGAAACCATATCGCTCATGCTTGAATTGCAAAACATATGCCGTCATTTCGGCGGAGTCAGGGCGGTGCAAGAGGTCAGCGCAACAATAGACGCGGGCCGGATCACCGCGCTCATCGGTCCGAATGGAGCGGGTAAAACGACAGTGTTCAATCTCATCTCCGGGCTGTTTCCGGTCACTTCCGGCAACATCCGATTCCAGGGACGTGAGATTACCGGTATTCCTCCGCACCATATCGCCGGAATGGGAATCGCCCGGACATTCCAGAATGTCCGGATCTTTCCCAACATGACCGTGCTCGAAAACGTGATGATTGGCCACCATACCCGGAGTAAGCGGGGATTTTTCTCCACCGCGTTCCGGCTTCCCGGAGTGTACAACGAGGAACTCAGAATCCGGGAAGCAGCCATGCAGGCGCTGGAATTCACCGGCCTGCGCGACTTGGCCGATACCCCGGCAGCGGCCATTCCATTCGGACATCAGCGCCTCCTGGAGATCGCCCGCGCCCTGGCCTCGCATCCCCGGCTCCTGCTTCTGGACGAACCGGCGGCTGGTCTGAACACACAGGAAACGTTTCTCCTCGGCACACTTATCCGCCGTATTCTGGATACCGGAGTAACCGTGCTGATGGTAGAGCACGACATGGAACTGGTCATGACCGTATCCCACTCGGTGCATGTGCTCGACAACGGCAGATGCATTGCTTCGGGAACTCCCTCCGAAATCCAGAACAATCCGGATGTTATCGCCGCGTACTTGGGGAGGGAATAGCATGCTGGTCATCCGTAATCTGGCCACATGGTACGACCGAGTGCAGGCGCTCAAAGGAGTGACCCTGCATGTTTCCCGGGGAGAAGTGGTATGCCTGGTCGGCGCGAACGGCTCCGGGAAAACCACACTGCTTCACGCTCTTTCCGGGCTCATCAAACGGGTGGAAGGAGAAATTCTGCTGGAGGGCGTTTCTCTCGCCAACTGCTCTCCGGAACGAATCGTCCGTATGGGAATCGCCCACGTACCGGAAGGGCGCCGACTCTTCGCTCCCCTGAGCGTTCCGGATAATCTGCGCCTCGGCGCTTACACGCGATCGGACCGGGACGGCATCAAACGGGACATGGACCGGATCTTTGATCTCTTCCCCCGGCTGGCCGAGCGCCGCAACCAGGCGGCGGGGACACTGTCGGGCGGAGAACAGCAAATGCTTGCTTTTGGACGGGCGCTCATGTCCCGTCCCCGCATCCTTCTGCTTGACGAACCATCCACCGGCCTTGCGCCGCTCATCGTGGAAGAACTCTTCGCCGCCATGGAACGTCTCCGGCAGGAGGGAACGACCATTCTTCTCGTGGAGCAGAACGCCCGTCTTGCGCTCAAGACTTCCGACCGGGGCTATGTGCTTGAGACCGGCCGAATAGTGCTCTCCGGTACCACCGGGGAACTCACCCAAAGCCCGGATGTCCAGCGCGCCTATATGGGCAACTCCGTGGACGGTTTCCTGGGGGGGCGGTAACAAAAAACGCCTGAGGAAAGTATTTCACGCGAAGTTCGCATCGTACCCAAAGAAAATGATATAATTCATGGCGCTCCACAGATTGGTGCGGGAAAACGAGTGAAGAAAGATGGAGTCAGGAGCCAGGAGAAGGGAACCGGCCGCCCATTCCGGAGCGTACCGTTCAGACCGGACGAGGCATGCCTCCTCCCAATGGCCCTTACCTTTGTGCCTTCTTTTCACTCTCATTTACCCATAGAATACAGCGAAGAACCAAATGCATTCTGAACCGCGCATGAAGACCGGCCTTGCACGAATAAATGATCTATCCATTGGTTATTACAGGACGCAAGACTTTGATCGATACGTTGCTCCAAGTGCAGATAAAAACAGACCCGACACACAAATTACGCCGTTCCTCCTGTCTTTCGGCTCCTGACTTCTGACCCCTTCTTTTTTTCGGAGGCTTTTCATGGGTGTGTGGAACACCAAAATGGAACTGATCGAACGCGATGCGCTCGACCAGATCATCCTGGAGCGGCTCCAGGCCACCCTGAACCGCGCGGTCACCAATGTCCCCTTCTACCATGAACTGTTCGCAAAAAACGGCGTGGTTCCGGAACATGTCCGTTCCGTACGGGACCTGGCGCGGATCCCCTTCACCACCCGGGATGATTTGACGGCTCACCAACCGTACGGCTTTTTCGCCGTACCGTTGCGGGACAACGCACGCATTCACTCCTCTTCGGGCACAACCGGCCGCCCGATTGTGGTCGGGTACACGAGAAACGACCGTGCGCACTGGGCGGAGTGCCTCTCCCGTATTCTGCGGGCTATTGATGTCAGTTCCAGCGATATCGTACAGGTCTCGTTCGCCTATGGCCTTTTTTCCGGTGGTTTCGGCCTGGACATGGGTGCGGAACACATGGGCGCGACGGTGATGCCGGTTTCGGCGGGCGATGTGGAGCAGCAGATCAGAATCATGCTGGACTATCACACCACCTGTCTTTTCTCCACCCCATCCTACGCCATGCAAATCGCCCACCTCATGTCAAAAAAGGGCATACTCAGCCAGCAGCTTTCTCTCACCCGCGGACTCTTCGGCGCTGAACCCTGGAGTGAAGAGGTCCGCCGCCGTATCGAGACCTCACTCGGTATCAAGGCATACGATATCTACGGAATCAGTGAACTCATGGGGCCGGGAGTTGCCGGGGAATGTGAACTCCGTACCGGTCTCCACCTGTGGGAAGACCATTTTCTACCGGAAATCATCGATCCGGAAACCAGCGAGCCCCTCGAGCCGGGCCGGGAGGGAGAGCTGGTGATTACCACGCTCTCACGAGAATCCATGCCGCTCATCCGCTATCGCACGGGAGACATCACCACACTCATCAAAGAACCGTGCCCCTGCGGGAGACCCCATGTCCGGATCGCCCGCATCCGAAACCGCAAGACGGACTTCTTCATCGTCCGCGGGGTGAACATATATATCCGGGATGTGGAGGAGTTACTGCGGAAAATTTTTGAAATCCCGGTACGCTACCAGTTGGTGGTCTCCCGTGAAGATCAGGGTGATACACTCGAACTGCTCATCGAAGTCAATGAAACACTCTTTGCCGATGAACTCCGGAGTTACCAGCACCGGGAAGCGGCTCTTCGTCATGAACTCGCCGGAAGGCTGTCCTTCGAGCCGACCGTTCGGTTTGTGGAGCCAAACCACTTCCCGCCGCCCGGGTCAAAATACCCGCGAGTTGTGGACCGCCGGGAAACGTAAATATCCCACGATATCCCGTTCCCACCGAATTCCGGATTCATGCAAGAGGCATCGGACAACGATGCCTCTTGCATTTGGTGTCCATGCCGCCAGTTTCAGCCGGTATTCCAGTGAAAGATCGCAAGGGAACTCATCCGATACCATGAGCACAGTTCCAGAACCGCCGGAAAGCAGCCCGCACCATATTTTTTTTTACAAACCCTGCGGGAATCATTTACAAAACAATTTTGTGATGTATATTAAGAGTAATGATTCTATAAGAGAATGAGCGCATTCAGGATACAGGAGAACACTATGGAGAGAGTGCTTGCGGTAATCCTTGGCGGCGGCAGGGGTGTCCGTCTCCAACCGCTCACCAAACTCAGAGCGAAACCGGCAGTCCCCATCGCCGGGAAATTCCGGCTTATCGATATCCCAATTTCCAACTGCATCAATTCCGGCATCCGGCACATGTACATTCTCACCCAGTTCAATCATGTCTCGCTGCATCGGCACATTTATCAAACCTACAAGTTCGATACCTTTTCCACCGGCTACGTGGAAGTGCTTGCCGCACAGCAGACGCTATCCAGCAACCAGTGGTATCAGGGAACAGCCGATGCGGTCCGTCAGCAGCTTCCCCATCTCCGCGCCCAGAACATGGATTACATTCTCATTCTCGCCGGAGACCACCTCTACCAGATGGACTATAGCGGATTCGTGAATTTTCATCGGGAATCCAGCGCCGATGTTTCCGTGGCGGTGAAACCGGTGGGACGGGAAGACGCCAGCGGATTCGGTATCCTGAAAACCGACAGCCGCAACCGGATCATCCATTTTCACGAGAAGCCGAAAGAAGATGAACTGGACGGGCTCGAATCGGATACCGGCGATCCGAATAAACCGTTCCTGGCCTCCATGGGGATATACGTGTTCAACCGTGGTTTGCTGGTTCGCCTGCTCACCGGAGACAAGGGCGAGGATTTCGGCAAACACATCATTCCCTATGCCATCAACCACCTGAATGTACGGGCGTTTAAATTTCACGGGTATTGGGAGGATATCGGAACAATCAAGGCTTTTTTCCGGGCCAACCTCGCACTCACCGACCCCTATCCCGAGTTTGATCTCTTCCGTCGTGAGCGTCCAATTTATACCCGCCCGCGATACCTGCCGCCGTCAAAGGTTTTCGGGTGCGACATCAGGGATTCCATGATGTGCGAGGGCTCCGTGCTGGAGAGTTGCCAGGTGGAACGGTCCATTATCGGCATACGTTCCCATATCAAT
>JAWLHT010000133.1:0-13520 GCA_041690195.1 Candidatus Latescibacterota bacterium
CGGATATGGTGATAAGAAAAGCCGCACTGCACGGTGCAACGGTGATATCCGACGAACATTACCGTTTCCTGCCGCTAGAGGGGGAAAGTCCGGCTGCATCGTTCGCCCGCCCGGACGAAAACGTGGTGGCGACAGGCTCCATTACCAAGTGTTTTGGAATGATCGGTCTCCGCATGGGCTGGATCGCGGCTCCGATGTCTCTGATTTCAAAGATTCGGGACTTTCGGGATTATATCACCCACACACTCTCACCGGTTAGCGATATTCTGGCATCGGTTGTTTTGGAGAACCGGGACGCCTTTATTGTTCCAAACAGGGCAACAATTCGCTGCAATTTGGATTTGCTGCTTCGTTTTGCCGGAGATACGCCGGGAATATCGCTGGTCACCCCCGAGGGCGGCGCGGTGGCATTTCCCGCCTACGCATTTCCCCTCTCTTCCCGCGATTTTGCGAATGGCCTTATTGCGCGGTATAATGTTTTTGTGCTTCCCGGAAGTTCCTTCGGAATGGAAAGGTTCTTCCGAATAAATCTCGGTCAGGAGCCGGAAAGTTTCAGGGAATCGCTTGACCGTCTCCGCCAGTACTGTCTTGCGCTGGGGGGAAACCGGTGAAAGTTGGATTCGCCTTTAACCTGAAAGATCCCGCCGCAAAAGGGTGCGATCTTCATGCCGAGTATGAAACACCGGAGACGGTTGACGCGATTTCATCGGTGCTCCGCTCATACGGTGAAGTGGTAATGCTGCCGTGCGACCATACCCTGCTGGACAGGATTAAGCGGGATAGGCCGGATCTTGTGTTCAATATTGCGGAAGGATGGGGGAATCGGGACAGGGAATCTTTCGTTCCGGTGCTCTGCAGCATGCTGAATATCCCCTGTACCGGCTCGGATGCGGTGACTCTCGGAATAACCATGGACAAGGCCTTGACCAAGAGGGTGGTGCGCGACGCGGGAATCAGGACTGCGGAGTTCCTGCTGTGTGATGAAATCCCAGCCCTGGAACCTGCTTTTGGGTTCCCGGTATTCGTCAAGCCGAACTGTGACGGGACCAGCCGGGGCATATGCCGTCATTCGCTGGCATATAATACGGATGCGCTACGAGAACGGGTCAGGGTTGTTCTTGAAGAGTACCGGCAGCCGGCGATAGTAGAACCGTATCTCGATGGTCGCGACTTCTGTGTCGGAATTATTGGAAGCGGTCCTCCGATGCTTCTGAACACTTGTGAAATCATGCTGGGACATGAGGAAGGAATCCCCTTCTTCAGTTATGAATATAAGCGTCGGGATACGGATATTCTTGACCTGAGTCCACGGATTGACGGGACCGTTCTCCGGGAAATGGAGGAAATGGCGCTTTCCGCATGGAATGTGCTGGGGTGCCGAGACTATTCCAGAATTGATTTTCGAACCGATTCCGCAGGAAACCCGTATCTATTGGAAATTAACGCGTTACCGGGTCTGTCTCCCGTTTCGGGGATCTTTGTCCAACAGGCGCTGGCGTCGGGATTGAATTTCGAGGCCGCACTTGGACGAATCCTCGAACGGGCCTTGGGAATTTGGAGTGGAGATGATTGATTAAATGCGGGCGGTACAGGTAGACTGGGGCAGGGTAATTACAGTGATGTGACTTTTCAACATTCGGTGGTTCAGGGTAATGCAAACGTTATATCACGTTAAACCGCATGCAAATTCATGCTCATACTGATTGCGCGCGCTGAATATGTGTTGCATACTGCATAAGTGAGGCGGCAGGTAACGGATAGTGGCGTTCCCAGCGCCTGTCCCGCCGGTGCATAGCCAGTACCGGACTGCCGGTTCCACTATTCCCCATCTTCCGCCGATCTGTGATTCTTCCACTCTCCCTTCGGCGGTTAACGATAGGCCATGGCGGCGTACTCAATAAATTCCACAGCGCGTCAACCCATGGTCAGAAAAAGGCCCGGTTCCTCCCCCCCGGGCCTTTTCATATTATGACGACAGGATATGTCAGCATATCCTGTCAGAAAATATGTTTCGGATTCCCAGAGATCAATAACTCGCAAAGGTGCGTTGAGTAGTCTCATAAGAGATGGGGAGAGGGACAGTCCGAAGAAAGTAGCTGCCCGGAATAGAACGACACCCCTGTCCTATACCATACTTCATCTTCGGCTAATTAATGGAATGACGTTATTCTATTAGGCGGAGCATTCTTGTTGATCAGGTTATCAATCGGAAAGGGTCAAGCGGGTCGGTTATCCATACTGTTTGTCCTGTCGACCGGCTTTGCACGGCGCCATTATACGGAGTTGAAAAAACTGTGCCGTGTTCCGGTGACTATTCCCCTTTCCCGTAAATGGATTCCCGTATCGACTCGAGTTCCAATGAGCGTTCGACCCACCGGTCATTCAGATGATTATTTCGGCTTTTCAACGATTCATACTCGTTCAGCACTTGGTTGAATCGTTCGCGATCTTCGCAAAGAGCGGGGTTTTCCAGCATACGCTCGATTTCCCGGAGTCGGGTATCGTTTCTCTCCATTTCCCCTTCCGTATCACGAATACTCTGCTGAAGTTTCTTTGTTTCCCGATAAAAGCGGTTTCGCAGTTCGCCTTCCTGACGCTTTCGTTCCTTGTCTGTCATGCGCCGTGAGAATTCATTGGACTCACCCTGTTGCTCACCAGCGGAAATATCGGTATCCGGACCGGCGGAGGCCGAGTTGTCCTTCCGGTAAAGGTAATCGGAAAATTTTCCATGATGCAAAACCGCCGTTCCTCCGCCGACCTCGATAATCTTGTTGGCCGTTCGTTCAATGAGGTCACGGTCATGAGTCACCAGGATGAGCGTACCGTCATACGAAGAAAGGGCATCGGCCAGAACATCCCGGGACGGAATGTCGAGATGGTTCGTCGGCTCGTCCATGAGAATGAGATTTGCAGGCCGGATGAGGAGCTTGGCAAGAGCGAGACGGGCTTTTTCCCCTCCGGAAAGAACGGCGACTTTTTTCTTGACCTCATCGCCGCGGAAAAGGAAAGAACCGAGCATGGTGCGGAGTGTTTCCTCGGTTTCATCCATGGCCACCCTTTTTAACTCTTCAAGGATGGTATTGTGTTCTATTAGCTGTTCCGACTGGTGCTGGGCGTAATAGGCGGGCGTGACATTGTGCCCGAGAATACGGCTGCCTTCATCCGGCATAAGAATACCCGTCAACAGTTTGAGCAGGGTTGTCTTGCCGACACCGTTCGGGCCGACCAGTGCGGTTCGGTCTCCGCGGGACAGCGAGAAATGCACATCATTGAATAATGGGGTCCCGTCATAGGAAAAAGAAACATGCTCCAGTGCAATGACCGATTTGCCGCTGCGGGGTGATTCAGGAATGCGAAAGCGCACGGTCGGCGGCTTCCGCACCGCGGAGACCATTTCCATTTTTTCCAGCCGCTTGATGCGGCTCTGGACTTGGGTGGACTTGGTGTTTTTGGCGCGAAACCGTTCAATGAAGCGTGTTTCGGCCTGGATAAAACGCTCCTGATTTTTTACCGTGGCGTTGACTATCTCTTCTTCTTTTTCACGGGCAGCGCGATAGGCATCGTAGTTCCCCCGGTACAACCGGGGCGTCTCACCTTCGAACGCGAGTACGCGATTGGACATGCGGTTGATGAAGGTCCGGTCATGGCTTACCAGAATGACTGCGCCCGCATATCCCTGAAGATATCGCTCGAACCACATAATGGCTTCGATATCCAGGTGGTTGGTGGGTTCATCCAGGAGCAGGATATCAGGCTCGCTGAGGAGAAGGCGGGCCAAACCGGCGCGCATGAGCCAGCCGCCGCTGAACTCGCTGAGCGGACGGTTGAAATCATGCTCGCGGAATCCCAGACCGGTGAGAATGACGCGTGCTTCGTAATCAACCGTATATCCGCCTGAAAGCTCGTAATGAGACTCAATCTCGGCCAGTTCCCGCAGAAGGCGGGACTGTTCCGAGGGATCGATAATTTCGGCGAGTTCGTTATGCAGTACTTCGCGCTTATGCGCCAGCCGTTCCGCGATGCATTTCGCGCTGGATACCGCTTGAAGGAGTTCTTTTCCGGGATCGGGGGGAATATCCTGCTCGAGGTAACCGAGGGTAGCTCCGCGCTGGAGATGCAAATCACCGGAGTCATAGTCCATGTTTCCGGTGATTATTTCGAGGAGAGTGGTCTTTCCCGAACCGTTGGGGCCGACGATGGCAAGACGGTCACCCGCGTTCAATGTGAGGGAAAGATTCCGGAAGAGTGTCCGTGCTCCAAATGATTTTGATAGAGAGGATATGGTCAGCATGAAATGAGAATCCGGATGTATGACCGGGAAGAAGAACGCTTCTGAAGACCGCTCCGGCAAAAAAGTCATAACACATGGAGCGTATCAGAGCCTCGATTCCCGGTCTGATATTCGATTGTTAAGTCGCAGCTTCCTGTAAATTAACCATATAATCAAACGGCTACAGAAAACATATTTCGAGAGCCTTGTGGATCGAAGTCTCATCAATGGTTTTGGCGATGAACACCAAAAAACCTTCAGTATCACCATTAAACGCACGGAGTGGATGAACGCTCCATCCATCCAGTGTTCGTTCCACCAGGAATGGTCCGGACGGAAGACGGACGATGCCCTTGACCCGATAAAAATCATCCGAAAGCGAGGTTAAAAATTCCCGCAGGCGGTCGGGATCGAGCATATTCGACAGGGGTATGGTGAGCGAACGGAAATTGGGCGGTGGAGCCAGACAGAGATCCTCGCGCGCGGTACGACTCAAAGCGCCAGACTCCGGCATAATGTGGTCCACAGCAATCGGTCCGCCAGCCCAACGTATAAGCGGAGCGGATGCATTCAGTTCACGAACCAGCGATTCCTGACGGAGAATCGTTTCCGGGTCGGCCAGGCCGGTTTTGCTCAGGATGATTACATCCGCTTCTTCCACCTGCTCTCGAGCCGCCGGCAATGTGGCGTGTACCTTGTGATAGGAAAGCGCGTCCACAAGACAGTAGTTGCGAGCCGCCCGTACTCGTCCGGATAAGGGGTATTCCCGAAGATAGAGATTCAGGTTGCGGGTTTGTGCAACGCCGGAAGCTTCAACCAGAACCAGATCGAAGCGTGGTTCCGCTGTTGCGATGGCCTGGAGAGCACCGATAAAATCATCCCGCACGCAAACACAGAAAATGCTTCCCCGATTGACTTCATATATGGAGTGAGAACCCGGAACAAGGAGACGAGCATCCACCCCTTCCGATCCGAATTCATTGATAAGCACCGCAATCCGTTCCGTTCTGACCGCGAAGTACTCGAGAAAACTGTTCAGACATGTGGTTTTCCCCGCTCCGAGAAAGCCGGTGAAAAGGAGCATGGGAAGTGTCTGATTCGGGGCATCATTCATCGAGATATTTCACCCATTCTTTAATGATTTTCACCTCAGGCGCCTTTCCCGACTGCTTGTAAGCGTATTTGGCCACAACGACGGCGGGACGGGTCCGGACCCCAAACGATTCCGCGATTTGCGGATCGGAAACCAGAACCGCCTGAACGTCGCTCCCAAGTTCTTTAATCGCCTGGTGGACATTGGCGAGGGTCAGGGCGGTCTTTTCGGATTCGTCCCCAAATACAAAGATTTCACCGTGTTTCCGGGAAATTTTGTACCGCATCTTTTCGTTGATGCGTTCCTGAATGGCGCGAATGAGCTCTTCACGTTTGGGCATAATCGAAACGAACCGTATTTTTCCATCGATACATATCGTAGGAATATTCCGCACCATGAGCGCTGTCATGAAAGCCAGGCCCTCGGTATGTTTGATCTTGTGCTCACGCCATTCCACGAGTCCTTCGAATTCCGGGACCGTATTCCGGACCGATTCAACCATGTATTGACAAGGAGCGCAACCCTCGCTGTCCAGGGTAATGACATCCACGATGACCTTGTCCACACGTCCGTATTCACTCAAATCGAACTGGGGAATCGAATCGAGATTGCGCTTTCCCGCCAGTTCCAGCGCAACCTGACGCTCGTAGGGATCATGGACCACCTTTGAAATGGCCTGAATATTGGCAGGTGGGGTGTCAAAGGGAATGTCGCAGCCGGGAGCCAGTACGAACCCCTTTTCGCCGCCCACTTCCATGCAGTCCACGGCATGCGCGGCATTGTCCTCGGGGGTACCCAGTAGCATGACCGTGGTGAGGCGCATGTTTCCGCCGAAGGAGATGTTCCGTTTGAGGCATTCGGCTTTCACGAAATCCAGCGGAATGTTTTCATCGATGCAAATATTATCCGGCCCGCTTTCCGCCATTACCGCAATATTCTTCTGAGCGTCGCCGCACACAAAGAAAGAGCTGAGAGCGCCCCTGGTGCGCACATGTTCGAAAATTCCCCCCACGGCCGGAGTGACAAACTCACGGAAATGCTCCGGGCCGATCTGACTTGTCATGGGGTCCACCACCGCCACGACATCGCATCCCGCCTCAAGATACCCGTCCGCCATCATGCAGCCAACATCCTTCATCCGCATGAGAAAATCCTTGATTCCATCGGGGTCGTCGAACATTTGCATGAAGAGATTGACGCCCGCCAGGTGCATGGCCAAGGTGAACGGACCGGTGATGAGTCCAAAGAGGGCGACATCCGGAAGTTCTTTGCGGAGACGGCTGGCGGCCTGCATTACTGTAGGGATTCGGCCGGAATGCAATCCCGGAAAGCTGAAATCGGAGAGATTTCGACCTTCCAGTACATGTCCAACCACGGCGGGAGGGTTTTCCCGGGACCATCTGAGTTCACACCCCATGGCTTCGGCCTCGATCTGAAGGTCAAACGCCACGGGGAGTCCGTCGGGCTGATACAGGTCTGCGGCGCGCAGCATTCCCCGCACGATGGCGTCCTCGCTTTTCAGAAAGCCATCCGGGGTGATGTCAATGAGTGAGGCGGCATGGCAACCAACAAAGGGGAGCCAGGGGATGCGGTCGGTCGGCTCGAGGCGAAATGCCTTTTTGATGCGTTCTCTTCCGGTCATCACGGATTCCAATTCTGCGGAAACGCAAAAAGTTCGGGTGAACAGTAATCTTTACGAAAAGATGGGTCATCTAATATATTGAAATTGTACCATGCGAGTCAACAGTCGATGGAGGGGTCTCTTCTTGCTGCGGACAGGAAGCGGTTGACCTTAAGTTGCAAATTATGTATACTATCATATACTTAGCTGTTCACGAAGAAAAATCAGGAGGATCCCAGTATGCCTGGCACCGTACCGTTCATATACGATGTAAGTACCCGCGACTTTGCGGATCGGGTTATCAGCGCCTCCATGGAACGGCCCGTTCTGGTGGATTTCTGGGCGGACTGGTGCGGACCCTGCAAAGCGCTTGGTCCCCTTCTGGAGAGAGTGGTTACTTCCTACGGAGGGAAAGTTCTTCTCGCGAAGCTGAATGTTGACGAGAATCGTGAACTGTCCACACAATTGGGTATCCGGAGTATTCCCACGGTTAAGATTTTCCTGAACGGCGCCGTGGCGGACGAGTTCGTGGGAGCGGTTCCCGAAGAACAGATCCGGAGCATCATAGATTCCCTTGCGGTAACCGACACCGAGGAACTGCTCATGTATGCCGCCCAGTTGGTCGAACAGGAGCAAATCGAGGAAGCCCAATCCGTATATGCCACAATTCTCGAAGAGAATCCAGGACACTCCGGAGCGCTCATCGGTCTGGCCAGATTGATGATCAGAAAGGGACAGGACGAGGATGCCAGAAAGCTCCTTGCATCCATTCCGGATACCGACGAGCGTTACGAGGAAGCACAATCGCTTCTGGGGCTTTTCGAGTTTGTTCAGATATGTGAGCAGCATGGCGGTCTGGAGCGTGCAATGGAGACTGCAGGCCGGAATTCCGGCGACCTGGAAACTCAGTACATACTCGGTTGCTGCTTTGCCGCCAACAACTCGTACCGTCAGGCTTTTGAAACATTTCTCTCGATCGTCAAGAAAGACCGTCAGTTTGGCGATGCCAAAGCACACAAAGCCATGCTCATCCTCTTCACCGTCGTGGGCGCCCAAGACGAACTGACTGAGGAATTCAGGAAAAAACTGGCTTTGGAACTGTTTTGAAAGTTTGATGACAGAAGCTGCAAACACGAATGGCGGGGACCTCCCCGCCATTCGTGTTTGGCTGTCACAGAGAGAAATAAACCCTGCAGCGACTCCGAATGCTGTACCAAAAAACAGCGCCCGTATCCGTCGATACGATTCGCGGAGAACAGTTCAGTCGTCTCCCGCATCGGGTGTGGCCACTACGCAGACCGCTATATCACCGGCGCCGCCGTATTTGAGCGCTCGGGCACATTCAGTGATAGTGGAACCCGTGGTCATCACGTCGTCGATAAGAATGACCGGCCGACCCTGAAGTGATGTTTCGCCGGTGTATCGGAATGCTCCGTGGACGTTTTTCCGGCGTTCAACGGCATCAAGAGCGGTCTGGGTTCCGGTAAAGACAACACGGGCCAAAAGATCGTCGCGAACGGTGTGTCCGCTGAAAGCCGAAAAACCCTCTGCCAGGCGGGAAGCCTGATTGTATCCACGCGAACGCAGCTTGTCCGGATGGAGCGGTACGGGGACGAGCGGTGCGTCGGAAAAGGCGGAGAGATCATGAAGAAATCTTTTTGCCATGAGATTCCCGGCCAGGAAGGCGACAGCGGGGCGGTTGTGGTACTTGAACGCATGGACCAGAGTGCGGCAGGTCTGATCGTAGGGGAGAAGCGCAAAAACAGACGCCGCGTCGTCAAGGCTTCGACGCGGCGGCGCGAACCGGAAGGAGCATTCGGCCGCCGCGTTCAGACATTCCGGGCAAAGCGGCTGTTCACCGGGAATTGCGATTCCGCAGAGCAGACAGGAAGGAGGATAGAGAAAATCCGCCACGGCTCGAAAGACTTCACGGATCATTTCCCGGGGAATCATTGGTTACCGCACTGCCAGCAGTGTTTCAATTCCCACGAAGCGGTGGCGTTCGAAACCTCCACGGCCGTTTGGGGTAAATGTATACCGGGTGTCCCACACCACGGTGAAGGACGGGGCAAGTTGAATCCCAACCCGGGTGCCATACAGGGTGTTGGCGGTGATATCGAGCAAACCGTAATTGCCCCGGTCAACATACGTGTTGTAGTAGTAGCCTTCCAGCAGAGATAATTTCGGGATATGCACGAGGAGTTTTTCATTCAGACGCAGCCGCCCGGTCAGATCCTGGAATGTTTTGTCTCCGGTCATGTTCTGGAAAGTAGCCTCGGCGGTGAAATAATCATACAGATCATAGGCTGCGAGGCCGTAGACACCGTCGAGAACCTGATCAGGCAGACTCGTTTCCTTGGTTACCACGGTATTTCCGACAAGGAACACCCGCTCGTTTTCGTAGAGATTGTTAAAATACCCGGGACGGAACCGTCCTTCGAAATGACGGTATTCCAGACGTCCCCGGAATCGGCTGATAAGCATCTGAAGCCCCGGCGCCCCCACGCCCCATCCGCCGTCTCCGGCTCCGTCGCCGGTGGCGAATCTGGCATACTGGCCATACAGGTCAAGGCGGAGTGCTCCTTCGACAAGAGGAATGCCCGCATCGAACCCATAAACGGTGACACCTGATTTGTCGTTCCGGATATCGAGAAGTTCCGCATGCCTGACATCGGTGTCAAAGCCCCGGTTGACACCATCGGACCACCAGGAATCGGTCAGACCGTCGCCGTCGGCATCCGGATCGATAAAGGTTCGGACGCCGCCGATATCGGAGTAATCGGCGATTCCGTCACGATCAGTGTCAAGCCACAAATCGGAGTCACCCGGAAAACCATCCTGAAAATCCGGATAACCGTCGTCGTCCGAATCCTTAAGGCCCGCAAACTGATTGATGTCTCGGACCGCGGTGACACCAAAAGCGAGTCTGTCGAGGAGCGGAGCGCCAAACGGCTTGAGCGGTCGCGCCGAGACACGAGCGCCAACCACAGCGCCGTCATGCCGCAGGTCACCAAAGGAATTCACCACTCCTTCCACGCCGAGACCGAAGGTTCCAATGTCCCGCATGGCGAATTCCAGGCCAAGTTTCTTGTCCGCGGGATAATTGAGTGTATTGCGGTATCCATCCATAATCATGCCGTAGCCGAGGGTGACATTATCGAGCGCCCCTGCGCTGGCATGAAACCGGTCGCTCCGCTCACCGTAGCGCACATAGTAGATTTTCCGGAGGAGGGTATCCCAGGTCTTGCTTTCCGAAGAAAAGTCCCAGCTTTCTTTGGAAATCCTGCCGTTACTGTCAATGAACAGTTCCAGATCGAGACCGACCCCGAATTTCCCTATGGGGATGTCGGGGCGAAAAGAGAATCTCTGCCACTGAACATCTCCCATGGTGACCGTCCCGTATCCCGCCTGGATGGTGGTGCGGGAGGGCAAATCACTTTGGGCTGAAACCGGTAAAGCGGATGGAAGCAGAACTGCGGCGCACAGCACGAGCGCGCGTACCATCAGTGACCTCCGGGTTACTTGTGACGTGCGTAGTTTCCGTATAAAAGGTGGAACAGGAAATAAGCGCTCATCCTGATATCTTTGAAGAAGACCATGATAAGTCTGGGGAGGGAAACCAGGAACTGGAGTATTTTTCCTTCGCGAATACGGTTTCGGGTAAGTATCCAGTATCGGGTAACCTTTCTCCGGTGGGCAACCTTCTTGAGCGCGAACTCTTCCATATTCTGCATGGTTCGGTTGAGGTACGCGGTGACGTGGCTCACACTTCGGGAATATTGTTCGTTGGAAGTGAATCGTTCAAGCTGAACAGCCATGTCTTCCATGAGGGCATCGGCTTTGCGGCGGAGCTTTCCGTTGATGTCGAGATTTCGACACTGGTGCTGTAAATTATCGCTCAGGGCTGAGTATGTGGCGGTGATCTCGTCGCACCACCGAGGATATGGGGCTCGAATATCGACCGAAGCTATCCGGTGCTTTGCTTCGTGCACCGAAGCCGCGAAATTCGCGACGAGACGCAGCGCGGGGTCATCTGGATGGCGGGTCAGAAGCCAGAGTTCCTGCAACTCCATGAACAGGGATATGCGCCTGCAGAAACCGTTGAACATTTCCCGGGTGTTCTGGAAATGGAATTGCCAGAAACCCATGACCGTGGCGCCGGGGCGGATATCATGCCGGCTTTTACGGCGAACGAAACCGGCAACCATGGGATGGCGGGGCTCAAGCAGGCTGTTTCGATACCACATATAGTTTTTGAACATGCCCCAATACGTGTGTCTGCCCGCGCGCATGAGGCTGAGACGCATGTTCTCGAAGGAATAGAAGCTTTCCCACGCCTCATTGTATGCGGATACCCATTCCTCCGCGGTCATGCGGGGGTGGTCCATCACGACATGGAAAGAGTCGTATTTGTTCAGATCCGGGTCCATGCGTACGCCGGACCTGGTCATCTCGAGATGGTCGCGGGAACCGGGGAGCGGGGTGAGCATGAAGAACGAGGCCTGATCAACCTTGATCTCATCCTTCAGACGCCTGATATCCTCACGGACGGAGTCCGGAGTATCGAAGGGGAATCCGATGATATAGCCGACATGGGTCATTACGCCGACCCGGTGCCAGGCTTCGATGAATGGGGCATAGTCGTCAACATTGTTCTGAAGTTTGGAAACCGCCTCAAGATTTCGGGGGTTGATGCTCTCCATTCCGATGAATACCTGGGTGCAGCCTGCCCGGCCGGCTTTTTCCGTGAACCGTGGAATCTGGTGAGATCTGGTGTCGACCTGCATCATCATGTTCAGGCGCATGCCTTCCTCTTCCCGCATCTGAATCATGCCGTCGAGGATTTTTTCCCATTCCGGATTCCGTGCAAAGTTGTCATCAGTAAAAAAGTACTCAGTAATTCCCTTTGGGTAATTCTCCCGTACGGTTGCGAGAATCTTGTCCGCGTTTCTGAAACGCATTTTATGCCCCTGGACATTCACCACCGTACAGAAGCTGCAATTGAACGGGCACCCGCGGGAACAGTCAACCGTACCCATGAAAGGGAGTGCGAACTTTTTCATGTAGCGTTCCGCGGGCTGTGGAATTGGGGCGCCGGCAATAACCGGAAACGCGTCCATTGTGTACAGCGCCTTTTCGGTTCCTCCGACAATATCGAGCAGGATGGATTCCCATCGACCTTCCGCCTCGCCGTGCACAATTGTTACGCCCAGGTCCATGAGTTCACGGATTTCCGGCGTCGGTTCACCGAACATGGAGATGATGCCGCTGACATGAAATCCGCCAATAAGCGTCTTGATCCCGGATGCGGTGAGTTCTTTGGCGAGATCCGAAGCGCGGGGATATTGATTGGACTGCACACCCACCAACGCCGCGACCACCCTGCAGTTTCCCCTGTTCATCCGGGAAAGCTTTCGGACCGGAATACGTTCGACCATTTCATCGAAAGCTTCCACGGAAACGGTGATGCCCTTTTCCGACTTCCAGGATGGGGCAAAATCGAGGGTCAGACTCCGGAGACAGGCCAGAGTGTTGGAAGGAAGAACTCCCTTGAGGTACCGTATGACAAATCCATCTTCGTCGTAACGGGAAGGTTGAATGAGGGCGACCACCAGCGAACGGATTGTTTGCATTGGCTTCTCCATCATCAAGAAAATAACATGTGATACTCATGCTGCCCTGGGGAACTTGAACGTTTCCCGTACTTACGGAATCGTCCGGGAGATCAATGCAGAGACGCTGGAAATCCCATTTCCGGAGGGATCCGAATGCAGGCTCATGAAAAAAACGGGCTATCCTGGTCTCGATCACCGGGATGAGAACGCCCCGAAGCAGCGGTTCAGTCATTTCATGTGTAACAATATAATAAACATCATTCTCCGGCTGTGAGTCAAGTATATTCTCCCGGTTACGAACAGGTTTTCAAAGACAAATCTTGCAGACAGGCTGGTTGTGAGCAGGGTATTCAGTCGCTATATTCTTTTTTGGCGCTTCGCGGATTGGTGGGGGGTAAACGAGTAATGGAAGAAGGAGCCAGGAGAAGGGAAACGGCCGTCCTTGACGGAGCGTACGGTTCCGGGCGGGCGAGGCATGTCTCGCCCCTGCGGTCATTCCCTTTGTGCCTCTGTGCCTTTGCCCCTTTTTACCCTTCACGCGCAACGTTCACCCGCATTTACCCAAGCTGATTTTCTCATGTATCTCTTGGCGGCAGAGGGTAAGAAAACCCGAGGTTCCGATGCCCTTTGCACCGCTGAACTCTATGCCGTCTCAAACCGATTTCTGCAAACAGAATGTGGTACAAAATCAGACCAAACCAGGGTTTTCAGTGCTCTGCTATTCGGGTTGCTATCAGATAAACGGGGACACGGGCAGCCGTGTTCCGCATAGCGGTCGATATTAAGAGCCTATCCATGAATAAGCAAACGAAGCTAACTGGTCAATGTCAGGCCCCCTATCCCTCGGTCCCTTTCCCCCGGAGGGGGCAAGGGAAGTCGTAGCGGCGGAAGCTTTTCCTGCCCCCTCCGGGGGAAGGTGGC
>JAWLHT010000134.1:0-13484 GCA_041690195.1 Candidatus Latescibacterota bacterium
GCCCGGCGGAGCTACGATATCAGCCGGATGCGATTCGAAAACGGAGATTTCACAAGCCAGGAACTGGCGCGGGAGCAGGAGCGGCTCGCCTCGGCGCAGCTGGATTATCTGAACGCCTTCATAGATTACCAACTCGCGTTGGCGGATTTGAAACGGAAAACGATGTGGGACTTCGAGAAGGGGAGAAGTATGATCGGAACCACAGATGAAAGCAGATAAACACGGATAAAATATTCACCATAGAGACACAGAGACACAGAGACACAGAGACACAGAGACACAGAGAAAGACGAAGAAGAGAAATAATGAGGTAAAAGACAAAAGCTTTTTTATACGCTTATATTGCATACTACACTCGCGTAACATTATCAGCCAGTAAGTTATCAGTGTAGCCAGCGTAATCATAGCTATCAGCGGTTCAGGCGATTTTCTCGGGAGAAATGCAATGCATAACCGATTCGGTAAAGTGATAACAGTAACGACCGTGATCATGGTGATCATGGCGGCTTTTCCCCGCGCCGGCGCGGCCCAGGACGATCAGGCGTCGCTTTTGCTCGATCTGAAGAAGGCCCGGGCATCCTTTGAGATCGCCCGGCAGAAGCTTACGAACGACCAGAAGCTTTTCGAGAACATGGCCATCTCGGAGGATGAATACAACAACTCCAAGAATGAGCTTCTTGGCCGCGAAGTGGATTATCAGAAGCTCATCCTGCGGGTTATTGCCGAGCAGTCCTATATCATCGTGGAAAAGGCGGTGAAGTACCAGACCCGCACCGGAGAGCGAAGGGTAAAAGTCACCCTGCGGAGCACCATGGAGGGCAACCAGGAGTACCTGGACCAGTTCGCCCAGCATTTCGATATATTCAGCCCGGAAATGCGCTCCGGAAAAACCTATAACATTTTTGCCTCCCTGATTAATATCGAGGATAAAACCATTATCGGATCGCCCTACGAGGTGCGCATCCCCACGCTGGACCTGGGCAAAGCGGTCGAAGTTGATTTCGGGCTTCTCCGCGATGTGGAGAGTTTGCAAATCTCCCTGAATTACGGCGGCCGGACGGATCAGAAAAATATCTACCTGGAAAAAGACTCAGGGATGAATCTCGTGGACATCAGTTGTGTCCAGTTCTCCCAGGAAGCCGATCTCGGTTCCCAGACTACCTACGATCTCACGCTGGAGCGCTTCTCCGACACCAATGACGTGTATACCCTCGCCGTGGCCGGGCTGCCCCGGCAGGTGAGCTACGATTTCACCGATACCGAGACCAACGCCCGTCTCTCCCAGATACGGTTCGCGCAAGGGGTGAACACGAAGAGAATCGCCCTCCGGGTCTACCTCCCGGACCGGACCGACGAGGCTGTGGTAATCGATCAGCCGCTCGCGTTCACCGCGCTCGCGCTCTCCAACGCCGAGCAGGACCGTCTGGAAGAAACCGATCTCGCCACGCTCTCCCGCACCCAACTGGAAGATATCCGGGCGGGGAAAGCCCGTATGGAACTGCTCCCGCGCGGCGTGGGCCGCATCGAGGTGCGCGCCACCACGCTCTATCACGAGATCACCCCGGGTGACAGCGTGGCCATGAACATCACGGTGCGCAACTCCGGCTCCCGTCGCCTGGACAATATCCGCATCACCACCGACAACCCGCTCCATTGGCGTTCAACGGTCACGCCCGACCTCATCCGTTCGCTCGACCCCGAGCGTGAGGAGACCGTGCGGCTGGTGTGCCTGCCGCCTTCCGACGCCGGCGTCGGCGCCCAGGAAGTGAAAATCCGTACCGAGGCCATGGCCAACAACCGCTCCGTCCAGACCGAGGACAAAACCGTCCGCATCCAGGTGCAGGCCAAAACCCCGGTCCTCTGGACCGCCATGCTGGTGATACTGCTCATCGGATTGGTGACCGGAATCGTGGTGTTCGGGATTAAGATCAGCAGAAGATAAAGAATGTCTCTCGCCTCGTTCGCAAAGGGCGCAAAGAAATAATAAAATGGAACCACAGATTGACACAGATGAACACAGATAAAAAGACATTTTGTCATCAGCTTTTTATCACTGTCATCATGCACATCACCGGTTCAGACATTCTTTATGCTTCAAGCACCTTTTTCAACTACGGAGGATTTATCCATGCTGACCGCCACCGATCTGACTAAACGCTATGAGGACGGGCATCTTGCGCTCGACCACCTGAATCTGGAAGTGAAGGAAGGGGAAATCTTCTGTCTGCTCGGGGCCAACGGCGCCGGGAAAACCACTACCATCAATCTGTTTCTAAATTTCATCGATCCCAGCGACGGACGTGCGCTCATCAACGGCATCGATGTCACCAGAAACCCCCTCGAAGCCAAAAAGCACGTCTCCTATGTCTCGGAAAACGTTATGCTTTACGGTAATTTCAGCGCCAGCCAGAACCTGGACTTTTTCGCCAAGCTCGGTGGGAAGAAGAACCTGAAGAAAGAAGACTACCACCGGTACATGCGGCAGGTCGGACTGCAGGAAAAAGCGTTCGAGGCGCGGGTGAAGACCTTCTCCAAGGGCATGCGCCAGAAGCTTGGTATCACCATCGCCATCATCAAGGACGCCACGAATATCCTCCTCGACGAGCCCACCTCGGGGCTGGATCCCAAAGCCGCCGCCGAGTTCACCCGCATTCTCAAGGGTCTGCGCGATCAGGGCAAATCCATCCTTATGTGTACCCACGATATTTTTCGCGCCAAGGAAATCGCCGACCATGTGGGCATCATGAAGGAAGGGCGGCTGGTGATGCTCCGCGGCCGGGAAGAGTTCCTGGAGGATGATCTGGAGAAGCTCTATCTGGAGTACATGCAGGAAAAAGTGGCGTGATGCGAATTTGGGATCAAGAGAATAACACGGATTTTGCGCCAAGTGGGCAAGAAAAACTTATTCAACGACTTGCTCAGCCGCAACTCGTAGACCGTCAAGGAGATCGGTTTGGGTGCACGGGGTCACCGGGAGGGAAGAATCGGTACTCCCCGGAGGCTCAGAAGCGGCGTCCCGTTCTTTTCCTGCCCCCTTCGGGGGAAGGTGGCCCGAGAGGGCGCGGGGCCCCCGTTCGTACCGTTTCGGTACGGATGGGGTACATGGAAGGGGGCTGTCTTTATAGCGGACAGCACCCAACGGTATTCTCTTGACAGGCTACTATCTTTTGATAGAAGTACATCCTGAACGGACTACAATGACCCAAAAAGCAGCTTGCAAAGAATTCAGGATGTGATTTCCTGGCGGACGAATCCGATGAATCCCCAAATGGCCGTAATCATCGTGAGTAATACCAGAATCGATATTTGGAGAGCGGATGCGACCAGCGATTCCCTGAAGCTTCTTGGTTTGAATTTGAACTCCATATGATTGCTTTCAATATGAGGCCAGTCGGGAAAAATCGTGATATCTTCCCCATCGAGGCGTACTACTGCTCCTCTGGGGCGCGCAATGTATGTATTGTATCGATTGAACATATCTTCCCGAAAACGAGCTTCAAAGAATTGCATCTGTTTCAAGAAATCGAGAAAATAGGCATTTCCTCCCTGTACAACAGTTTCTATTGTGTCGCGGTACAGCATGGCGGGAGAAAGCTTCAGCCATTTCTGCTCCTCCTGATACTTGGTCATTTCTGAAAGCAGAATGAAATTATTCAGGCGATATTCAGCTTCAGCACGTCTGTTTTCTATCTGAGTGATATTCATTTCAAGATTCCGGATGATCTGTTCCTTGGTATCCGCGGACAGATTTTTGTTTTCCTGAGCTTTCAGAAGGAGCGCGGTTACTTCATCCTCAAACGGCTTTTCCCAACGATCAAATTGTTTGGCGTTTTCATATTCTGAACGGGCCGGTTGTAAATGTGATGCGGCAATTACAGAAGTTTTTGGAAGTATCAGGACGATACCCACCCAGATCAGGACCGACACGCTCAATGACATAGTCGAATTTCTTGTTTTCGCAGAAACCCCGAGAGAAACGAAGATAAAAAAAGAGCAATAAATAAGCGAAACACCGTAGAACAGAATCGATTTAGACAGGAGCTTTCCGTCAACGGGAATTTTACCCGCGAGCAGAATGGTAATAAGCCCAATGGTCAGGGCCAGCAACAGGATAACCGCGGTGAATAATAGTATTCCGGCGAATTTGCCCAGAAACAGTTTCCATCGTGAGATACTGTATGAACAGACAAGATTTAGCGTTTTCTTCTCATTTTCATCGGAAATACCGGAATAACCAAGCACAATCATCAACAGGCTGAAAATAATCTGAACGATCCGGGTCCAGTCCATGGAATGAATGGATTCAAGGAAAATGTTTCCCCTCTGATCCCGGTTCGGGGAAAGATTAAGTTTGGCCGGGCTGACATTGCATAATGTGGACATCTGCTTTTCGTTTGAATCACAACAGAAGATAACCGGATTTGCGGGCAGATAATAGTTTTTATAAATTGCCGTGGTGCCATGCCGGGAAAGCGCCCGGCCGTTGTAACTTAGAAATTCGGAATATTTGGCGCTGTAATACGCTCCATTTACCACAAACAGAATCATGATCATGGCAGTCAGAACATACATGAATACGTTCTTCTGCAGAACCAGTATTTCTTTGACTATCAGATTTTTCAAGAAATTTCCCTCAAGTCAAATGGACTCTGATATCCAGAGTCAGGATCGTACAGAACAGCAAAACGTTGATAATGATCAACAGAATGATATATGAAGATGCCTTCTCTATGCTTTTCCCCAGACCGAGCCGGTTGTTATCGAGCGATGCATCGGTAATGAGTTCATTCACTGTGATATTGAACTGTTTCCGATATTCGAATAACCGGTTTTCAAACTTCCAGTTCTTTATCAGGGATGCGTATGACTCGTTAGTCACCCGCACGCGCTCCATAAATTGATCATAATCCGATATCGAGGTTCCCGATACAATTTCCGCCGCATTGTCAAATATTGACGCGGGCGACAACAGAGACCATGCTACAGCGGCACTGTACTGTTTCCGGAGCGAATTTATATAGTGCTGTTGCGCCCGCCCGATATCTCGCTGGATATTCTCTCGTACTTCAAGGATTTTCGTATTGTCTTCACGACTGTTTGTCATGGCAGCAGAATACTTCTTTGATATGGCGTCTTCCTCCATCCTGATATAATCTATCGGAGGCGTGGGGGTAAAATACTTGCCCAGCATTGTTACGGAATTCGGCAAAATAAACGTGGTCATAACCCAGAAAATGACCAATGCAACCATCGCCATGTTGGAAGATTTCGCAATGCTTGACGCCAGAAATGCCAGTTGGTAGAATATAAGCATGTAGAGAAGAGAAAAGCCGAACAGTGCCATAATCCGCGCCCCATGCTCCGCATCGAGTCCGATGTGCAGAAAAGTATACAGGTACAAGAGTGCGAAGATAAGCGCAAATATCAGTGCCGCAGCCATGACCGCCAGTCCCGCGCTCCATTTCGCGAAAACGAAGGTCTGGCGTGCCACGCTGTTGGCCATGATCAGCTTCAGGGTGCCCTGCTCACGTTCGGAGGAAACAATGTCAAAGCCGATAAACACAGCAATAAGCGAGAACAGGAATTTAACGATATTTCGAAAGTCAAGACTATTGACCATATCGGAAAGTGTATTCCCGAGGTCGAAATTGGAAACCTGATTCAACGAACTGTAAGATTCCAGATACAACGGCATGCTGCGCGATGATAGCCTCGCGATATCCCCGAGAGAGTCATCTTTTCCGTTGCAGAGAACAAAGAGGGGGTTGGGTTTTCGAAACACGGCGTGGTCCACTGTTTCAAATACACCGTTTCCGAGCGACGCTTCGGTCATGCTTTTTGTGCGGGTCAGAATATCCCGCTGATGCTGAATGGCGCTGGTGTATTCCTTTGTCTTATACAGATACCGCTCCGAGGAAACACCGAGGCAGAGTAAGGTAAGAGCAAGCGTAACAGTCGTCGATACCAGAAATTTATGGAGCCGTATCTGGTTGAGAACTTCCCGCTCGAAAATGAACCTGAACATGACAGCGTCTCCGATGAATAACTCATCTCATATGAGCCAGTTGCAAAGAAGAATGAGCAACAGAAGGAGTTATATCAAGTTTGATTCAAAATGTGAAGAAAGCAATCAGCCCATCTTTCTGCTCTCAGGCGGCCTTCTCTAATTGGTGGGCGATGGATGACCTTGATAGGGGGTGGCGCTTTTTCCCTTTCTTCACGGTTCGAACCGAATTTAGTATTAGGAAACTGCTTCAGTGGCGAAAAAATTTGGTATATGGAATCCGGGTGAGAATTCGACATTGACTCCCGAGGTATCGGTAAGGCAGATTGCATAATGCTGTACAGGGCATTTGTCGAGTAGTTAGCGGGATTCCATGTATCATGCTTGTCCTTTGATCATTTACGCCCCAGCCTGTCCTAATCGCATACACGCAAAAGCCCAAACCGGACAACGCTGGATCAGCTACTGAAAAACAGTCAGAAATGATATGCATAATGTTTAATGGATATTATTGTACAAGGTTATTTGTGTGTCAAGAGAATTGTTTCGATACACCAGCAAATACAAGGAATTACAAAGAATTACAAAACGATGTAATCCGACCAGTAACCAGGAGAACCGAAACAGGGTGTCTGCGACCGCCAGTACCTGAGAGGGGCTCATCTCGAAACAGACGACCGGGTTTTTATGGAAAGAGAGAATTGGTATGAGCAACCAAAAAACGTTTATGGGGCCATCCGCCACCACTCATGTCATACGGATTATGCGCAGCATGATACCCCTGGCCCATTCATGGTGCGCATATTCCGTGTTTCTCTGGTGCTTGTTGATATCTCCAGCGCTCCCTGCCCAGGGGTATCAAAATACCGGTGCAATCGCCTGGAGCGGAGATTACCTCTGGGTCGGTTCCATGGATGGCGTTGTGCGCTTGAATGTGAACGATGGTTCTCTCCGGCGGCTTCGTGAATCGGACGGCCTGGTGTCCGCCCCGGTATTCAGCATCATCGCCACCCCTGCGGGTGTGCTCTGGTTCGCCACGCCTGAAGGAATATCCCGCCATGATGAAACCGGCTGGAGGAGCTATACCGCCAGCAACGGCCTTGTTTCATCCAAAGTAAACTCGATTGCCATGGATGCTTCCGGTTCCCTCTGGGTCGCCACCGAGGGCGGTATATCGCGGTATGACGGAAGCGGATGGGAGAGTTATACCGAGGCGGATGGCCTTGTGCTGAACAACGTTCGCGATGTCATAACAGACCGTACCGGTGCGGTATGGTTTCTCGCGGAAAGCGGTCTTGTCCGCTTCGATGGCGCCACATGGACCAGCTATTCCCTGCAGAACACTCCGATAACCGGTTATGTCCGCCTTCGCGGCATTGACGCCAACGGTGTCAGATGGTTCGGGGACGAGTTCGCCGTATATCGTTTTGATGGTGCACAATGGACCACATTTGCGTTGGGGAGTAAAGGGGATGATTTCACAATGGTTTTTTCCCTGAAATGCGATGCGGAGGGGAATGCCTGGGCGGGAATGGCGGGGCTCTTTGGCTCGCTGCTCCGCTATGATGGGGAGGTGTGGGGATATCCGTGTCCCTCGCTCGGAAACGTGTATGCTATAACGATTGATGCAAACGATGGGAAGTGGATCGATGCGGATGGCTGTCTCGCGCATGTTGACCAAGAGGGGTGCTCGCGTTTCGAGTATCCCGTTGATATTAGAGGCTCCGTATATCGAAATATTGCCACCGACGACATGGGACGGGTATGGACGGTGTATGATGACGGCGTTATCATGTTTGACCACGGCACATGGACCAATTTCCCTTATGATTCTCTAACCCGGGTAGAAATTGTCCAAAGCGGGAACTCCGGACTGGTGATTTTCCCAAGCTTTCCCAATCCGTTCAACAGCTCCGCGTCCATCCGTTTCGCGACCCCGACGGCCGGAGCGGTGACACTCGCGATCTACAATACCGCGGGGCAGAAGGTGCGGTCCATTACACGGGAAGTCCCTTCCGCCGGGACGCATGCTTTCGTTTGGGATGGACGGGATGACCACGGCGACTTGGTATCTTCCGGGATGTACTTGTCGCGTTTACAGGGAAACAATATGTCCGTTTACGGTCGAATGCTTTTTTTGAAATAGGCCGGTATTCCCGGAAAAGGAAAAGGGTGGCAGCACTTTCGAACGGCGCTGTCACCCTTTTTCATTCCCATCACGGGGGTTCCCGGACGAACCGGTTCGATTCGTCCGGGGTGATCATGCGCATCACCGGTTCAGTCCGTATACTTTTTTCTCGGGTATCGGGTTGAGTGAGCAACGAACCGAAGCGGCACACGCAAGACTCACGCGCCTGAGTGGTGTTTTTTCCTGCCCCCTGCCAGGGGGAAGGTGGCCGCAAGGCCCCGGGGCCCCCATTCATACCGATTTGGTACGAATGGGGTAAAGGAAGGGGGTCTTGGCTGCGCTTGCCATGATTTGGCCCTGTTTTCTGACCAAACCCGATACCCGTATTTTCTTATGGTTACGACAATGAGGTCTGGAGCGCAGCCGGCCGGTGCCTTTTCTGCTTTTTTCCGCAACCGGAACAATTATGCAGTAAAGGTTAAACGATTCCAGTAAATCCTTTGTCTAATTGTTGTTGTTTGCCGGAAAACCAATTGCACCGAACCGCCTCCTCCCCCGGAAAGGATGCTGTTTTGATCGCGAACCGATCCTTGCTTCGCCCCGTTATCGCCCTGTTACTGCTCCTGCTCGCAATCACCGGCTGCGGGCCCACAATGATCGAAAGCACCTGGCTCGACCATGAAATCTCCATCGATGGGGCCGATACACATGGAGAGTGGAATAACGCCCAATACACCTTCGATGAAAAAAAGGTCTCGCTCGGCCTTATGAATAGCGCCTCCCATCTCTACCTGCGGTTGTCCAGCCGTGACCGCGCCATCCAGAGACAAGTCCTTGTGGGGGGGCTGACGGTGTGGTTCAATCCCGACGGCACGGATAACAAAGCTCTGGGCATTCGCTTTCCCCTGCCTTCCCCTGCCGGCGGGAGAATGATTCCGTCTTCGCAATCCGGGGGTGAGAACGGCAGGTCCTCCCCCGCTGACGGCGGCCGCGGTGAGACCCCGCCGGATTCCGGGAACATGGAGCAGGATGGCCGCAACCGTAGTGAGGCCCGGCAGATGCTGTTTACCGCGCTGACCACCGTGGAGATCCTCGGTCCGGGGGAAAACGGGTCAGTGTCACTTTCCTGCGCCCAGGCCGACTCGACGGGTATTGTGGCGCGTATCGGCTTTACGGGGGGGAATCTGGTGTACGAGTTGAGCATACCCCTGGTCCGGACAGCGGAAACGCCGGTTTACATTGCTGAATCCTCGATGCCTGAGTTTGTGGGTATTGGGTTTCAAACCGGCACGATTGCCATTCCCGAGAGAAGGTCCGATTCCGGGCAACGGAGCCGGGGCGGCATGGGAGGTGGCATGGGAGGTATGGGGAGAGGCGGAATGGGTGGAGGAATGGGCGATATGGGAGGCGGGAGGGGCGGCGGACCGGGAGGAGAAGGCCGTTCGGCGGCATCGAAACCATTTGCGCTTTGGGTCAAGGCGCGCACCATAGCGGTATTCTGATGCGGAAACACGATCGGGACTAAAAGATTATCAAAATCGATAGCGCCGGGAACGAGGGGTCAGTTACTCCTTCGGGCCGGCAACTAAGTGCGGCCCCGGGGTGTTCGGTACAATTCCCGGAGGTATTTCGCTGCAGAAAGAAGCGAGGGGAGGAGATAGCGGTCGGTCCGGCGGAAAAGGGAGGCCCGGATATAGCAGTTCACCGCGCATCCCTCGCAGAAGGGATAGCGGCCCTCTTCGGCTTGGGCGCGCCGTACCAGGGGGGACTCCCGGAGAGCGAGCAGGCGTCCCGCGATGGGCAGGGACGAGGTCCGGCGGTGAAAGCAGGGGAGAATGAGACAGTCGTCGGGCGAGATCACCACGGTGGAGGTCACCGCCAGGCAGCGGGGGTGTTCCCGACTGTTGCCGCCGTCGGTGAGGAACCGGAGGAATCCCCGGTCGATGGTCACGCCGCGCCCGTGCGCCAGACGGTCCAGTTCGCGGGCTCCCTCGGGAGAGAGCCCCGGATTCCCGAAGTAGGGGAAGCAGGGATTGAGGAAAAGCATGACTCCGAGGGAACGGGCCAGCGCCATGACTTCGGGAACCGCGGGCAGGTTTTCGTCGGTTACGGTGTGAATGAAGGAGGGGCGCTCCCCGAGGGAACTGGCCAGTTCCACCCCTGCCATGACCCGGTCGAAGGAGGGGGCCGCCGTCACCGCGTCGTGACGCTCCCGGTCCGCGCCGTGGAGGGAGAACTGGAGGATATCCACCTGTTTGGCCAAGTCGCGGGCGCACTCGGCGTACCGGATGCCGTTGGTGGTCACCGTGGTCCACATCCCGAGCGATTTTGCATATCGCAGGGCCCGCGGCAGCCCGTCGTGCAGAAGCGGCTCCCCGCCGGTGAAGTCCACCACGCGCACCCCGAGCTTCCGCACATCCGCCAGGTTACGGCACACCACGTCCGCGGACGCTTCACGGGAAAGGGGGACGCTCCGGTCCTTCCAGATGGCGCAGAAGGCGCACCGGGCGTTGCAGCGGTAGGTGAGATAATAGTTGCAGATGACCGGCTTCATTTCCGTTCTCCCGCGAATCGCAGATCCGCCGAACGCGCCCGCCGCTCCATCTCCCGGATGAAGGGCGTCTTGGCTTCGGCGTAAGCGTTCCCGTTCTCCCACTCACGCTCCGCGAACCCGGCTTTCATCCCGGCGTATTCCCGCGCCGTATCCGGATGCGACCGCAGGAAGTCCCGGAAGAGCAGGTGACGCTCCCAGAATTCGCCGCCCGCCTGCACCATGTGGACGTGGAAGGCCCGCGCGCCGTTTTGGTCACGGGTGAAGAATCGCCGGAACGGCATTGCCGCCTCGTACTCCCGGATATGACGGTATCCCAGCGCAACCACGCCCGGGACGAGCGCATCCGCCCCGGAGAAATCGGGCAGTCCCGCCATGATGTCGATGACCGGTTTGGCCGCGAGCCCCGGAACGGCGGTGCTCCCGATGTGTTCGATCCGGATTTCAGGTCCGAGGGGCGCGCGCAGACGGTCCCGCTCCGCCGCGAACATGTCCGGCCATTCCGGGTTGTATGGTGCGAGGACAATGCGCATGGCTGATTTCCGCAATGCAAAGCAAAGAGCGCGGGCGCACACCGCCCGCGCTCCGTTTTTTCCGGCGTCCGGTCACTTCTGCAGGGGGAGGTCCTTCCGCCACTGCATCTGCCAGTCGATGTTCTGCCGGAGCTTGTATTTCCGCACATGGTCGGAGGGCTTTTCCGAGCCGATGATCCTGATGCGGTTCAGATCGGTGTTGCCGAGCCCGGCGTTGGAGCAGAAATTGAGATAGCCCACATCGGCGATATCGACGCCCATGCAGTCGGTGACGATGCGGTCCACCGCGACGGCGTCCGGTCCGGCCAGCGCGATGCGGTGGTCAACCGGCTCGCCCTTGGTGGGGCCTTCTCCCTGCAATCCTTCCAGGCCGTCGATGATGGTGAAGTCCGGCCGCACGGCCTGCGCCACCAGGAACATGTTATAATGCAGCCACCAGGGCCCGGAACCGTGCATGGGGGGCTTGCAGCTCTCCCCGCCGGGAATTTTGAGCGGCGCGGCCATCACCACGTTTTTCAGTCCCATTGTTATCACCACCGCATCGTGGGTCTTGGGCCGGGTGATGGAGAAGATATAGTTTTTCCGGTCGAGAAAGGTATCGATGAGCTGGATCTTCTTCGGCTCCAGGTTCTGCCCCAGGATGAAAAAGGGAGAAGACTGCTGCAGGTTCAGGTCGAGGAACCGGAGGTTGTATTCCTTCCGGAGCGCATCGTACCCGTAATGGGTGAACAGTTTCTCCACCGGGTCGTTTCCCGCCGGGGATTCGGCGAGAATGATCTCGTCGCGGTACATCGGGGCGAGGAAGTCGAGCAGCGCCCGCACCGCGTCCGGATGGGTGGCGGTCAGGGGAATGTACGGCGCGGCAAGGTTGACCTTGATGATGACCTGCTTCCCCCGGATGCCCTCCCGAATCTGTTTCTCGAAAGGCCGAAGAGTCTGCAGGATCATCTCGTGGCGGTCGCCGCCGGTAACAAATGAAACCTCGGACCGGTCCGGACGTTTTACCGCCGCCCGAGCCGTCCCCGTCGAAACGCTTCCGGCGAACGCCGCGCCCGCGACGGCCGCCGCTCCCCCGAGAAAGCCGCGCCGCGAACACCGCCCGCGACTCTGACCGTCATATTTGCAATGCATGATGATTCATCCTTTCGGAACTGGAGGCGTTGAATCCGTCCTCATTTCTGCAGGGGGAGGGGCTTCCGCCACTGCATCTGCCAATCGATATTCTGATGCAGCTTATACTTGTGAACATGGTTGGAGGGCTTTTCCGAGCCGATGATCCTGATGCGGTTCAGATCGGTGTTGCCGAGCCCGGCATCGGCGCAGAAGTTGAGGTAGCCCACATCGGCCAGGTCCACCCCCATGCAGTCGGTGGCGATACGGTCCACCGCGATGACATCCTGTCCGGCCAGCACGATGCGGTGGTCAACCGGCTCGCCCTTGGTGGGCCCGTCGCCTTCCAGACCTTCCAGCCCGTCGATGACCGTGAAATCCGGCCGCACCGCCTGCGCCACCAGGAACAGGTTGTAATGCAGCCACCAGGGCCCGGAGCCGTGCATCATTGCTTTGTAGGATATCTTCTTGTACACCTTCAGCGGCGCGCCCATGACCATGTTCTTCAGCCCGAGGGTGACCACCACGGCATTGTGCGCCTTGGGACGGGTGATGGAGAAGGTGTAGTTTTTCGGGTCGGTGAAGGTGTCGATGAGCTGGATTTTCTGGGGTTCGAGATTCTTCCCGAGGATGAAGAAAGGCGACGTGGACTGCTCGTTCAGCTCGATGAACTCAACATTGTACGCTTTCCGGACCGGGCCGTAGCCGTAATGGTCGAAGAGCTTCTGCGCGCCCTCGTCGGAGGCGGTGGACTCGGCGATGATGATCTTCTTCTTGTAGATGGGCTCCAGGAAATCCAGCAGGGCCGCCACGGCGTCCGGGTGGGTCGCGGTGAGCGGGATGTAGGTCGCGGCCATGTTGACCTTGATAACCACCTGCTTGTCCTGAATGTCCGCCGCGATCTGGTCCTTGAAGGGCTCCAGCGCCTCGATGATCATCCGCTTCCGGTCCGTGCCGGTGATGAAGGAGACCTTCGACTGGTCCGGGGCCTTGGGCAATGCCCTCGCCGCGCCGGGGAGCATTCCCGCGCCGAACGCCATGCCCGCCGTTCCTATCGTCGCGCCCCGGAGGAATCCGCGGCGGGTGGTATTACCGTCCATGCTCTTGCTTTCCATGACTCCACTCCACTCGTGTGTATGTTTTCTGCCGGCAGTTGCC
>JAWLHT010000135.1:0-13472 GCA_041690195.1 Candidatus Latescibacterota bacterium
AAAACGGCGAACTCACCGTTCCGGGGCAGGGGGGTGCGGAATGATTCTCATGATCGACAACTTTGACTCCTTCACCTATAACCTCGTGCAGTACATGGGCGAGCTGGGCGCCGACCTGGAGGTCTACCGGAACAACCGCATCACCGTGCGCGAGATCGAGGGGCTTCGCCCCGAGAAAATCGTCATTTCGCCTGGTCCCTGCACGCCCAACGAGGCCGGGGTGTCCCTGGAGGTCATCCGGACGTTCTCGGGCCGCATTCCCATCCTCGGTGTCTGCCTGGGGCATCAGTCCATCGGGCAGGCGTTCGGGGGGAAAGTGATTCGTGCGCCGCGCCCCGTCCACGGTAAGACTGCTGAGATTCACCATGACGGCGGCTCGGTGTTCGCCGGGCTTTCCAACCCGTTCACCGCGACCCGCTATCATTCCCTCATCGTGGAGCGCGCCACGCTTCCCGATTGTCTGGAGGCTTCGGCCTGGACCGGGGACGAGGAAAACCTCATCATGGGACTACGTCACCGGGAGCATCCCACCGAGGGAGTCCAGTTTCACCCCGAGTCCATCCTGACCCGGGAAGGAAAGACGATTATCGGGAATTTTATGAAGATGTAAAAAACGTTTCTCGCAGAGATGCGGAAGATAAGAGAGGGCAAACACCGGATTATTTTTCGCTGTGATTTTCAAACCGTATAGTTCTTTTCTCTCTGTGTCTCTGCGGGCAACCCTGCTTCTGGAGGAGTCATGATTCAGGAGGCGGTAAAAAAGGTGGTGGAAGGCCGCGATCTCTCCCGCGGGGAAGCTGCAGCCGCTATGGAGTGTATCATGAGCGGCGGAGCCACCGACGCCCAGATCGGCGGGTTTCTCATCGCCATGCGCCTGAAAGGCGAGACGGTGGAGGAAATCGCCTCCTTTGCCCGGGTAATGCGGGAGAAAGCGGTGCGGATCGACCCTGGTGGAGTGGATGTCCTCGACACTTGCGGAACGGGCGGCGATGGTGCCCATACCTTCAACATCTCGACCGTCGCGGCATTCGTGGCGGCGGGCGCGGGTATCCGGGTGGCCAAGCACGGCAACCGTTCCGTTTCCTCCAAGTGCGGCAGCGCCGATGTGCTCATGGCGCTTGGCATCAAGATTGATTTGCCGCCCGAACGGGTTTCCGCCTGTGTGCAGGAGGTGGGCATCGGCTTTCTCTTCGCGCCGCTCCTCCATTCCTCCATGAAATACGCCATAGGTCCCCGCCGTGAATTGGGCGTCCGCACCTTCTTCAACCTGCTGGGGCCCCTGACCAATCCCGCAGGAGCGCGCCGTCAGCTCATGGGTGTGTACGATGCCTCCCTCGTCCCGAAAGTTGCCGGGGTACTCGCCGACCTGGGGAGCGAACAGGCGTTCGTGGTGCACGGCTCCGACGGCTTGGATGAGATTACCACCACCGGGGAAACCAGCGTGGCGGAGGTTAGCGGCGGCGCGGTGCGGTCATTCACCGTATCTCCCGGTGAGCTTGGCCTCGAACGGGCGGAGCCCGTTGGCCTGGCCGGAGGGTCTGCCGACGAAAATGCCGCCATTTTCATCTCGGTACTCTCCGGAAAGCCGGGACCGCAGCGGGATATCGTGCTCCTCAACTCCGCTTTCGCCATCTGCGCCGGGGGAGGGGCGTACACCCCCGCGGAGGGGCTGCGTTTCGCTGCGGAATCCATTGATTCCGGGGCCGCCATGGAAAAGTACCGCCGCCTGAAGGAGTTTGCCGCAAAATGAACGGAATCCTCGGGGAAATCGTCGAATACAAGCGGGAGTTCGTGGAGGAGAGCCGGAAGCGGATGCCCCTCGCCGAACTGGAACACCGGGCGCTGGAGTCTCCGCACACCCGCGGTTTCACCAGGGCGCTCCGGGAGAAGGCCGCTATGGCGGGGTGCGCGCTTATCGCCGAGATCAAGACCGCTTCGCCCTCCAAGGGTCTGATCCGGGACGATGTGAGTGTGGAGGAAGTCGCGCGGACTTACGACGAAAACGGTGCGGCCTGCATTTCCGTGCTCACCGACGAGAAGTACTTCCGCGGCGGGCTGGACAGGCTCGGACGGGCGCGGGCGGTTTCCGGGCTTCCCCTCCTGCGCAAGGATTTTATCATCGACTCCTACCAGATTTTCGAGGCGCGGGTCGCGGGAGCGGACGCTGTCCTGCTCATCGCAGCCTGCCTGCCGGACGGCCGGTTGGGCGAATTCCTGTCCATCGTCACCATGCTCAACATGGACTGCCTCTTGGAAGTCCACGATACCGCGGAGATGGAACGCGCCGCCGCCCTGGACGCGCCGGTCATCGGCATCAACAACCGCGACCTGCGCACCTTCCGGACCGACCTGGAAACCACCGGACGGCTGGCGCGCCTCGCCTCGCCGGACACGTTCCTGGTGAGCGAAAGCGGGATCAACACCGCATCGGACGTCCGGCGGGTGCACGCCCTCGGCGCGCGGGCGGTGCTCGTGGGGGAAGCCATAATGCGGGAGCGGGACATGGCGACGAAGGTACGGGAACTAGCGGGGGTGACGACACGGTGATTTCTCGTGGAGATGCGGAGAGAGAAATCGGGAGTAACAGAGAGGAAAGGATTGTCTCACGCAAAGACGCAAAGACGCGAAGAAAAGATAAGCGGTGAAGAAAGAAAAGATTACCGCTCAAAAAAGGGACGGACCCAAAACTGGGAGAATGCCCGGAAAGGCGGGAAGATTCCGGATTCGTGGACGGGTCTGGAACAGGGCGGAGCGGAGGGAATACATTGAGCTGACAGCGCGGTTCGGCATATGGGCCCGGGCGCTTGATTCATCCGGAACGAAGCTGATAATTGCATCGCAATACATCGCAGTTGAACCGTTTCATTACCCATCAATTCACGAGAGGAGTTATTAACGTGAGCAACCAGATCATCCTTCCGGCGAGCGAAATGCCGAAGCAGTGGTACAACATCGTTTCCGAGATGGTGCCCCACAATCCGCCCGCGCCGCCCATGAACGCGCGTACCAACATGCCCGCCGGTCCCGAGGACCTGGCTCCCATCTTCCCGATGGCGGTGATCGAACAGGAAATGAGCGCGCAGCCCTGGATCGACATTCCGGAAGAGGTTATGGACATCCTGTCCATCTGGCGGCCGACCCCGCTGGTCCGCGCCCGTCGCCTGGAAGAGTACCTGGGAACCCCGGCAAAGATCTACTTCAAAAACGAAAGCGTTTCCCCCGCCGGTTCCCACAAGCCCAATACCGCGGTGGCCCAGGCGTATTACAACAAGCGGGAAGGAGTGAAGAATATCTCCACCGAAACAGGCGCCGGACAGTGGGGTACCGCGCTTTCCCTGGCCTGTAATTTCTTCGGGCTCAAGTGCACCGTGTTCATGGTCAAGGTGAGCTATCAGCAGAAGCCGTACCGCAAGTCCATGATGCAGCTCTGGGGCGCCGACGTGTATCCCAGTCCGACCACGATGACCCCGGCCGGACGCGCCGTGCTGGAAATGGATCCGGACTGTCCCGGAAGCCTCGGAATCGCCATCAGCGAAGCGGTGCAGATGGCCGCCGATGACAAGGATACCAAGTATTCCCTCGGCAGCGTGCTCAACCACGTTCTTCTGCACCAGACCATCACCGGGCTGGAATCTATCAAACAGTTCGAGATGGTGGACGATTACCCCGATGTCGTGATCGGCTGCGTGGGCGGCGGTTCCAACATGGGCGGGTTCACCCTGCCGTTCGTCGGCCAGCGAATGCGTGGCCAAGCCAAAAAGAAGAACATCCGTGCGGTTGCCGTGGAGCCCAAAGCCTGCCCGACCTTCACCAAGGGCGTATTCGCCTACGACTTCGGCGACCAGGCCCAGATGACTCCGGCCATGCTGATGTATACGCTCGGCCACGACTTCATCCCTGCGGGCATTCATGCCGGCGGTCTGCGGTATCACGGAGATTCCCCAATCCTCTCCAAGCTTGTCAACGAGAAGGAGATCGAGGCGGTTGCCTATCACCAGAACGAGTGCTACGAGGCGGCGGTAACGTTCGCCCGTACCGAGGGGCTCATCCCTGCTCCGGAAACCTCCCACGCCATCAAGGCGGCCATTGAGGAGGCCAAACGCTGCAAGGAAACCGGCGAAGCCAAGACCATCGCTTTCCTCTACAGCGGTCACGGGCTCGTGGACATGGTCGGATATGACAAGTATCTCGGTGGCGAACTGACTGACTACGACTATCCCGAGGAAGCCATCCGGAAATCCCTGGAGAAGCTCCCGAAGGTGACGCCGCCCCAGATGTAGAAACAGAGCAGTTTCTCGCAGAGAACGCAGAGCACAAGAGAGAGTTATTATAGAGAGACCTGATATTCTATCTCTGCAAAAATGCTTTTCTCTCATTCCATCTCCTGTGTTCTCCGCGTCTCTGCGAGAAACAGATTCTTTCTTACTTGTACTTTGCGAGAAACGTTTCACATGTCATTTCCCGTCAAAATCTGCGGTATTACCCGCATCGAGGACGCCCTTCACGCCGAGCGGCTCGGGGCGTTCGCGGTCGGCTTCATCTTTTTCCGGAAAAGTCCGCGATATATTGACCCGGAGGCGGCGGGTAGGGTTTCCCGCGCGCTCGGACCCCGCATTGCCCGTATCGGGGTTTTCGTGGACGAGGAGCCGGACGAGGTCCGGCGGATTGCTTCCGTAGTGGCGCTGACCTCGGTGCAGCTCCACGGCGATGAACCTCCCGAGTACCTGCGGAAATTGAGCGGGACAGAGGTCATCAAGGCGTTTCGGGTCGGGAGGGACTTCGAGCCCGGACATCTCTCCCGCTATCCGGCGGGGTGGTTCCTGCTCGATACCTTTGTGCCCGGCGTGGGTGGTGGGACCGGAAAGACGTTCGACTGGTCCCTGGCCCGTCCCTGCCGGGAATACGGGAGGGTCATCCTGGCGGGGGGGCTGCATGCCGGGAACTTACGGGAAGCGGTGCAAATCGCCGCTCCCTGGGGTGTGGATGTCTCCAGCGGAGTGGAAGTATCGCCGGGGGTAAAGGACCACGAAAAAATGGATGCGTTGTTCCAGGCATTGGAGAAGAATAGTGAACACCTTTAAGCAGTATCCCAACGCGGCGGGGTATTTTGGACGATACGGCGGCCGGTTTGTGCCGGAAACGCTCATGCCGGTCCTCACCGATATGGAGCAGGCCTACGCCGAAGCGAAGAATGACCCCGCTTTCCGCACCGAACTGGATACCCTGCTCCGCGATTACGTGGGAAGACCGACCCCGCTGACCCGGGCGTCACGGCTTTCCGAAAAGCTCGGCGGGGCAGTGATATACCTCAAACGGGAAGACCTCACCCATACGGGCGCACACAAGATCAACAACGCTCTCGGGCAGGCGCTCCTTGCCCGCCGGATGGGTAAGCGGAGGGTCATCGCGGAAACGGGCGCGGGCCAGCACGGGGTGGCCACCGCCACCTGCGCGGCGCTCTTTGGTTTGGAATGTGAGATATTCATGGGCGCGGAGGACATGCGCCGTCAGTCACTGAACGTGTTCCGCATGAAGCTCCTCGGGGCGAAAGTCCACCAGGTGGACGCCGGGACCCAAACGCTCAAGGACGCCATCAACGAGGCCATGCGCGACTGGGCGCTTACCTGCCGGGATACTTTCTATATCTTCGGGACCGTGGAGGGCCCGCACCCGTTCCCCATGATGGTCCGCGATTTCCAGAGCGTCATCGGGCGGGAGGCCAAAGTCCAGATTATCGAGAAGGAAGGGCGTCTGCCGGATCTGCTCGTGGCCTGCGTCGGCGGCGGCTCCAATGCGCTGGGACTTTTCTACGAATTCCTCGATGACGAATCCGTCCGCATGATCGGTGTGGAAGCGGGAGGGCGGGGTTCCGGCTGGGGTGAGCATGCGGCGCGGTTTCTGACGGGACGGCCGGGAGTGCTGCATGGCGCTCTCTCCTGGGTGCTCCAGGATGCTCACGGTCAGATCAGCCCGACCCACTCGGTCTCCGCCGGGCTGGATTATGCCTCTGTGGGGCCGGAACATTCCATGCTCCGCGACTTAAAGCGGGTGGAGTATTCAGCGGTCAGTGATGACGAATGCCTGGAGGCCTTCCGGCTTCTTTCAGAAACTGAAGGGATTATTCCTGCGCTGGAAAGTGCGCATGCGGTTGCGCATGCGGTGAAAATCGCTCCCGCTATGCGGCGTGATGAGATCATGATCGTCAATCTCAGCGGGCGCGGCGATAAGGACGTGAATACCGCCATCGAGCGGATTTCGTTGTGAGGATCGGGATATGAACAGGATAAGTCAGAAGTTCGCGGATTTGCGTGAACGCGGCCGCTCGGCGTTTATCGCGTATATCACCGCCGGGGATCCCACTCTTGCGGCCACGGTTCGGCTCGTGCATGAGTTTGAACGCCGGGGAGTGGACATTGTGGAACTCGGCGTACCGTTCTCCGATCCCATCGCGGACGGCCCGGTAAATCAGGAGGCCGCCATGCGTGCGCTCAAGAATGAAGTCGGTATTGGCGATGTACTTGCCACCGTTCTTGAGATTCGCCGGGAATCGTCTATTCCCATTATTTTCTTTGCCTATTACAATACAATCCTTTCCTACGGTCTCGAGATGTTCGTGAACGACGCATCCGATGCCGGCCTTGACGGGGCCCTTGTACTGGATTTGCCTCCCGAGGAAGCGGGGGAATACAAACGTCTCATGGATTCCAAAGGTTTGGCCACGGTGTTCCTGGTATCCCCGATCACCCCGGAAGACCGTCTGAAACGGATTGCAGACCTTGCTTCAGGATTCGTCTACTATGTCTCGCAGATGGGTGTCACCGGGGAACGAGAGTGTGTTGCAGAGACCATTCCGGCCATGGTACATCGAATTCGGGCGCTGACCGATACCCCGGTTGCGGTTGGGTTTGGTGTTTCCAGCCCGGAACAGGTTCGCGAGATCGCCGGTTGCGCCGATGGTGTGATTGTGGGAAGTTCAATCGTGCGGCGGATTGGTGAACGCGGGGAGATACCGGGTTTTGAGCGCGAGGTGGGGGCGTACGTCGGAACGCTGACCGCACCTCTGGGGTAAGTACAGACAGGTGGGCAAGAGAGTTCAGGTTGCTTCTGCTGTAAGGGTCTGTCGTGCCATTGGTAAAACGGCATGGGTGCTGACCGCAGTACAGGCAAGTTGCTGAAAATGAATGGGAGGGTGGCGGATTACTCCGCGCTCTCCCGTTTCTGTTTTGGTAAACGGGCTGGCTCGGGGATAACATGCCGCTGTTCCGAGGACTTTTTTTGGCGCAGAAGATTCTTTGCTGCCTGGGTGATGATTGCCGCCGAGGGCCAGGACAGGGTGGAACGTTCCAAATGAACCACCCGCTCAGATTCTCCGGGAGACCACTGGATCATGTCGTTCTTGCCCAGGATGCCGATTACCGGAACTTTCAAGGCAAGGGAGAGCTGGAAGAGATCGGTATTGTGCGCGACGACGAAATCGCACCAGGACATGAGTCCGGCCGCTGTGGACACGGGGCGGTCTTCCACTGGCATAACCCGTTTTCCGAAGCTCTCCTTCAGTGCGGCAGCGATTTCCCGCTTGCCCGGTTCGAAAAAAAGTATCACGGTCGCATCGAGTTCGGAGATGAGCGCCCCAACTACGGATTCCGCCTGCTTCCGACTGATGGGGTCGCCGACAATTTCCGAGGTGAGATCGAATCCCACGAAGGATCCGGTCCGGGAGTCGGTTCCTCCGGCAAGAAACTTCATCCGGGCCTTTTCGCGGACGGCGGTGCTTATGGTCATGGTGTAGTCCCGGAGTATACCGGGAATACCGACACTTTCCAATAGATCGAGGTATCGCTCGCCTTCGTAACGGGTTCCTTCCGAAGGTACAAGCTGGACGTTGAAAAACTGGTGGGGCTGGTCGGTTTGAAAAGACACCCGGACAGACGCATTGGACATGCGGGTCAGGTAGGCGGTTCCGAGATCGTATTGGTAGGAGAGGAAGAACGCCATATCGAAGCCGCGGTTGGAAAGTGTCTCCCCGACTGCTCGGAATTCAGGGCTGAGAGGATTATACACTTCATCGCCAAATGTCAAGACATCGTCGATGGTGGAGTCGTTCTGGATAAGGATACTCCATGCGGCATGGACTGCCACGGTTATCCTGGTTTCCGGATATCGCTCCCGGAAGGCTTTGAATGTTCGCGTCGCAAGGAGAATGGTTCCCATGCGATTGTATGGAACAATGAGAATGCTTCGGGGGGAGCGGATGATTCTGGTGATATTGACCGGAGGCGTGGCCTCCGGAACGGGAAGCCGTTTCAGACGCATCTGCCGGAATGTGCGTTTGACAAGTTGTACCAGACGATTCATCTATCCGCCCTGAAGTGTATGGATCCAATGGATGTATCATGACACCGGAATTGAACTTCAGTATCTCCCCTGACTTCGAAGGGAAAAGGCAGAAGTATTTCCTGTTCTCCCATAGCTGCGTTGTGCACATGGAGAGAAATGCGCGGTGAATCGGACACATTGGACACAACGGAAAGGAGCTTGATGGTCCCGGTTTCGCCGGTACAGGAAACGGTTGATCCGGGGGCAAGCGCCAGCCTTACTCCATCGCTCCGTTCGGCGATGAGGTATTCAACCCGGGGTTCCTGGAGTTTGATATACATTGTCCCGGCGACCCTGGAGCCGTTCAATGCTTCGATTTTATATACAAAACCTTCGCTGTCGACACTGAAACGGCGGATAAGCTCGGTAGCGGTATTGATTTTGTATCCACGGTCCTCGGCGTCGTTGACCTGTTCATTCCCAACGAACCCGACAAAGTTGATCCGAAAGTCGGTCCAGGAATTATCAAGAGAACGGGCTCCCACAATTTCAAGGATATCACCACGTATAATATGAAGGGTATCTCCTGCCGATACAACCATATTTTTACCGGATGCCCGTATTTCAAAATCATGAATATGGAAGGGGGTGGATACAGTAACCGTAACCGGCACATCAGGTTTGTTGGGATCGGTTACCGTAACGTGTACTTCGCCGCAGGGGAACGCATCCTTGAACACCTTGATTACGGTTGGCCCCTTCACCATGACAACCCGGTTCAGGTCGTTGGAAATTCCGGCGCCGACCACATCGACGGAAAGACCCCGTTCATAATTGGCCACGACGTCGGTGACATGGATGGAGGTTCCGGAGGGTACGGTGATCGAAGAGCCGTTACGCACCGCAAATGGAACAGGGTTTCCCGGAACATTAATGACCAGGTGGTCCAGCTCCGGGGGCGGCAGGAAAATGCTGGGGTGCTCTGGCACGATGCCGAATTCGCTCATGAAAGCATTGATAACAAGCGTCTGATAGCGAACCTTGGTCTGAATATCCTTGATTTCCTTGGAGGCCTCAATGCCGTACGCGGGGATTCCCACGACGCTCAGAGCATGGAATGTAGCGCTTTTTCGTTGTTCCTTGTGCCGGGACTTTTCCGAAAAGGTATTATGGTTGTTGAAGCGGAAATGGTGTTCGGGATTCTTTATATTCTTGTTTATTTCCTCGATGACTCTTTGTGCGAGCCCTTTCAGGTCCACCGTTTTTCCTGAGGCAAGGGTGTAGACGTCGGTATCGGCAATGATAGACTGGCCGTAGCGCATCGGATTGCGCAGGTTGTCGATGTACTCCGGGTGATAAAACCCCGATCCTTCGTGGAGATTAATGAACGCGTCGCTCTTTTCCATGAGGCTGGAGAGGATGGCGACGATCCGGGAATCGTAATCATCCTGCGGTCCGTTCTGGCTGAACTTTCGGTTCATGTCACCGTTGACACCGCGATTGTTGTTGCGAATTGAGAAAAAGTTGGCGCGGGGAACGACGATGAGGTTCCCCTTTTCCAGCAGCATATCGGCGTAGAGGTCCGCGGCGAGGTAACCGCCTGGTTCATCACCCTGAATGCCGCCCATGATCATGAGCGTTTTCCCGGGTTCCTTGCCGTTGATGAAGTATATGGTTAACTCATGGTCGGAGTTTTCAAGATAGGTGACCGTGCGGGTCTCCGCGGCTGCGGGATTCGGTACGGCGACGGCAAAGACGCATCCGGCAAGAAGGGTGGACAGAAGGCGGTATCCTGAACGTCTAAAAAAAAGCATGGGTATCACATCCTTGCATGGCGCCCAAGTTCACGTGAAGAATCGGCAAGAATTTCACCTGCTGAAGAATAAATGAGTATGCGAATGCGGTCAACAGAGAGTTCCTCCGGTAAGTCGGCAACGGTCACGGAACATTGCCGCTCACGGGAGGGAAAGAACGGAACCCCGTTCCGGTAATCCACCGGGACGCCGCGGAAGACCGGGCTCCGGGGGTAAATAACTGTCTCCTCCGGGAATTGGATGGCGCTGAGAATAAACCAGACGTAACAGTTTTCCATGGGCGGCAGGTTTGTGGGCGTGAAGCTGATTTCCATGCCGCCACCGGCGCGAACAGCGAACAATCCTCCGATTTGAACCCGCACGGAATCGGATGGGGGCAGGGCGACTGAAGCGATCTGTTCCGTTGTAGACACGTTCTCCGGCGTCGATACGGAAGCCGGAAGTCGGAATTGTGTCGTATCCCGCAGAATGAGGATGGCGAGCCCGATTCCCGCTGATAAGAATATCGCGGGAATCAGGGCCAGGAAAAGGAACAACGGGAAGGCGGTGATACGGATGGTAAGCGGTCGATGCGCATTCTTCAAAACAAGAATGGTAAACGGTGGTTTAATCATGCTAATTCAATCTGCGAAAATGTTCCGAAACGATTTCCCACCCGCTGTCGCCTTGAATGAGGTACAGCGTTTTCACCCCGGTATTGGCAACATTGTCGGCCTCGTAATCCTGGATGAACCGCACGACCATGCCATCCTTTTGCTTGAGGATCGAGATGTTCTCAAGGGATATTTCCACCGTGCCATTGATCTTGGCCAATCCTTCTTTCCGGGCTTTCCATGTATCGCGGGAAAGACCCTGGGATGAGAATGCGGGAGAGTAGAACTGGATATACCGGTCGATCCTCTTTTCCGCCCAATTCGAACGCCAGTCTTCAACCATGGCGAGAACTGACTTCCGCTCAGCTTCGATCTCTTCTCCGGAACGGGTAACCAGACGGTCCACAATGATCATGGGGGTACGGTTGATTTCGATGTAGTTGCTAAGCTTGCTGATGGTATCGTTAGTGGTTACCACGCACCCCCGGGTGTCCATGAAGGGAGTGGAGTCGAACGGTTCATCCGTTCCGTGCAACCAAATACCGCCCCCGTTTTTACCTTTCAATTGATCGATACGATTAGGAAAATCAGTTGTGAACGCCATTTCTCCATACTGATATGCGTTGGGCTTCCCTACTCTGCGTTCGATCTCCTGACGGTTATACCGGGTCTGGAAAAAATAAATGCCTTCGGGAGTCCGGTGGTCACCGCGCTCTTGTTTGTCGCCCTCGCGCTTGCCGGTCTTGCAGGGGTATGAAGCCTCCACAATACGTTTTCCGTTATCATACTTGAGAAGATACAGCATGTGCTCGGCCTTATCCACCAAGAGTACGTATGGCGATTCACTCCGGTACTCAAGTATTGCGTCGGTGTCAATTTCATTTGCCATGCGCCGGGTGGGAGCAGGAGTGGGGACCGGTTCCGGTTTGAGGGATACGGGAGGTGCGGGCAGGTCGATTTTTAAAGCAAGGCAGATTCGCCGCAGTTCATCAGATTTCACTCCAAGGCGGGTTGCAACTTCTTCTACATCTTGCGAACCCTTAAGTGCCGTGTGAATGGACACCGTCGATATTCTCTTCAGAATTTCAAGCTGGGAGGAATCCTCAGCCGCAAGCGGCGCCACTGCCAGGTAAACGGCAAGGATCAGGCTTGTACCGCCGGTAATGCCATACAGAAGTTTTCTTGCCATGATAAGTAACCCTGTATAACCAATAGCACGCTATAATGATCGAACATTTGAAAGTGTATAATAGGGAAATCTCGGTGGCTTGTCAAGATACCCAAACCGGGTTTTACCGTTTTTCAAACTGGTTTCATCCGGAATTACCATGTATATTTTCCCCGGGGACGAAAAATGCTGGAGGATTGGGCAATGCAGACTTTCACATTACTGGTTATCGCGGGATGTGTGGCATATACAGTGGTTGCGGCGGTTATCATTTGTGCGCTTCGGCGGGTTCGTTCGGGTTCGGCCGAACATACGCCCCGTGTCAGTGTCATAATCGCCGCCAGAAATGAGGAAGCTTCACTCGGCGCGTGCCTTGATTCCCTTTGCAGTCAGGAGTATCCTCCGGACAAATTCGAGGTCATTGTGGCGGACGACCGCTCAACGGATCAGACATCGGAGTTGCTCGGGGAATACAGCAGTCGCTGGCCCTCGCTACACACCGTACGGATTGGCCGGGTTCCGGATGGTGTCTCCCCCAAAAAAAACGCCCTTGCCTCAGCGCTGTCTCTGGCGAAGGGGGAAATTATACTCCAGACCGACGCGGATTGTACTGTCCCGCCCGGCTGGATTGCGGGTATGGTCAATCGATTTGAATCCGGCGTTGGCTTTGTCGCGGGCATCGCACCTTACCGGAAAGCTCCAGGAACCCTCAATTCCTTCATTCGCCATGAATACCTCTGGAATGCAGCCCTCTCCGCCTCATCCATTGTCCTGGGTCGGGGTACGCACGCCAGTGGGCGGAACATGGGATTCCGGCGGGACGTGTTCCTGGCAGTGCAGGGATACGGAAATTCCATCAGAGTTCTTTCCGGTGATGATACCCTGTTGTTGCAGCGGATCGAACGCTCGCGGACCGCTCGCGCGGCCACCATGCCCGCCTCGGAAACGCACGTTTATACCCGGGCGCCCCAAACGCTGGCGGCGTTCGTGCATCAGCGCATACGTCACATGTCCACGGGAAAGTTCTTTGACTTCGGGCAAATACTTGCCGGCCTGGTGGTGTACGGCTTTCATGGACTACTGCTTTTCGCTCTCATCTCCGCACTGATTTATCCCTCTTTCCGCATGATCGGAGTATCGGGGTTCGCGTGGAAAACCATCATGGACGCCTTGGTCGCCAGTCGGGTCCGCGCCATCCTGGAACTCGATGTCGAATGGTCACGCTTCGTTCTGAATGAATTTATTCTCCTCTGGTATATGATCCTGTTTCCAATGGCGGGGATCATCATCCCGGTTTCCTGGAAACGTCGTCCCCATCTTTCCACGGAAACGTAAGGGAACTTCGCTGTCCATGTTCCAAGCGAGGCGGGAACAATCCGAAAGAGACCCGCTTCTGAAAATCGGCTGTGGGGGGAGCTTCGGCATAGGCCTTCCGATATAACTCTTGCATCGTGTACCCGCTGAATTCAGCGGAGTGTCTTATAACCCGGATTATGCATAAAAAAAGCGGTGCAATGAAGTAAGTTATTGAGTATATTGCAGTTGCGAGCAGACAACGTACTCAATGCACTTACATTCTGA
>JAWLHT010000136.1:0-13446 GCA_041690195.1 Candidatus Latescibacterota bacterium
TCACGCGCATGAGTGATGTCTTTCCTGCCCCCTGCAAGGGGGAAGGTGGCCGCAAGGCCGGAAGGGGGTCTTGGCTGCGCTCGCCACGATTTGGCCCTGCTTTCTGACTCAACCCGATACCCAAATTTATTTTAGGATCGGCTCTAATTCACCCCTCAGCCCCTCTCTCGGGGAGAGAGGGGCTGAGTCGTTATCGGCTGTCTCGGTGTTCCCGTCGTCCCGGCTTCCCATTGCCTTCCGTGAGAGCGAGACGCCAGGGGAGCGGGTTGGGTTTTCCGGTGGTCCTCCACCGGTATGGTGATGTATGCGTCAACCGGATCAGGCGAATTCGCCAAAGGGATGATCGAACGTCCGGAGCCAGCGGCGCATCCGCCCCTTCATGTCGTCGAGGGTCGCGGCATGTTCGGTTCGCTCGGACAGGTTCACCAGCTCATCCCGGTCTACAGACAGATCATACAACTGATCAGGATAGAAAAATGCCGGGTGCCAGATGAGCGCATGGTGCTGCTGCGGCTCCAGGCTACGGCAGTGGTATATCCAGGGGAAAGCTCCGGACTTCGATTCACGGAACTTCAGCGCCGACTGGGTGGGACGGAGCGCGAGGTATTTCCAGCGTTCGGTGCAGCAGGCGCGGGCCCAGCCAATCTCAAAGAAGAGTTCATCATGGATGGACTCCCGCTCTCCCCTGAGCATGGGCATTACATCAGCGCCGTCAATGCGCATATCTCCTGGTGTTTCCGCGCCGCAGAGAGAAAAGATGGTGGGCGCAAGGTCGGTGTTCTGAATGAGACGTCCGGAATTTTGGCCTCCGGCGACCGCCCGAGGATAGCTGACGATGCAGGGAACGTTCACCCCGTCCTCATAGATGGTTCCCTTCGCGGGAATGTTGTTGTCGCTCATGAAAACAATCATGGTGTCGTCGGTGAGCCCCAGTTCTCCCAAGCGAGTGAGCACAGCGCCGAAAGCCTGGTCCATCCAGGTACAGAAAGCGGTCTTTTCAGGAAAGCCCTCCCGCTTCGCCATCTCCACAATCTCCCGTCGGGAGGGCATGACATCGGGAGCCCGGTCGAGATATCCCCCGAGCGTCACCCGTGGGTCGGCATTGAAAAGGGACTCCTGTGGATGGGGAATGTGATGGAGGGTGTGGTTGAGATAGAGAAAAAACGGCTTGTTCCTGTTCTGATTGATGAAATTCAGCGCTCCCTCGGTAATCCACTCCGGATTGTGGTAGTTGATAACCCGACTGTTGAATGATTCCGTGTTCTCCATGATGCGGTCGGCGTAGTCAAACCCGAAGCTTTTGATATGCTCGCTATGTACGCGGTGGTTATGTTCCAGAATGCGGTTAACATCCGGGTCGCGGGGGTCCAGATCGTCTTCGAGAGGCTTCCATGCCGCCGCCCACTCTTTTGCCACGGGCAGCCGCCGCAGACTCGAAGGATCGGGTCCGCCGATGTGCCATTTTCCAACAAAACCGGTGGCATACCCGGCTCGTTTGAGGACGTTGGCGATGGTATGCTGGCCGTCGATGAGCGGAGTATTGAACGACGGCTCAGTCGGCACATCCTTTGGGAATGCCTTCTGAAAGGATGGATGCTGGCAGCGGCTGGGATACTGGCCGGTGATCAGCGCATACCTGCTGGGCATGCAGACCCCGGTGGGCACGTATCCGCGGGTAAACCGTATTCCCCGGCCGGCCAGACTATCGATGTGGGGTGTAAAAACGTTAGCGCCGTAACAGCCGAGAGTATTGAAGTCCTGGTCGTCGGTGTGGAAGATGATGACATTGGGACGACGGACCGGGACCTCCCGCTGGTCCTGTGCAAATCCATTCCCGAATACAGATGCGCCGGCCAATCCCGCCGCACCAGCCAGCCCTTTCCTGAGAACCTCGCGCCGACTCGGCATACCGTACCTCCCCTGTTTAGGCATGTTGTCTCATAAAAGCGGTTCTTCGCTGTATTCTATGGGTAAATGAGGGTGAACAGTGCAGTCGTAGGGGCGAGGCAGCCTCCCCCTACGACTCCGGCTTTCCCCTTCTCCTAGTTCCTGACTCCTTCTTTCTTCACTCGTTCCCCGCATGAAACCGCGGAGAGCCATCATTTTTCCGTCTTGACCGTGTGCTCGTACAAGATTGAGGAAACAGTCTTCACGCGAACGATTCAAGGGAAGAAATGGCACCTGCCCTGTTCGGATTATAGAGGAGGTGCAGCGTTTCCCCTGTCACATTCTGTCGTCATCCCTCTCGCTTTTGGGAATATCCATGAGCATGACCGCGCAGTTACCGAACCGTTCCACCCCGAGATCGTCCCGCATTCCGGTGAACCCCCCGTTCCATACCATGAAGAGCCGTTCTCCCTTCGGATCGAGCTTCAGCGAGTAGGAAACCGCGGGGATGTAGCCGTACTGCCCGGAGTAATACGGTGCGAGAAAGGCCAGCACCTTTCGCACACCGGTTCGGGTATCCAACTGAACCAGCGGAGAACCGTCGCGATACGTCTGGGGAGCGTAGTAGAGATACCGTCCGCCCGGGCTCCGCTCCAGAGAGCAGGTGTAGCGCTGGCTTCCCGGCCAGCAGGCCCCCCGGTCGGCCATGATTTCCCGTTCCGGATCAAACGTGAACAACTGGCCGGTAACGGTCACTCCCCAGAAGAGCCCGTCGGGACCGCGGTTACGGGTTTGGGCGCGCATCGGCTCCCGCTTTCCCGTCTCCGGATCAACCGGCGATACACAATCCAGACGGGAAAAACGGTTGATTTCGGGGTCATAGACAATCATGTGCCGGTCCGGGTCGGAATCTGCTCCGTTCGATGTGTATACCCTCCCTGTTTCTTCGTCGAGCAGTACGGCCCGGTTATACCACGCCAGTCCCGGCGGAAGGTGGCCCGCCCAGCGCGGTTGTCCGGCTGCGATATCCCAGGCCAGAAACTCCCCGTTCATCCCCACTGCGTACAGCATTCCCCGGCTGGCATCGACCCGGTGATAGGGCCAGGATACGCGACGCAACGGAGCGCCATAGTCAACCACGTCCCCCGTTTCCGGATCGCAGCTCAGAATGTGGCCGCCATCATATCCGGTTTCGTAGTCGGATTCCAGCGGCTCGGGAAATCGCGACCAGTAGGTGCAGAACCACAGATGAGGCCGGGAGCAGCCCGGTCCCTGGAAAAAATCGAGCCAGCCATGTATGATCCCGTCGCCGAACCGCTCCTCTCCCCGTCCGAGCGTTCGGTTGATTTCGGGAAGGCAGCGGATACTTCTGCGGGACGGATCGTACTCGACAATGTATATGCATGCGCCGATTTTACCGTGGTCCCCCACTGCGGCGTAAAACTTTCCCGTTTCAGGCTGAAATGCAGACTGGGCGTAGTTCCCCCACCATCCTGTCTGGTCCCTTCCGTTCAATTCACGGAAGAATGCCGGTTGGGCGGGTATCACCCCGAACTGGACTCCCGGTGCGGTTCTGGCGACGGTAAAATCCTTTCCGACCAGCGGCTTCAGATGCTCCGGAGGTTCCAGCAGCGCCGGATCGCCATCCATGACCACACGGGCGCTTTCAAGCAGTCTCTCACGGTCCAGGCGGATCGCTGTGTCCCTGCGCTCCCGCTCCTCCCTGTCAAGAGGACCGGAAGCGGGATAAGCTTCTGTTCCCCGGTAGAGAGTTCCCCGAAGTCCGGAAACCGTCCGAATTGTCTTTCCATCCCCTCCGCAACCCACAGCCCAGAGCAAAACGCACAGCACATAGCGAACAATAACCACCCGGCGAATGCTTCGCATGGTGTCCTCCTGGTATAACCACTATTTAACCAATCGGAGAATCCGCTTGAAATCCTCGCCTTCGGCAGCACCAAGCAGTTCAAACAGCACGGTCTCAACGCTGGTGGCGCGTCCCCCCGCGCGGACGATACTATCGAGGCCGACCCTCCGGTTCAGGGCGGTGCGGGAAGAAACCGCGTCCGCGGGAACATAAACCTCCGCCCCCATGGCCAGGAGATCCATTGCGGTCTGGTAAACACAGACATGGGTTTCGATACCGGCCAGAATCACTTGACGTCGGCCGAACAGTTCGAACTGCCGCCGGATAGCTTCATCCCGCAGAGAGGAAAAGGTTCTTTTCGGCATTGGAGAGAGGCCATCGAGCCGTGAAGCAATCTCCGGAACGGTCGGGCCAAGCCCCTGGGGATACTGCTCGACCCAGAGTACCGGAATATCGAGAATGCGGAGTCCTTCAATAAGTATTGCGGTGTTGCGGAGCAGCGATTCCCGGTCGTCCATGGCGGCCGCCAGATTGCCTTGGATATCGGTGACCATGAGAAGCGCGGCGGCTCGTTCGAGCATCGTTCCCTCCTGTCATTTTCACGGGCTGAAAGCTGAGTCCATACCTGCCGCCGGACAAACAATTTCTTATACCGGATCATTTCGTTCCGGTTCATCATGCTCCGGTTCCGGGACGGAATTTCCGGTGGAGACGGTCGGCCTGCTCGAAAATGGCGGGATACCGGCGGCGGAGAACACCGAGAAACGTTCGGATCCTCCTGCTTTCCGGGGACAGGATGAGAAGCCCGGCAATGAGAAAAAGTATTCCCTGGAGCACCGGAAGGATAAGCCCAACCACTCCAAGGAGAAGAAATAAACTGCCCAATGCGATTCTGATGATTCTTTTCATTCCGTCGGCTGATCCTTTCCTGGCGCAGGAATATTCGGATACGGCAAAACGCTCTGCCCGTCCCGCATACCTGAAAGTCGCTTTCACGGATGGCGGGAATGAACGGGGTAAACAGGCTGAAAGGACATGAACATGGAAAAAATCCGGCTGAAATTCACGAAAGTCTCGGGATCAACCCCAAATCATTCGCGCAAGGCAGTCGAGGCTTCCGGGAATTTCGGCTCACCCGGGGGATTCCGGAGCAGTGGCAACGGAAGGATTCATTGACGAACGCCACCGGATTGATCCGGAAACATATCATCGTGTCAAGGCAATATACATACCGCTTTCCGGTGAGGAAAGGCGATTTTACCCTTGTGCGCAACGGCGGGGACGCGTATGATAGGAAGATTCCCGTTCGGCCGGAAACCGCACAAACATCCCGCTGTGATATTCCGGGAGCCGGGAACCGAAACCCTGACTCGGCAGTGCAATAGAGAGCCGAATTCCGGAATACCCGGTATTACGGGAAGACAGCCATGTTGCCGCCCTGCGGAAACATCCGATTTTCACATCTCTCCATTCCGTCAGCGAGTGAAACATGTCAACCAGGAAATCCACTGTTGCCGTTCTCCGGACCTCGCCCGAAACAGTGCTCGATGACTATCGCCGACTCTGCGAATTGGCCGGCATTCAGACCGCGCTCGACCCCGCGGTCACGACGATTATTAAGGATAACATAAGCTGGCACCTGCTCTATCCGGGCGCAAATACCACTCCCTGGCAATTGGAAGGAACGATTCTCGCCCTTCGGGACATGGGTTGCCGCGACCTGGTTGATGTCCACAACAAGACCGTGGTGACCATCGCCGACCTGGGCGACCGCTTTAACAAATTCGGTCCGGTGCTGGAGAAATACGGTATTCCGGTCAAATACAATTTCCGGGATGAAGACATGCGCTGGGTCCGGTATACTCCCCGGAAGCCTCTTCTCGTTCTCGACCGCATCTATCCCGACGGAGTGCGAATTCCCGATTACTTCGTCGGGAAGAACATTGTACATCTTCCCACGGTGAAAACCCACTCCTACACGGTGACCACCGGGGCGATGAAGAACGCATTCGGCGGACTCCTGAATGTACACCGTCATTATACCCACACCTGGATCCATGACACTTTGGTAGACCTCCTCGCCATCCAGAAAGAGATTCATCCCGGTATTTTCTGTACCATGGACGGTACGACCGCCGGGAGCGGGCCGGGACCCAGAACCCTGGTGCCGCAGCGGAAAGATGTCATTCTCGCGTCCTCCGACCCGGTGGCTATAGACGCGGCGGCCGCGCGAATGATGGGATTCGATCCCATGGGAATCCGCTATATCGCCAAAGCCACTGAAGCCGGACTCGGCCAGGGCGATCCCCGCTCCATCGAGATTGTCGGCATGCCGGAAGTCGCAGAGGAACGATGGAATTTCAAAGTCGGGGTAAATCTCGGCACGGGGACCGGCATGTTGCTCTGGCGCTCACCCCTTCGGGTGTTTCAGAAGCTTCTCTTCCACACCCCCCTGGTGAACGTCTTTATTTTTGCCAGTGAGTTTTACCATGACCGGTTCTGGTATCCCCGGAACGGGAAGCCGTTGGTGGATGCATGGCTGCGGGAGGACCCGTGGGGAAAGCTGTTCGCCGGTTATCCCGGGTGAGCCGCACTGTTTCATCATTGTATTTTTTGCTATGATGTATTATTATTTGAACGTCACCGTCGCATCTGTTTGGAGCCGGTGATAGCAACCTGTCATACAACAAGATGATACATTCTCCAACCAAGGGTGTTCGGATGAACAGGAACATGATACTGAAAGCTGGTGTGCTTGCGGCGCTGTCACTCGGGCTGATGACAGCGGCTCTGTCCGCAGGCGCTATTGAATACGCAGGGATGGTTCTGAACGAGATCGGCCGTCCGACCGCCAATGCCACAGTCACCATGGAACGGGTCGCAGAACCCGGAAATGCGATGAGCGTGGTCACCGACACGACGGGAACATTCTCGTTTCTCATCACCTCGGTTGGCGACGACAGCAAGCCGGTACCCTTCGGACTGTATGGAAATTTCCCCAATCCGTTCAATCCGCAGACCCGAATTTCTTACAGCACCGATCAGGGCTCCAATGTGGTGGTGAGCATATTCAATGCTCTCGGCCAGCAGATTCGTACCCTGCAGGAGGGGTATCGCGAACCCGGCTTCTACACTGCGGTTTGGGACGGACGTGACGATTCCGGCCGCGGATGCTCGGCGGGAGTGTACCTGTACCGCTTGACCGCAGGTGGCCGAACCGCGGCGTCAAAGATGCTGATGGTGGATTCGGCAACCGGAGCATGGATCCCGGGGACTACAGTCAATCGCCAGGCGTATACGGGAAACGAAGACCGCCTGTATGTCGTCACGGTCACCCATCCGGACGCGGAAACACTGACTGTCGGGCCGATGACAATCGAAAGTTCAACGGGGAATGTGCTAAACATTAATCGGATTATTGACAAGATGCAGCTCATTTCCAAGAACACCTATACTCGCGGTTCCCAGTGGTATCATCACGCCAGCCCCCTGCACAAAGTGCAGATAACCCACGATTTTTACATTGACAAATATGAAGTTACCGGAGAACTGTTCTGCCGGGTCATGAACTATGCATTGAAACGCGGTGCGCTTAACCTTGACTCTCTGGCAGTGAAAAATGCGGTGGGCCTCCCCCAGCCGTTGTTTCTTCTCGATACCCCGGAAAAACGCACTACTGTCTGCATTGAATTTGCCAACGGAGAGTTCGCTCCCAAACCGGGAATGAGCCGGCTCCCCATGACCTTTGTCAGCTGGTACGGAGCGCAGTTCTTCTGCCATGAACGCAACCTTCTGGAAGGATTCCCCCAGACCATCGATCTGGAAAACTGGACCTGTGACTTTGAGTCGGCCGGGTATCGTCTTCCGACCGAATCCGAGTGGGAATTGGTCGGCGCGTGGACTGATGGCCGCGAATACGCATTCGGACCAGATCCGGGATGGTACCGCCCCATGAATACTCAGCTCAATGACGATGGTTTCGAGGACGAGCTTTCTCCTGTGGGATGGTTTTCGCCGCAGGGTGACAGCCATGACGGATGCTGCGATATCAGCGGCAATGTCTATGAATGGACTTGGGACTGGATGGCGTTCTACAAGCAGAACTGGGTGGATTCCACTCTGGTGGACCCCCGCGGACCGGCCACGGGTTACAACAAGGTTGTTCGTGGCGGCACTACGTTCGGCTGTTTCCGTGCCGCCCGTGTCGGCGACCGGGCCAATGTTCTTATCAACCGGATGACCCACGAGATCGGTTTCCGGACCGTACGGATACGACAAGAGGACTGAAAGCGGGGTCAAGGGGAAGATACTCTTATTTCTGATACCCTTCGGGCCCGAACCGCAACAAGCGGTGCCGGGTTAATTCTGGCATGATTGGAACACGCTGTGATTGACAATACAAGTGGAATGCTGACTGCAAAACGAAACTCGCTGTTACCTGATGTCAGCCAGATATGGATACTCTCCGTACTGGTGGCGTTTGAAGTTATAACCATGGGATTCCTGCTTTTCGCGCAACCGGTAACGCTCATATACTATGCTGCAATCCTGCTTGTTCCGGTGTTTATCCTTCTCCTCCCGATCGAGCCGACTATCGGTCTTGTTGCCATGATTGTTACTACCGGCTTGGACTATTTCGGGGTCATTGCGTTTAGTAAAGAGGCTCAGTATTCGCGTTTTACATATTTCCATATCGCCATCGCCCTGACTATGGTCAGCACCGTGCTGAACATGATAGCCCGGAAAAGGTTTACCATACCCTCATTTAATATTTTTCCGCCGTTGCTCTGTTTCATAGTAATGTATGCCATTTCATTTTCACGCACTGTGCCGGGGGCGGCAACTGATGGGCTGATCACATTGGCCCGGGTTGCCTTGTTAAGTTGCGTGATATTTGTTGTCGCGATCAATATTAACTCGAGACGCAAGGTCGCGGTGATAGCTGCATCGATGATTTTTACGACTCTCGTGCTCTCAGGCATGACGCTGTACCAGATTTTTAACGAGGGGACGTTTTTCGCGCCTATCGTAATCAAAGTTGCCAACACTATAGGGCTCCCCGTTTTCCGCGCCTCGGCTACATTCACAAATCCCAACAGCTTGGCATGCTTTATGATGGTCGGGGCGGTGGTCAGCTTCGCTCTCATATTTCATAAAGATTCGGCCCTTGCACTGCGGATATTGATATTTCTGGCTGTTATTATCATAAACCTCGGATTGATTGCGTCTTTTTCGCGCGGGGGATGGGTCTCAACTTTGTTTGCAGTGTCCCTTATTGTCGTTTTTCATAAAAAATGGTCTTATTTCGGGTATTTCGGCATTTTTTTGTTGATCTGTCTCGTTATCATATCAGTAAAAGTTCCCCGTCTTTGGGAAGTTGTTTTCGAACGGTTTGGATCAATTTTCAATGCAGAAGATGACGCCTCATCCTCAGGCCGCATTGCGCTTATCAAAACAGGTATCTGGATGTGGATGGACCATCCGATCTTCGGAGTTGGACTGCGCAGCTTCCCTGTTCTCTTCGACAAGTATATTGATCCATCCATGCCGCAGGTTCTTTCGGAAGTCCGCGAAGCCCACACGATTCAGTTTGAAATACTCGCCGAGTTCGGCCTCGTCGGCGTTACAATTGCCTCATGGCTGTTTTTTACCATATTATTGCATGGATACCGCTCCATTAAGACCATCTCCGACAACTTTCTAAAATGCATGCAGATTGGTCTCCTGTCACTCTTTCTCGGGTTTATCGTCAATTTTACATTTGCGACCGACATTACGAACAACATGTTCTGGATGACAATCGGCATGATTTACGTTGTCCCCATTCTTGACAAAAATCTTTCCCAGACCCGCGCAGTGACACCTCCGAATGCATGAGTCGCAGAAGCGTATTCCCGGAGCAAATCTACCGTGCCCCATTCCGGACGGGTATTGCCGTTTACGGCGTGAGCTCCCGACTGTTGCGAAATAGCGCGCGCCCATAGTCCGCGATGGGCTGCGTCGTGTATCCATGCCGCGGCATCAAACCGTGCGCGCGGCATGCACAATACGTCACGATGATTCTCGGAAAAATTGATGTTGTTTTTCCGCTTACAAGACCATACTTTTCATGAGATATTTTTTATAGTTCGCTTTTTATGAATGATTATTTCGGAGATACTGTATATGCCGATTCTTTGGGGAGTGTTTTTTCTTTCGGGGGCCTCCGCGCTCATATACCAGATCATCTGGATTCGTCTTTTCGGGCTGGTTTTCGGCGGCACCACGATATCCATGTCGGTTGTTGTCGCATCGTTTATGGGCGGTCTCGCGCTGGGGAGCAAAGTATTCGGGATGTATGCGGAACGGGTATCGAACCGAATCCGACTGTATGGGTTTCTCGAGTTGGCACTGGCCGTTTTGGGCCTGGCGGTGTTCTACGGCATACATTATCTCTCCGGCCTGGTATACGCTTTACCGGTGGGGATGAGCGCCAATTCGGCGTCCGGAGTATTTATCCGTCTCGTCTTCTCCTTTCTCATTCTGATGATCCCCACCATGATCATGGGTGGAACACTCCCCATCCTTCTTCGGGGAGTAACCGCGGAACGGAAAGATATCATCCGCAACACCGGATACCTGTACGCCTTCAACACCCTGGGAGCTATGTCCGGTGCCTTCGCCGCGGGGTTCTTCCTTATCCGGTATCTTGGGGTGACCGGATCCAACCTGACCGCGGTCATAATCAACCTGGTCCTGGGTTCAGTGGCGGTTCTGGTTAGCGGAAAGTTTTCATCTACTCCCGATAGCGATTCCGTATCTGATCATGCCGCAAAATCATCGACATCTTCCGGCGACCGGGGCATCCGATACATCGCCGCACTGACGGTAACCGGATTCGTTGGACTCGCCCTGGAAATGGTCTGGATACGGTTACTCCTGCTCCGTCTGAACAATACCACCTATGTATATTCCATCGTGATCACCATCATTCTCTTCGGGCTTGGCCTGGGAGGATTGCTTCTCCCCCGCTTGGTACCGTCCCGTCATCGGAACGGCCGGACATTTGGATTGATTCTCGGTGTACTCGGGATATCAATACTTCTGGGCTTTATCCTGTACCCCACAACCACCGCTTACGCGTTCCGTTCTTTTTCGTACTATAACACCTGGATTCGCCTGTCCGTATTAACCGGCGTGCTTTTCTGGTTGCTCGGGTTTCTTCCGGTCTTTCTCATGGGACTTTCCTTTCCCATCGGTCTCGGACTCTACGCCCGGGAAGTTAGGGGGCTTTCCCGCCGGGTCGGCGTGATCTACGCCTTCAACACACTCGGTTCCCTGGCCGGGTCACTGCTTTCGGTTTTCGTGCTGATCCCGCTGCTTGGCATCAAAGGCACACTGCTCCTTTGCTCGGTTGCGGTCATGATCCCATCTGCGTATTTTCTCCTCCAGGGCCGGGAACAGTCACGGGTTACCATTCTCACCGCGGTTGGCGTCGTCTACACCGTTCTCTTTCTTGCTTCAGCCAGTATGCCCATTCCCGGAATCATGCTCAGCCGTCTGCTGGAGCCCGGGGAAACCATTACATATGTCAAAGAGGGCGCTTCCTCCACAGTCTGGATATCCGAAAAGGGTTCCCTGCGGCGAATCTGGATCGACAACCTCTGGGTTTCGAGCACATCCCGTGAAGGCACGCACTCTCTTTTGGCTCATTATCCCCTGTTGTTTCACTCCGCCCCCAAGAATGTAGCGGGCATAGCCTTTGGAACCGGCCAGACTTTCGGCACCTGTCTGCTCTACCCCATTGAAAATATTGACTGTGTTGAAATTGACCCGGAGGTAATTACCGCCTGCCAGGGCCGGTTCGATATCGAAAACTATAACATTCTCAACAATCCGCGAAGCCGCATCATTATTGACGACGGCCGCTTTTTCCTCGGCGGAACAAAGGAAAAGTACGATATCATAACCGCCGAACCGCTTCAGCCGTATACACGAGGCACAGTGAACCTGTACTCATACGAATTCTACCAGGCCTGCAAACGCAGTCTCAATCCCGGCGGAGTGGTTGCACAGTGGCTCCCCGTCTACAACAGCGGTGTCAAAGACTCGTGGAGCATGATCCGTACTTTCGCCGAATCTTTCGACCACGTGCTTTTCTTCCTCAATGGCGGCGACGGAATTCTGCTCGGATCCGATACGGATATCCGCATGAACCCGTCGGTTAAACTTTCTGAAATGGCGTTGAAAGACCTCGACCGTATTGAAAACGGCAGCACGTATGCTCTTGCCGGAAATTATATCTGCTCCCGCGAAAAGCTCCTCGAAGTGAGCCGCGGTTATCCCATTATCACGGATGACCGGCCCACGCTTGAGTTCACCGCGCCGATATCACACTGGAACGAAGATATCACCGGTCCGCTGGAAATGCGGCGCCAGTTCCTGAACATCATGGAGCCCTTTGAAAAGATTTTTGTCGGCGATATTGACTGGGAACTCGCCCGGAAGTACCGTGAAAGCCGCCGTCTGATCAACGAGGGCTATCTTTCCGAGCGGTCCGGCGACCGGGAAAAAGCGTACAACACCTATCTTTCCGCCTATCAGACCAACCCGTCAGATATTCGCGCCATAAAGTCACTCTTTGTCTTCCTTCGTCAGAATAACCGGTTCGATCTGCTTCCGGAGGAATTGAAAGTTCTCCTGAAAACATCAACGGCATCGCCGAATCAGTAGTTCAGGCAATGGGTACGGGGTATTCTCGCGGGTTTCCCCGGCCGAACCACCTGATACGGGGGCCCATATCCAGGATTCAGCCGGTCGAGCGGTTTGCGGACCAGTTTGATGACGAAAACATATGTGTGAGCATGATTCCGGATGGTGTTCGGCCCTCCCAAGTCCTGATATGTACATGTTTTTCCCGACTTTGGAAACGGATCATACGGTAAACATGACAAGTCCCGGGTAGGATATCCTGCTACCCGGGACTTGAGTGTATTACTCTGTTCTTCAGAAAACTACTGTCGCATTGAAATCCGCCCGATGAGCAGGACAATCACACCAAGGCCTGTCCAGTTGTTGTGGGGGAGAGTTTATACGGCAGGTAAAACGAAAACACCGATCCGGCATTCTCCTCTGATTCCGCCATAATATATCCGCCATGGGCTCTCACGATGGAGGACGCTATGGTCAGACCGAGACCACTGCCATGTGGCTTGGTCGAAAACCTGGATTCAAATACTTTTGGGAGCAGCGATTTCGGAATACCTACTCCTTCGTCCCGAACAGATACCACAACATAACAGCCTTGCTGCAGGGGAATTTCACTTTCCGCGGCGATACTGATATACTTTGCACTGATTGTTACCGTTCCACCTCTGGGCATGGCCTGAACGGCGTTGATTACAAGATTGAGGAGAACCTGACCAACCTGTGTCCTGTTGGCGACTATGGAAATGTCCTCCTCCATGTCAAGCACAAAGTCAACAGTTGCCCCCGAAGCCATCATCTGAGCAACACCCGTTATCACACTCCTCAGAGAAAAGAGATGGCGGACCGGAGATTCGTTTTTTGATATCTCTGAAAGCCGCCTCGTCAGGTCCCGCGCGCGCGAACACACCTCCTCCGCTTCGGACAGGGTATCACACAGGGATTTGTCCACGGCTTTCCTTTTGGCCAGACCGATATACCCAGTAAGCACCATGAGCAGATTATTG
>JAWLHT010000137.1:0-6657 GCA_041690195.1 Candidatus Latescibacterota bacterium
TCCCTTTGGTCTTTGCGCTTACAAATATCATCGGGAATTGGCCGGTGGACGCAATACCTTTCTTTGGCCTTATAAAAATTTCAAATATCTTTGGCTAGTATTTCATGGCAGCACCTTCGTTCCCTCCGGTATGCCCGGAAGGCCCCGTGCAGCGCTCATGATCCTGAGGGGGGTCCCATGAGAGCCATCCTGTTCTTCCTGCTCGCCCTGTTGCCGGCCGTATGCTCCCCGGCGCAAACCATGACCTACAACAGTCTGGAGGTCGTGAATCTCCGCGACCGGGGAATCCCCGCCGACGAGCGCTCCACCCATGTGCTGGACGCCGACGGGAACCTGGTCTACGGCGCCACCTCCGGCGATACCTGCCACATCTTCCGCTTCGATCCGAAAACGAAAACGCTGAAGGACCTGGCGTGGATTCCCGGCCCCAACACCATTCTCAAGGGATTTGTCAGGCATGGTTCCACGATCTACGCGGGAACCATGCTCACCCGGAGCCAGCTCTGGCTGGAAGGCCGCCGCCGCCGCGGAACGCGGGAGGAGCCGGACGCCAACCTCTATCCCATCGACGATTCCTGGAACACCGGCCGTCTCTACCGGATCACCGGCATTGACAGCGACACTCCCCGTCTGGAGGACCTCGGCATCCCGGTAACGGGCCAGGGCATCCAGACGCTCGCCCTCGACCCTCGTCGCGGGCTCCTCTACGGCATCACCTCTCCCGCCGGACGGTTCTTCATCCATGACACGAAAACGGGGAAAACCGAGACGGTTACCTTCGGGAAGACCCGCACCCAAGTCTCCAACAGCATGGTATATTTCGTGGAGGTCGTCCGCGATCTCACCGACTTCCTTCCCGGCGAGGTGGAGTCCTATGGCAAGCTGCCCGCCCGGGCCATGCATGTCATGCCCGACGGCACCCTGTTCACCTCGGGATGGGACGGCCGCATTATCCGGTATGATCCGGACATTCCGCATCCGGCTGACCGCTTCTCCGCCGTGGCCTACCTGCCCTGCGTGGCGGGCCGCCAGTACTGGAACCGGGTGGATGAGATCGTGGAGCGGGACGGCCGTCTCTGGATGGGGACTTCCGACGGTTACCTGTTCCGGTTCGATCCGGTGACCAACGAAGTGGAGAATTTCGGTAAGCCCATCCGCGCCATCGAGACCATGGGACTCGCCTTCTCCACCCTGGACAGCCGTCTCTACGGGCTCACCGGCGGTGGCCTGGAAGGGGTGAGCCGCTTCTGGAGCTTCAACCCGGAGCGGCGGACCTTCGAGATTGACCTCCCCGCGGTTCAGGGATTCCGTCGCCAGCCCATGGCCGACATCGTCTGCACCGACGACGGCACGATGGTCATGGCGGAAACCGACCGGGTGGCCAATCTCTGGGTGCTCACCCCCGGCGAACCGAAGGAATGGACCAAAAGCGGCGTTCACGAGGAACTCGCGGACCGCAAACAGACGGCGATTCCGGACAAGTTCGTCGGCCACACGAAGAAGCTGGAAGCGGAGGCCTTCCCCATTCCCTCTGAAATGCACGGCGGCTCGGGGTACACCGCCATCGAGTTCGACCGTGAGGGGAAGCTCTACGTGGGAACGGCCACCTACGGTTTCTGGGGTTCGCTGGTGCGGCTCGACCCGAAGAAGGGAATCTGGCGGCGCCTGTTCCGCTCCGATGAACTCACCCACGAGTACGGCCGCGGGCAGGGGGCTCCGGGCAAGATCCACACCAAGCTGCGGCTCGGCGCCGACGGCAAGCTCTATGGCGGCATGAAGCAGGGCTTCGAGTTCAATTTCGGGACCCGCGCCGACATGGGGGAATCCCCGGAAGGTCAGCGCGGGGGATACCGGACCTCCCACTTCTTCTCCTACGACCCCAAAACGGAAACCGCGACCGATCTCGGGCCGGGCTTTCCCCAGAACGGCCTGATGGGTTTCTGCGCCGATACGGATCGCGGGTATCTCTATTCCACCACCGATCCCTCGGTATACTTCCTCGCCTATGACCTCAAAACCGGGCGCACCTGGAACGCGGGCGCGGTGGCCGGATACGCCCCGGCCCGGTACATGGCGCTGGACGAGGAAACCGGACGGGTCTACCATCCGGGCGAGGTCACCCCTGCCGAAAAGCAGTTCATGACCGTGTGGGACCCCCGGGAATTCCGGCTCCGCGACTATGAGATCGTGGCGGACGACTCCCTCCGCTACCGTCACTCCTACACCATCGCCTGCGGTCCTCCCGGAAGCTCTACGGCGCCAACTGGGCTCCCGATGCCTGGGAGATGGACCTGGACCCGGGGCCGGACGGCCGTCTCCATGTCCGCCGCATCTGCCCGGTCTCCGTGGACGGCGGCGCTTCCGCCGGATACATGAACTGCATCACCCTCGGGCCGGACGGTCGGATGTACTGGGGGGTCTCCTACGGCGACGACGGCCCCATGGCCATCTTCGCCTGGGACCCGAAAACCCGGACCCGGAGCTATCTCGGAACCCTCACCCTGGGCGGCGACTGGCTGCGGAATGTGGTGCTCCAGGGGATCGCGGTGGACCGCAAAGGCAACCTGGCCCTCCACTGCCTCTATCTCGCGCTCACCCCCGAACAACAGAAACTCGCCCGCTGGCAGCCGGGAACGACCTACCGGGATTATGACGAGAAGCCTTACTATCTCGGCGCGCCGGCCCACAAGAAGGGGACGTTCTACTCGGTGGTCATGGTCCGGGGGGTTACGAAGATGAGGTGAGGGGGGCGGGATTGGGAGGGGAAATTGCGGTGTTTTGTTACTCCCAATGCAGAGAGAAAGGGTGAGGTTGGAAAAAAAGATAGGGCATAGAACAGGCCATTACCCACATAAAATGTTGGAATTTATGATTTTACCTATTGAAAATTCCATTATTCTCTTTAAATTTATATCAGCCCCTCACATTTCCTCGACTGCCTGATATGAAGCAATCGGTTTCTTTGTGACTGACTGCCGCAGAGCGTGAATTGGTTCATAGAGAGTCAACAGGTCTTTCCAAATATAAGGATGCGCAAGGTCGTTATCCGGGCGGCGTTTCAGCCCACGTTCACATAACCTGTGTTGGTTACGGTATTCTACCGACCAGAAACTTTAGGACAAGAAAAACTGAAGATGACCCAAATCAATGGCCATGTCTACAATCGGGAGGATCATTGGTGCATGAAGCCTCATGTTATGGCTATGAGAAAGGTTTTTATATTAATCCACAGACCACGCCCCGAACATGGATGAGTCGGCATCAAAGGATTGAGGGAAATGGCTTTGCCGCCTTCGGCGCCATAGTACGAAGCAGCCTGTGCGTACAGAAAAAAAGAGCTTTGCGACTTGTAGAGACCAACTATTTTTTTCGTTGATTCGATGGGCAGTCATGTGCTTTGGAAAGAAATGGCCGAAAGCAAATGAATACTGATGATATCTTTAATGCGGGAAGAACTAACGATATTGATCCCCAGGGAGATACCGCACGTCAAGCCGTAGATGCACTACGGGGTTATGCCTATCAGGCCATTGCAGCAGCGCTCGCATGGGTCGATATTGGGGACAGTGACCAACTTTACCTTGAAGTGGCCGAGGATTATGCTGTCATAGCAGACCAAGCGCTCCATGCTGTCCAAGTCAAAGACACAGAAAGATCTGAATCAGTCACATTAAATAGTAAAAACATACAAGAGGCTGTCGCCGCCTATGTCGATCTTGTTGGCCGTAATCCTGGCATTCAAGTTGACCTCAGGTATTTCACTACCTCAGAGATTGGAATGGAGAAAGCTATTGTTGACCGCCCGACTGGCATAGCTGGACTGCAATATTGGCGGAGAGTGGCATCTGGCGCAGATCCCACACCTCTCCGTGAAATCATAGAGAGCAATAAATTCCGGGAACCTGTTAGAGATTTTTCAAAAGCCCGAAACGATGCGGAGCTCCGCCGAGACCTCATTGAGAGAATACATTGGGATTGCGGTAAACCGGATTTTTCAACACTTCGCCAGGAATTGGAGGAGCGTCTGGTTGTTATAGGCCGGGACCGATTCCATCTTCCTGCTTCAGAAGCGAGGCAGCTCGCCGATCTCTTGGTCTATAGAGTGTTGGATAAGAGTATACGCAAAACACCACAGGACCGTGTCCTAACACGCGCAGAATTCTATACCCTCGTTGATGAAGCAACCCTGCTTTCAATGCCGCGTGCTACCGTCTTCCCCTTAATGCAACTTTCCGCAACATTGGCGGCTTCATTTGGCGAGTCTCTGTATTCTGTCAAAATGCTTTCCACTGACGAAGCAAGCTGGATAATAGATGGTGCCGAGCTTCCCATGCAGAAGGGTATGATATCCAGGAATGACTTGGAATCAGCAGCGAAAAACGCTCTCGTAAATTTCGGTGTGTGTGTGCTTGTAGGCGGTACCGGACTTGGCAAAACCAATGTTTCGCGAGCGGTTGCCCGTTCGCGGGGCGATCAATTCTCCATAGTGGACTTCAGAGACATAAACGTTAAAGATAGTCACCATCTTCTACACACCGTCTTTGCCCATATTGGGGGACTGAGATCGTCATTGCTGATCCTTGAGGACCTGAATCATCTCGAAAATGGACGAGTTTCACAGTCTGTCGGACGTATCATTGAGGCATTACACCGTCGCGACCGATTTTTAATTATAACATGCTATCGCAAACCATCCACCAGATGGCTTGCTGACATTGGGCTCAATCAAGACTGTGTAGTTGAATGCCCCTACTTTCGGGAGGAGGAAGTACACGCTCTTGTCAGTATCAATGGAGGCGACCCCAATATATGGGGGAACCTGGCTTATATTGCTGGAGCTTGCGGACACCCTCAGCTTACACACGCTTTCGTATTCGGCATGGCAACACGGGGCTGGCCCCGCGAAGAGATTCGCAATATCATCAGTAGCGGATTATCTATTAAAGATATCGATCTTGAGCGTGATGTTGCCCGACGAAATTTGGCTTCCGATCTCCCTGAGGATTCTCGAAAGTTTCTCTATCGCATAAGCCTCATATTCGGGCGTTTCAGTCGAACACTATCGCTAACCGTAGGAGCGCTTCCTCCCCCTATACCTGCAGTGGGCGAATGCATGGACCAGCTTGTGGGGCCGTGGATCGAAGCTGTTGGTAAAAACCTGTATAGGGTCTCACCGCTCGCCAGAAGTTTCGGGCGCGAAATGTTAACTCCCGTTGAGCAAACTCACATCCATGCGGCTATTGCAGCCCAAAAGCTTTGTAACCGAAAGATTTATGTAGAGGATGCTGACTCAATATTTATACATGCTGTTGCCGGGAAGTCTTCACAAAGTTTGAAGATTCTTGCCCAAAGTATTCTGACAGCAACTCCTCATACTATATCGTTGCTTGCTGATCGTGTTTATGCTCTTCCCTTTTTTCGCACAGATAGGCTGATCTTCCCTGAGGATCTCTCAATCTCAGTTCTGCTTCGACTCGCTCAATTCAAGTTAGTTGCTGCTAAGAGTGAAGTAGAAAATGTGGCCGAAATTGTTAGGGCACTTTTAAAAGAAATTGGCGACCTCCCGGCAGGTGAGATGAGGAGAAACTTGGAAGTAAGTGCACTATTCGCCGTTCTCGCTATGATGGGCATAGCAAACTACTTGGATAATTGGGTCATTCTCCTTCACCGATTCAAAACTCTTGTCGAATCTGATAATTTCCTGCAAGACCTCAGGGCCAATATTGAAGGTCAAGCCGATGCGGTTGGAACTAATCTCTTTGCTATGCTGTTCGGGATTGGAATTGCGGGTATAGCCACAGTGGAGCGGTTTGAGCATGTTGTTAACGAACTCGACAAAATAGATGAAGGCGAACGCAAACTCTACCTAACACCGGTTGACAAAAGTTTCTCTGATTATTCAATATTAGTTAATAGCCCTTGGGTCTCGCAGTTGAAAAGTGAAGCTTTTAATGGGGCGAACACCGCTGTATGTTACCAACGTATAACCGATAAGGTTCAGCATTGGGGCATACGTTCTCTGACTATTCAATGCTGGGTGGTTCAAGCGGTTATGCTCGATGAATACGAAAACGAGATGGACGAGGCTTTGGCGATTCTCGATCAAGCCGTAGCAGTTTTTGGAACTGATCCGATCTTATCACGGGCGCGTGCCAAGATTTATGGGCGCCATAATCATCATGATGTGGTGCTCAACATACTACGCGACATTGCAGATCAAGTTGGGGGGGACAATTTAGTAGACCGCACCTTTGCACTCCGAGAGGCAGCCATCAGTGCGGCAAAGTGTGATGAGTGGCCGCTATCAGAAAAATGGTTTCTTGAGGCGCGGAAAGCGGCCGAGAACACACAGAATGATGATATGCACATAATGGCTCTTGGACTTGGCGCAGATGCTGCAGTGGCTGCGTTTAAAACTGGAAATGTGTGCCGTGCACTGGAACGCCTTGCGGAAGCACTTAGTGGGTTGGCAAATATCAACCCAGATTTATCACTCCGTGCTGCATACTGTCATCGTGTTATTCGCCATACTGTGCTATGGCTCCAATCCCAAGTAGAAGGGAGTGAGGTTAACATTGATGGGCAGCCGTTGGCGATGTCGCCCGGAACCTGTAGCAATCCAGAACCCATTCCGTCAATCAGAGATCTTCCACTCAG
>JAWLHT010000137.1:6667-11909 GCA_041690195.1 Candidatus Latescibacterota bacterium
GGTCTGGCTTGGTACATGTTGGCTAAGACAGAGATTCGGGCTAACCTCGACGTGGGAATCGCTTCCCAACTTGCCAATCGGCTGGAGAATGGCCCAATCGCATTGATGGAATTCGATCTACGTTTTGAAAGAATCCAAAAAGATATTGATAACCTCGATGTTGGTCGTTTTTCGATCCACCTCTGGCCCTTTATCGAAGCGGCGATATACATGAGCAAACAAGGCGCCCACATCCAAAGGATTATTGATCCAATCGTGCCGGAAAGAGGACAGATACCACAATTGGACAAAACTGCACCCTTTGATCCTGTAGCCGAATTGACAGCAATCAATGCTATTTTATCTTTTAGTATACACGCCGCCTTGGTTGCTCGGATTGACCCAATGATGGAACTTGAAGCAGCTTTAGTTAGTGAATTTACTTGTGACTTTCCTGGTAAAGAAGTTTTCGAGACATGGAAAACTCATCAAAGTGAAAAACTCGAACCATTGGACCATGCTGTCATCGACAAGCTCAAAATAATTTATGATAGGAGATATATTGAGCCATCTGAGTTTTGGGTAGCTGGGCTGCGCTTGTTCGAGAGGATAAATCAATCCCCATTCGGTCATATCCTCATGCCTTGTCTATCAGCTTGGCTGAGGGCGGGCTGGAAGCGAATAATTTCAGAAGAGACTTATCGCATAGTAACACCATCCCTAAGTGTGCCTGATATTGATGAAGTTCTGGCGATTCCCTCCGATAGTCGTAATTTCGTCGCAAAACTTCTTCTTGTATCATCCAAAGCGTTGGATATTCAGATTGGGGCATATCGTAACATCCTTAAGAATTTGGCAGATGAAGCTGCACCATAACAACATTATCGCCGGGCCATTTGCGGTATCATAAATTTCCCAAATGGGAAAGTTGCGTGATAGTGATGAAGACCTTAACTGTATGGCTACTATTGGACTTCACGAAGCTCTACAATCTTGCGCGATTTTTGGGATGACGCAATAGCACCTTTTATACCGAAATTTTCCTCCTTGTCGAATTTCACGGGTGCCATTATAGATTTCCCAACCCGGGTAATAGCAAATGCTTATGACTGCAAGTCACGGTCGTTGATCCTGTCCTAAGAACGGATATCCCGACGTTTTGACCATGCCATACCCAAAACTCGTTCATCATCTCTTATCCCATACATCACTCGCATCCCCATTCAGACAATTTTCCCCTCTACATATTACCGCCGCACTCCTACGAAGCTCGCCCGCTCTGAGTGAGAGAAGAGAAGCAAGTCCGACTCCGTTCCTTCATCGTCGAAATCGGTTGCCGACTCCGCCCCATATCCATATAATTCATCCAGACAAGCGTTGTATCATACCGAAAAATCACGGAGGATTTCCCATGCGGTTTCCCTCGAAAGCCGTTGCACCGTTTTTCCTGCTGGCCATGCTGGCCGGTCCGGTGTTCGCCGCGCCGAAGCCGACGCCGGAGGCGGCATTGAAGCGCCAGACGGTCGAAGCCATGCGGAAGGCGTCGGATTTCATGATGAACACCGTTTCCACCCGCGGCGGGTTTGTCTGGAATTATTCCGCCGACCTCTCCGAGCGCTGGGGCGAAGTTCCGGCCCGTCCCAGCCAGATCTGGGTGCAGGGGGCCACCAACGGCGTGGGGGAACTGTTCCTCGAAACCTGGCGGGCCACCGGGGATTCCACCTATCTCGGGTATGCCCGAAGGGTGGCCGACGCCATCGTGGCGGGGCAGTATCCCCAGGGCGGCTGGCACTATCTCATCGACTTCGACATGCCCGGAATCCGGAAGTGGTACGACGAGGTCGCCTCCAGGTGCTGGGGATGGGAGGAATACTACCACTATTACGGCAACTGCACCTTCGATGACGACGCCACAACCAGTTCTACCCGGTTCCTGCTCCATATGTACCGGGAAACCATGGACCCGGCCTACCGGACGCCGCTTCTCCGGGCGCTCGATTTCGTGCTGGAGGCTCAGTACCCCCTCGGCGGCTGGCCCCAGCGCTATCCCCTGAGCTACGAGTACCCGCATGACGGCCACGGGGATTACACGTCCTATTACACCTTCAACGACACGGTCATCCCCAACTGCATTTTCCTCCTTCTTGACGCCTGGGAGACACTCGGCGACGAGCGGTATTCCGAGGCGGCGCGCCGGGGCATGGATTTCTATCTCGCCTGCCAGGGGCCGGAGGAACAGGCGGGATGGGGTTCCCAGCACGACATGACCCTGCGTCCGGCGGCGGCCCGGTCCTATGAACCCGCCGCCTACAGTCCTTCGGGGACAGTCGCCCGCATCGGCGAACTGGAAGCATTCTACAAAATCACCGGAGACCGCCGCTATCTCCGTGCCATTCCCCCGGCCATCGCCTGGCTGAAGCGGTCGGTGGTCAACACCGATCCCTCCAAACCATACACCCACGGCCGGTTCCACGAGATCGGCACGGACCGTCCCCTCATCGCCCACCGCGAGGGCACGACTCAGGAGAACGGCCGCTATTATGTGGATTACCATTTCGAAAATCCCATCACCCACATGGGCATGACCGCAAGGATCGACATCCCCGCGGTCGAGCGGGAATACGAGCGGGTGCGCGCGCTCACCCCGGAGCAGGCCCGGGCCGAATACGAGGCCGGACGGAAACCCCGGAAGCCCTCCGCGCCCGAGGCGGAAAAAGTGCGGGTGGTCATCAACGGGCTCGATGCCCGCGGAGCCTGGGTTACCAATCTCCGCATCCCGAACTATACCGATCCCATCACCGGGGCGCGCCGGGAACTCAAGGGTATCAGTATCGCCAATTTCATGTCCAGCTTTCGGACCCTTGTCCAGTATGTCGGGAGTACGCGATAATCGGCGGCGGAGGAGTGCATGAAGCCCGAACGTTCACAAAATTCGGCATACCGGCGCATCCGAACCGGGACGCTCGCCGGATTGCTCATCCCCTTCCTGCTCACCGGAACGGGAACCATCGCCGCCCAGACCGTGCGCACGGCCTGGAGCGGCGACGCGGAGCGCATCTATGAAGAAGGGTTCGCCCGCGGAGTCCGGATGCTTCCGGAGGGCGTGGGGCTCTTCGACATGGAACTCGTGGAGAATGACGCTCCCGGCGCGGGAATGAGCGAACGGGGAGTCTGGCGGGACACCGTGTGGGGGCGCTTCCGCGCCCGGAAGGAGTTCATGCTGGACGATCCCCGGGCCCGGAAAGCCTGGCTGGTGGTGTTTGTCGCGGGCCAGGGGAAAACGCCCCTCGAATTAAGCGTGAACGGCCGCGCCGCGAAAGCGGAGAACTGGGACGAGCGGGTAAATGGGGAATCCTGCCGCTGGGCGGAGTTCCCCGCCGCCTGGCTCCGGAAGGGCCGGAATGTGGTGGAGCTTTCCTGCCCCGGCGCGGCGCGGGAAGAGGACGGCTGGAGCATTCAGCTCGCCCGGGCCGACGAGTTCGAGCAGGGCGGCGGCGACCCGAGGGATGTGGGCAAGACATCTTTCAAATCAAGCGACGGCGGCGAATTTTGGAAGGAGAGCCCCTTCGGTCCGCTGGGACAGGACCGGTGCGAGTACTCGGTGCGGCTCAGCCTGGACCGTCACCTTCCTTCCGGCACGCTGGAAACCCCGGTGATCGATCTCTGGCGGGGAGACTCCCCGGAGTTCATCGCGCCCCTGCGCATGGTGCGCAAGGTGACAGTCACCGCGGAGGCCGGCGTCCCTTCGGGAACGCGCGTGGAGTATTCCCTGCGCCGGGGAACCGCGCCGGGTCCGTTCTCGACGGAGTGGGAGCCGTGGGAGACCGTGGGGAGCGGGGCCGCGCTGGCGCTTTCCCTCGATGGCGCGGCGGTGAACGCCCGCTATGTGCAGCTCCGCATGGCGCTCTCCACGGAAAATCCGCTGGTCACCCCGGTCATCCGCTCCGTCCGGGTGGAAGCGGAGCACCAGGAGAATTTTCCGGCGCCCGCCAACATCCGGGTACTTTCGGCGGAGAATCCCCCGGTGCGCTATTCCTCCTTCCCGTGGGAGTGGGAATCCTGGGACCGGCCGGAATTCGCCCGTCTCCGGGAGTGGCAGAACCTCGACGCCGTGGTGGAGGGGAGCGCCACCGGATTCGAAGCCCAGGTCCGTCTCATGCACCATGCCATCAAGCAGTGGATCGACGGCGGCGTACTCCCGGGGTTTCCCGAGTGGAACGCCCTGGACATCCTTCAGCACATCGACCGGACCGGCGGAGGCGGCATGTGCCTCCAGAACAATCTTCTGCTGGCCGGATTCCTCCAGTCCTTCGGCTGGCAGGCGCGTCACGTGAACGTGATCTCCCACGAGGTATGCGAGGTCTGGAACGACGAGTTCGGCAAGTGGATCCAGCTCGACGCGCACCGGGCCAACAACTACTATTACGATCCCGGAACCGCCGAGCCCATGAGCGTACTGGACCTCCACCGCGCCTATCTGGACAAGTACTTCCCGGATCGTCCCATCGACTGGATGCGGGATTCTTTTCCCCTGAAGACGGGCGATGACGTGACGCCCTTCGCCGGGCGCGGATCGCCCTCCCATCACGGGGGGAACCGGTTTGACGAGTACTGCCGGGCGGCTTTCGTGCGGATGGTTCCCCGGGCCAACTGGTTCAGCCGCCCCTATCCCCGTCCTCCCGCCCACGGCATGACCCAGTGGCCCTGGGACGGCTACGTGAACTGGTACGACGACCGGACTCCCCCCAAGCGGCAGTATTCCACCCACACCGACCGCCCCCGGGACCTCTGGCCAGACCTGAACACGGTGCACATCGACGCTGTTTCCGGGCACGGCAACGACCAGCTCTACCTCCGGTTTGAGACCAACACCCCGAACTTCAGCCACTTCGAGACCGATGCCAATGACTCCGGCTGGAAGAAGGCCGGAGAACGCTGGGTCTGGCTGCTTCACTCCGGACGGAATACACTCCGGGTCCGCGCGGTGAACCTGCTCGGCGTGAAGGGCAAGCCCTCCACGGTCACCCTGAACTATGCCGATGCCCCGTTTCCGGAATAGCGGGAGCAGGGGCGTCTCTCGTTTTGATATGGAATGTGGTCATACCAAGTACGATTCAAAGTGTGAAGAAAGCACTCGTAAAAAAAATGAGAACCAAACGTGGAAAAAGAGGCTCGGCCAGAAACTGTCTGAATTGGGATGGGTGGGATAAAGACAGGATGAAAAACGGATAAAAAGAATCGCTCACCCGCCGGTTTTGTCTTT
>JAWLHT010000137.1:11919-13435 GCA_041690195.1 Candidatus Latescibacterota bacterium
TCATCCTATGCGTATCCCATGCATCCCGGGGTCCCCGGGCGAATCGGTACGATTCGGCTGGGGTGGTCCCGCGCATCCCCATTCAGACTAGTATTTCCGGGGTGTTTCCCCGTATCCCCATTCAGACAGTATTTTCCCGGCTTTCTTCACGACTTGACTCACCTTCAGCATAATACACCGTATTTTCTCCTTGGGAAGGGACTCCCCTCAGGCGTTCTTTGTGTATTGATCGCGTTTTTGTATCAGCGCCGGAATACTGATTTCGTCAAAAAACGCGCGCCTCTCCGGTATGGGCGGAGAGGCGCGCGTTCTTGTATGGTGATGTAGCCCGCCGGGATCGGCTGACCCGGGTTATTTCATGAACCGTTCCCGTTTCTGGAGATTGAGAAGGGCGTAAAGGAGGCAGCCGATGACCACCGCCGCGAGGAAAATACGGTTCTGGAGAGCGAGTTCCGCCCAGATCGAATCACTGACGTTCCGCGGGACGGAGTAGGGGTTGAGGAACGGGTTCCACTTGCTGCGTCCGATGGCAGCCTGTGCTACCCAGAGCCCGATGCCGGATATGATCATGACCACCGCGGTGGCGCTGCCGTTGGCGAGAACGGTGGAGAGCATAAAGGCGATGCTTCCGAAAAAAAGCACCGGGAACATTACCTGCACGGTCATGGACAACACCGGGACCTCGGTAAGCGCAAGCGTGCTGAGGAACGCCAGGATAAGGAGAATGACGAAGGCCAGCGCGAAAACGATCCCGATGCGCAGAAGCCACACCTTGTACCGGTAGTCCGGAATCCCGAAGAGTATTTCGATCATTCTGGTGTCCACGTCGTTCTGTATGCCGAACGCAGCCGGATAGAACACCAGCAGCATGCCCGGAACGAGGAGCAGTCCGTATACAGTCCCCTCGGTGGTGCTCGCATCCGGGTTCAGGACGTTGAGCGCGGTCACCAGGATGAAGATGCCCAGCGCCGCGGCCAGAAAGAAGATGAACCGGTTGGCGAAGATGATCTTCAGGTTGTACCGCACCAGCGCGGAGCCGACCGTGACGGTGTTGAGAACGGTGCGTTTGAGATTCATGGCTGAGTTTCCTTTGCGGGTGAAAGCTGTTCGTTCCCGGTGTTTCACCGGGAAGGCCGGACCGGAGCCGCTTACGGGTTTCCCTCGTGGTGGATGCCGCCCGGTCCGGGGTGCGCACCGTTATCGGAGCGGTTCTTACCAGTGGCCGTCCATTCATTCGTCCGGAGGCGAATCAGGCGGGAGTTTCGCGGAGGTCAGCGCCTTTTCCATTCCGGTGACCACGCTGAGCCGGAAATATTCTCCGCTTCGGAGCGTGTTCAGGGCATCGGACGGTATGGACGTCCGGTGCGGTCCTTCCGGCCCTCCCATTTTTCCCGGTCCCCCGGCGGCGCCGGGCGGCGGGAGCATGTCCGGGCCGAATCGCGGCGCCCGTCCCTGTCCCATCGGCGGCGGGGGGGGCCCGCCGCCCCCCCGCGGCGGCCCCCCGCCCCCCCCCCCC
>JAWLHT010000138.1:0-13375 GCA_041690195.1 Candidatus Latescibacterota bacterium
CGGACCTATGTCAAATCAAACCGCTGGGAGACAGTTTGGCCACATATAAAAACCCTCTCCCGGGCAGCTTGATCAGCGGTACAATTGAGTCTACACCCATTTTAAAGGATTTTCCGTGGCCCGATCAACTGTCGCAGTGCTGAAAACCACTCCGGAAACGGTTCTGGAGGATTACCGCAATCTCCTACGTCTGGCCGGCTATCGTGCGGCGCTGAACCCGGACCGTGAACTTGCATTTCATGTAAACCTGGCTTGGCAGCCCTTCTTCCCCTCGGTTTCCTCTCCTCCGTGGCAGCTGGACGGGGTTATGGGAACGGTTTTCGAAGATGGATTCCCCCGGGAACGGACGTTCGCGTGGTATGACGATGCCGCCGGGGTCACCCTGTCCAAGGGACGGGTGCTGAACCGTCATGTTTCTGTTCTTGACCGGTTCCGTGTCCCAACGATCACTCCGGGGGAAAAAGACCGTCGTGTTTACATCACCCCCAAACGGCCGCTCCGGGCTCTGCAGAAAGTGTTTCCCGGCGGGATTCCCGTCCCCGAACGGTTGGCCGGACGCAACATCGTCCATCTGCCGACCATGCGTACCGATTCCCGGACCGTAATCTCCGGAGCCGTGCGGAGCGTGTACGATGGCCTTCTCGGACGTGAGGGGCGACGGGTGCATGATGATATTCACGGGGCGATGGTGGATGCGCTCGCCGTACAGCGCGAGATATCCGGCGGAACATTTGCGGTCATGGATGCCGTTTTTGCGGGAGAAGGACCGGACGCCCGGGACCTCGAACCGCGTGAAGCCAATCTCATCCTGGCTTCGTCGGACCCGGTGGCGCTCGACTCCGTGGCGCTCCGTATCATGGGATTCGATCCCCTGGAAGTTCCGTTTGTCCGGATGGCCCACGAGAGCGGGCTCGGTGTGGGAGATCCCTCCGGCATCGACATTTCCGGCATTGACATTTCGGAGATTTCCCTCGGATTCCATGTTGAGGAATCAAAGGGCGCGAAACGGATCCGGGCGTTTGAGCGCAGGGCCCAGGGGACCATCCTGGAATCTCTTTCCGGACTCTCATCCATGGTTTACTACGACTGGTACCGGTTCCTCAATTTCGGGGAAAAGCGCATCCGGGAGGCCCTGCGGGGTCCCTGGGGGGCGGCATTCGAACGCTACCGTCGCTGATTCCTTTCCCACCCTGTTTTCACGCCCCGGCCGCCCGGGGCTTTTTTTATGCGGTTATGGGGTATGTTCGGAAGTATGTTCTGTGCCGCAGATGTGCTTTGCTGTTATCTCCCTTGATACGAAATATGTCGCCGGAGGCGAAAGAGCGCTCGGTAGCGTCGGGAGTATCGGGAAAGTTTCTCCGTACCCAGCGTTGCTGAGTCCCCCTGTCCTGCTGACTTAACCCCATACCCGCATTTTTTATTTCGATGGGAGAATATAAATGTTATCATTATAACATAGGCATAAACAAAATATCCAGGGCGGCTGGCCGCCGTTCCCGTGCTTGAATCCGCTCCGGGGCTTCGGGGCCGGGAGGCGGGGAAAGCCGTGCCGGCGGGATATCGAATCCCCCGTCAGGAGAATCAGCATGGATTGGTTCCGAAGCTTTTTCTGGGGATCCCGCATCCGGAAATCCCTGACCATAGTCGTTATTGTCCTGATCCTGGCAGCGATCTGGCGATTTGGCCTGAGAAAGGAACCGGTGGAGTATTACACCGTGCGGCCCGTTGACCTCCGGTATACGGTCCTGGCCAGTGGCAGCGTGAGTTATCCCGTGCCCTTCGAGGTGGTCGCTCCCGTGGCGGGGGAAATCGAGCGGATATATCCCGCGGCGGGCGACACGGTACGCCAAGGAGCTCCCATCGTTCAGTTCGACAACCGTCGCGAGTTGCAAAACCTGACCATTGCCCGGGAAAATCTCCGGACCGCGCGTCTACGGGTGGAGAGCATCCTGAAGGAGGAAATACCCCGGCTGGAAGCTCAGGTGAAACAGGTCCGGATCGCCCTGGAGCAGGCGGAAGCCGAGCTGGAACGGACCCGGCAACTCGCTGAAACCGGATCGGTTACCCGGCAGGCCCTGGAAGCTGCCGAAACCGAGTACCGGCTGGCCCGGAACCGTCTGGAGCAGGCGGAGATAGCATTGCGGGGCATGAGAACCGCCACGCTTTCCGAAGCCAGGGCTCAGGTGGGTATCAGCGAAGCCCAGGTGGAGCTGGCCAAACGGAACCTGAACGAGTTGAGTATCGCGGCTCCGTTTACCGCCGTGGTCAGTGAAATATTCCTCCGGGAAGGGAGGCAGGTTCAGCCGGGGCTGCCGATCATGATCCTGATAGAAGTCCACAACTGGGTTATGGAGTCAGCGGTGGACCAGAACGAGCTGCCCTTCCTCGAAATCGGTTCTCCCTCCTCCGTGGCTCTGGATCCATATCCGCGGGAACTCCTGGATGCCCGTCTCACCTGGATTGCCCCGAATGTCAACGAGGAGACCGGGACCGTGCAGGTTCGCCTGGAAATCGTGGAGAACCGTCCCTTCATCAAGTATGGCATGACCGGAAATGTAGAAATAATAGCCGAACGGTTTTCGGATATTCTTGCGGTTCCCGTGCGCTTCATCCAGCCTGAGAATGGGCGGGCTGCAATTCTGGTCTGGCAGGATGGCCGCGCCGAACAAAGGACCGTCAGCTATCGCGCCGTGGGTAACCGCTGGGCGATTCTTGACAGCGTGCCGGCCGGGACCAGACTGCTTCTCCCGTCCCCCGGACTGGACAACACCGACATTCGTCCCGGGGAGGAGGCATCCGACCGTGCCGATCAGCCTCTATGAGATCATGGTATCCTGGCGTTTCCTGCGCAAGGGTCGTTTCCAGACCGTGCTTATCCTCCTGGGGATCGCCGCGGGAGTCGCGGTGCAGTTCTTTCTGCTTTCACTCATCGGGGGACTCCAGGCCAGCATCATCGAGCGGGTTATCGGTATCTCCCCGCATGTCATTATCGAGCCGCCGGACATTACCCCGAGGCCGCTCACCGAACCAGAAACTGGTGAAAGCGCATATCGGACACCGCGCTATCGCGAGCGCGACGAGCTGCTTTCCTGGCGGCGGTATGTCGAATATTTCCGGAAAGCCGCCGGAATCACCGCGGTTACCCCGGTGGCGGAGGGCAGCGGGTTCATCGAAACCGGGGGGGCTTCCTTACCGGTCCGCATCCAGGGCCTGGAAATCGAAGAGGGGCGGAAAATCTATGATCTGGACGAGAACCTCCGGACAGGGGAATTGAACGTTTCCGGGGGGAATGTCCTCATCGGACGTGAACTGGCGGACCGGTTCAACCTTTCCACGGGGGATTCCTTTTTTCTCCGGAACAACCGGGGACAGGGGACATTTTTTACCGTGGGGGGGACATTTGATCTGGGAGCGGAGCAGATCAACAATCTCGTTCTCATGAATTTGGACCGCGCGCGGAACTTCCTGGATATCCAGGGGGTGAGTGCGGTCATTCTCCAGGTCCGGGACGTGTTCGCGGCCGACCGGATGGCGGAGCGGTTCCGGCGGGAGTTCCCAGATGTCACTATCGCTTCCTGGCAGGATCGCAACGCCCAGTTGCTCCGGGCGCTTCAGTCCCAGAGTCTTTCCTCGGGCATCATCCAGGTTCTCGTCGTGTTCAGCATCTCCCTCGGCATCGCCAGCGTTCTCGCCATCACCGCCGTGCAGAAGCAGCGGCAGCTCGGTATCCTCAAGGCCATGGGGACCACGGACCGCAGCACCGCGGTCATTTTCATTCTCCAGGGTATGGCGCTGGGATTCCTGGGTTCCATTGTGGGGATACTGCTCGGCTTTCTCTTTGCCCGATTTTTTATCCGGCTTACAGTAACCGGCGAGGCATTTTTCGAACTCCAGATCACCGCCTGGAATATCATTCTTCCCTCCCTTCTGGCCACCGGGGCGGCTTCCATCGCGGCGCTCATTCCCGCACGCCGTGCGGCGCGTTTGAATCCCATGGAGGTTATACGGAACGGATAGAGTAGAAAGACGCTCATCCGGTTGGAGAGATAGTGGATGAGAAGTGTGTCTGAATTATGATGCGCGTGATGAGTATGAATAAAGATGATGAACGACATAAGGGGGAGGATATGCATCTTTTTTATCAGCAGTTCATCACGCCCGTATCACGCGCATCCCAATTCAGACCGGCGTTTGGGCTTTTTTTCCTTCATCCCGGTTTGCCCGGGCCGTTTCTCCAAAGGGGGTCCCATGCCCGAGCAAACCCGGACCGACGAAAACCGCTCCATTATCATCACCCGGGATCTCTCCAAGACATTCGGCGAGGAAATCACGACCCAGGTACTCTTTAACATCGGAATCGAGCTGGAGAGAAACCGGTTCACGGCGTTTATCGGCCCTTCCGGTTCCGGGAAGAGCACACTGCTTACCACCATCGGTCTTCTGGATGAGCCGAGCGGGGGAGAGGTTCTCATCGACGGTGTTCCCACTGCCGGGATGGATGCCAAAGCCAAGGCTGAGTTCCGCAACCGGATGATCGGTTTTGTCTTCCAGTTTCATTATCTTCTTCCCGAATTCACCGCGCTTGAAAACATCCTCATACCCGCCTGGATACGGGAGCGCCGTTCTCCCGCCGGGGTCCGTGATCAGGCGCTCGAACTCATGCGGCGGATCGGTATCGAGGGTGAACGGGACAAGTATATTTCCCAGATGTCCGGTGGCCAGCAACAACGGGTTGCCATCGCCCGCGCCCTCATCAACCAACCCCGTATCGTCCTCGCCGACGAGCCCACCGGCAACCTGGACCAGGAGTCGAGCCACAAGGTGATCGAGCTTCTCCGGGAGATTGTCCGGGAAAACGATACCACCCTGGTGGTGGTGACCCACGACCGAGGAATTGCACTCAAGGCCGACCGTATCCTGGAACTGGTGGACGGCCGCATTTGCCGCGATATCCGCATGGAGTCCGCCACGCCGGAGGAGGTCATCAGGGATCTCGATGAACCCTGCCTGCCGGGAGAATCGGAAGGCGCGGCCGGCTGGACCGGGACGGAACGGCAATCCGGGGAACATGGGGATTGAACGGCGTTTTTTTCTTGAATCAACGGCTCCGGTGTGGTACATTTCGGCGCGTCACCCGATACTCCGGGAAGGAATGTCATCCCGAAGCTCCCCTATGGGCCTCCATCGCCGTAAGCGGGAAACCGCTCTCCCAGTCCGGAGACCGAACCAGTGAAAAAGCCAGCCCCCAAGACCAACGCCGTCCGTCTTCTGGAAAAGCAGGGCATCGCCTGCGAACTCCGCGAGTACGAGGTCGATGAGAACGACCTCTCCGGGCTGCATGTCGCGCAGTCCATCGGCCTGCCTCCGGGGCAGGTGTTCAAGACCCTTGTGGCGCGCGGAGACAAAACCGGCGTCCTCGTGGCCTGCATCCCGGTTGACACCGAACTCGATCTGAAGGAACTGGCCCGTGTCAGCGGAAACAAAAAGGTGGATCTCGTTTCCCTCCGGGAGGTCCAGCCGCTCACCGGATACATCCGCGGCGGCGTCTCCCCGGTGGGTATGAAGAAGTCCTTCCCGACCTGGCTGGATGAAAGCGCCTTTGGGTGGCCGGTCATCTCGGTGAGCGCGGGCGTCCGGGGCTGCCAGATGCTCCTCGCTCCCGCCGACCTGGAGCGGGTAGCCGGGGCGAAGCGGGCATCCATCGGGCGGAATACTTCCTCTCCCGCTGCATAGAACTCTTTCCGATACATTTCCCCAGATTCCGGCATCGTGGTAACTCCAAAAAAGTATTGACATGTAATGTTAATACATGTATTGTATTTATATTATCATAAACCGGTTGTGTCGACACCGGTACGGCTGAACCAATACCCAATGCGGAGGAACACATGTACCGTCTTTGGAGGACGATAGTATTCCTGACCGTGACGTTTTTCGGGTGGGGCGGATCCCCGGAAGCGGAAAAGCCTTGGGCGCCGCCGGATTCGCTGGTGGGAACCTGGGAAGGGACATCCCGGGTGTTCAGCGTTCCCGGAGCCGAGTCCGGCGTGGACACGGTGCGGGTGCGGATCACGATTCTTCCGGACGGGACCGTGCAGGGAAACGCGGGGGGTGCGGTCTTTGTGCAATGCCGGGTGGGACGCAACCGGGGGTGGCTCGGCCGGAAGCTGAATATCAAAACCGACTGGTGGATCCGCAAGGGATTCCTCGAAGGACCGATCGTCCCCGGCGACCCGGAAACGCGCCGGGAGATCGACCTACCGTTCAATATGGTCCACGGCTGTCTGCGGGGAAGTCTTTTCGAAAGGAAAGGATGGCGATACCCGAATCCGATATTTCCGCGGCTGTATCTCCGGAAAACGGGTGTGGCAGGGGGGGCGGAGGGTAATACTGTTATTTCTCCGAATGCATCCGCATCAACTCGGCCATGACTTCGTTGCAGGCCGTTTCGGCGGCGCTTCCGCCGATGTTGGTCGCCACCACGACACCGACCGGTTGATCGTGGCTGAACGCCATGAGCGCCATGAAATTTCCACAGCTTCCGGCATGACGGCTAATGGTTTGGCCGGGGACTTCGCCGGTCACCGCCCATCCCATTGCATAATAGTTATCTACCGGCTCGTGGAGATATCTCACCGTGGAGGATTTGAGCATCCCATTATGGCCGTGGTATGCTCTCAGGTGGAACCGGACGAACCGGGCAAAATCTTCCATCGAAGCGTGGACATCACCGCAGGGCTCGATGACCACCGGAACGACCCGGCTGCTGTCCGGCTTCTGGATGGTAATGGCGGAAAGGTCGGCGTCGTCTTCCCGGTAATGTCCCCAGGGCTGGTGCAGGTTCACGAATACCGGCCACTTGAATCCGGAATGCTTCATCCCGAGGGGTGTGAATACCCGTTCCCGCATGAGTTCGGTCCAGGGCTTTCCGGCGACCTGTTCCAGCATGGCTCCCGCCACGGCGTAACCGGCGTTGGAGTATTCGAACTTCGTGTGGGGCGGCATATGGGGCGGCTGCCGGAGGAGCGCAATGGAGTAATCGCGGCGGCGCTTGACTGGCGGATCGAACGAAGGCGGCGCGGCGCGGAGTGCGTCCCAGGAGGTCACCGGCGGCAAACCTGCCCGGTGGGTCAGGAGATCCCGAAGAGTAACGGAACGATAGTCCGGATGGATGGCATCCCGGAGTTCGGGGAAGAGATCGACCGGCCTGGTATCCCAGGAGATGCGGCCCTCTTCCACCAGGATGGCGGCGAGGGTCGCCACCATCCCCTTCGTGCAGGAGCCAAGGTGGAAGCGGTCGTCACGGGAGACCGCTTCGTCGCTGTCGATGTGACGGATTCCGGCGGCCTCAACAGAGACAATGCGGTTGTCCCGGACCACGGCGACAGCGAGGGAGGGGAGGCGGTACTTCTGACGGGCGTCCTCGATTATTTTCAGAATTTGCGCCTGATTCGGGAGCTGGGATTTCGGGGCGGCGGCGCAGGCACAGGTCAGAAGGCAGAGCATGGAAAACAGGATGGCGCGATGCATGAGTATCCCCGGGTTTGACGGTTCGGCTTCCGTAACGCGATGGACGGATGGCGGCAATCGCCCGGGCGCCACTACTCGCTCAGTTCCAGGAACCGCAGTGTGCTCTCCAGCGTCCGGTTTACCAGACGGAAACGGTCGATTCCAAACGGTTCGAGGACCCCGAGCGCTTGTTCAAATTCACCCCTCTCGTTGAACACGTGGCCGTCGGAATTGACCATGAGCGGCACGTCTTTTTTCAGCATCAGTTCGAGCATGCCCGGAATACCGTCGTTTCGGGCCTTTTTGTTGCGGAGATGGGCATTGTTCACTTCCAGGGCCACATTGTATTCCGCCGCGGCGTCGGTGAGTTCGTCCAGGTCCACCGGGAGGGACATGTAGTTGGGATGGGTGATGCATCGGAGCGCGGGATAGCGGCGCATGGCGTTTATCAGGGCACGGGTGTTTTCCGCCACTCCCCGGCTTTCCGCGAAATCGGCATGGGGGTGCAGTCCGGCGAGGATGATTTCATATGGAAATCCCTCAAATTCCGGAAGGTCCAGTTCGCCGTCCACGGTGAGCACGGAAGCTTCGATGCCCTTGAACACCCTTACGCCGTCGATGACTCCCGGCAGACGGCGGAGCATGACTGAAAAATGGCTCCGGGGAGTCCCGAGCGTCGGACCGTGATCCGTAAGGGCGAACGCGGCGATGTTTTGGCCGCGCATAATGGAAACGATTTCCAACAGGGTATGGAATCCGCAGGTGCTCCGCAGGGAGTGGACATGCAGGTCGCAGTTGATCATGGGATGGTATTCCTTCCTGTATTCCGGGAATGCGCGGGAGTAGAAGAAAGGGTGCGTCGGAGATGAGGGGTCTGAAGAGGACCGCCCGTGGCAGACTCATCTGGGTGATTGCTGCAGGACCGAACGCCCGGGGGACACCACTTCCGGAACATGCGCGGGCTTTCACCCTGTTCGATTCAGACTGGCGCCGTGATTCACCCGTCGAATTGTTATGCTCCCGTGCTTCTTCGCGCCCCACGGTTATCGGTATCCGGGGGCCAAACACTCCATTTTCAACTATGTAATATAACACATGTATGCACCATATGCATAGGGTGAACTCCGCTCAACCGCCGGAAGCGCGTTCCCCCGGAGCGAAACGGAAGGTTATGGAGGCGTTCGCGGGCCCGGATTGATGATTCTTTTATCCTTGACTTGTCCCTGGCGGCTCGGCATCTTTCCCCTACCCGGCATGGGGAAAAAAGGAGGATGTTCGTATGGATGGTAACCCGCATCGAGGCGTGAGCCGGAGAAAATTCGTCGGAGCTCTGACCGGGCTCGGCGCTGGGACCTTGCTTCCGGCGGAATCCGGTTCGCAGCAGCAGGAGCCCCGTCCTGAATTCACCGGACCGCTCAACAAAGAGAAGCTTCCGGAAAAAATTGAAGTCTCCCGTCCCAACGGGCTCAACCTCATTGTCCTCATCTGCGATACCTTTCGCTGGGATTACCTGGGTATCAACGGCAACGAGCGGATTCGCACTCCCCATCTCGATGCCTTGGCGGAAGAAGGGGTCTATTTCGAAGACTGCTTCGCCGATGGGCTTCCTACCATTCCGGCGCGGCGGGTCATGCACACCGGACGGAGTTTCCTGCCGCAGAAATCACCCTGGAAACCTCTGGAAAAGGATGAAATCACCCTCGCCGAGATCCTTGGAAGGGCCGGATTCACCACCGGGTTCATAGTTGATACCTTTCACCATTTCAAACCCGACATGAACCTGCACCGGGGTTTTTCGAGTTGGGAATGGATCCGCGGTCAGGAATCGGATCCCTTCGTGAGCGGACCCCGCGGTTCGGTGCATCCGGAGAACCACGCACCTCCCCATCTTCTCAACGATTACTTTCGCGAGCGCATTATCCAGTATGTCCTGAATACGAAGGACCGGAAGGGGGAAAAAGATTATTTCTGCGCACAGAGCTGCGCCGCGGCGTCCCGCTGGCTCCGGAACAACAAGGGTAATGATGGGCCGTTCATGCTCTTTGTGGATATGTTCGACCCCCACGAGCCCTGGGATGCGCCTCCCCGTTTCCAGAAGATGTACCGGAAAAAGTATCCGCTTGACCGCTATATCTTCGGATACGGCGTGGAAATGGAAGATGTTCGCGAAGAAGACTACCCCATCATCCGCGACCTGTACTCCGCGGAGGTGACTTTCAGCGACCACTGTCTCGGCGGATTCATTGATACGGTGAAGAAACTCGGCCTCTGGGATAACACGGTTATCGCGTTCAGCACCGACCACGGCACCCACCTCGGCGAACAGGGTTGTGTCCAGAAGCAGGCCAAGCTCCTCAATTCCTGCCTGGCCCGGGTTCCGCTCATCATCCGTCACCCGGACCCCGCATTCAAAGGAAAACGGATCGCCGAACTGGCCAGCCACCGCGATTTCGTGCCGACATTCCTCTCTCTGCTCGGAGTGGAGACGAATCTGACATTCGATGGAGGCAACCTGTGGGATCTGATGGGAGGGGGAAAGCTGCGGGATCACACGGTTACCGGCTACGGCAACTTCGGCGCGGTGCATTCCAAACAGTGGCACTACTTCCAGAACGTCTGGGGCAAGGACACGGGCCTCGGCCCGCAGTTGTACGACCTGACAAAGGATCCGGGAGAAGAGCGGAATGTCGTGAAGAGCTATCCGGATGTGGTTTCGAGTATGCAAAGCATCATGGAGAAGGAGTTTCAGAGCAAAATTGTATAACGCACTCCATGACGCGGACGTTTCGCCCAGGTGCTTTGCGGCCACGTCCAACAATAAACTACCGGCCGCGCTTCATGCGTTTGGGGCCGGAATCATCCGTTTTCCCGGCACAGGCACGGCTCTTTGGCCTGCATGGGGTTCCGTCTCATGACCAACGGTATTTTCCTGCTGTTCCTGTTCGCCCTGTCCATCGGTTTCATCGTTTTCATGACTTCGCGGGTCCGGATGAACGCCTTCCTGGTGCTTCTCCTTGCCGCTTACGGCACCGGGGTGCTTTCCGGGATGGATCCGCTGGCGGTTACCAGGACGGTTAGCGGAGGGTTCGGAGGCATTCTCGGTTCAATCGGCATCGTTATCATCGCCGGGACAATAATCGGAACCATTCTCGAGAAGTCGCGCGGCACGGTTACCATGGCTAACACGGTGCTCCGGCTTGTGGGCCGGACCCGATCCGCCCTGGCCATGTCGGTTACCGGAGCGGTGGTATCCATCCCGGTGTTCTGCGACAGCGGCTTCGTCATTCTCTCTTCGCTCAATCGCACTCTCGCCGCACGGTCGGGTCTGTCCATGACGGTCATGGCGGTAGCCCTCTCCACCGGCCTTTACGCCACACACACTTTTGTGCCGCCTACGCCCGGTCCCATCGCAGCGGCGGGAAACCTGGGCGCGGATCTGGGGTTGGTCATTCTGTTCGGGCTCATGGCGGCGGTTCCCGCGGTCATCGCCGGCTATCTCTGGGCTGTCTACGCCGGACGACGGTACAACATCCGCCCCGAGCCAGTTTCCGACCCGGTGGATCAGCCCGAACCTCCCGGGGTGTGGCGCGCATTCGCCCCCATAACGGTCCCGATCCTTCTGATAACCCTGAAGTCCATCGCCGATTTCCCCGGGGCTCCCTTCGGGGCGGGCGGCCTGAAGACATTCCTCGGCTTCTTTGGCGACCCTGCCGTGGCGTTGCTTCTCGGGGTATTTTTATCCTTTCGACTCATTCCGAAATGGAGCGGCGAGTACCTCAACGGCTGGGTGGGGGAGGGACTTCGGGATGCCGCCTCCATTATCATGATCACCGGCGCGGGCGGGGCTTTCGGCGCGGTGCTGAAGTCCACTGCCATCGGAGACTTCATCGGGAGCGCCCTTTCCCAGTATCAGATCGGGATATTTCTGCCCTTCATTATTGCCGCGGCGATGAAAACAGCCCAGGGTTCCACCACGGTTGCCCTGGTGACCACCTCGGCCCTGGTCGCGCCCCTGCTCCCCCAGCTTGGACTTGATTCGGGTGTGGCCCGCGCTCTCGTGGTCACCGCCACCGGCGCCGGGGGCATGGTCATGTCCCATGCCAATGACAGCTATTTCTGGGTGGTGAGCCAGTTCTCCGGTCTTGGGCCCGATCTCGCCTATAAAACGCATTCCATGGCGACGCTGATTCAGGGGATCGTTTCGATTGCGGTGATATTTCTTGTTTCGCTGATGGTGCTGTAAACATCAGAACTGATTGCGGTAGAATGAACAGAATCGGCGCATCTTCAGAGTCTTTTTGGGGGGTTCAGGCGTTTAAGGGAAGTCACCGTTCAGGGGTATGTGTGCATTCGAGATTCATTCCGGGTGCGGTTGGATAAAAAAGTGCTTTGCAATCACTGCTATCTGTAGTATATTAAACATCTATGTCCAATTTATGGGGCTCTCAAAGGAGGGTTAACGATAATGTCACGAGTATGTGAAGTTTGTGGAAAGCGCCGGATGCTCGGCAATACGGTTTCTCACGCGAACAACCGTCATGTTCGCGAGTACCGTCCCAACCTCTTCGAGGTGCGCGCCAAAGTTAACGGCGGTACCAAGCGGGTCAAAATCTGCACCCGTTGCTTGCGGAGTGGAAAGATCGAAAAAGCCTGATAACGTGCGCAAAATGGTTTGAAAGCCCTCTTCCCTTGAAGAAGAGGGCTTTTTTTATGTGCGCCCGGCAGGGCGCATTCACTTGAGGGTGCAAGTCCCTTACCGGCCTGATAGGAGGAACGGTTAGCCGGACGGCAAGGGTGTCCATCGCGAGATGGAATCTGAAGGAAGCCGCAGGCAAAACGCGGGCCTGACGCACAGGAACCGTATACGAGGCGGTCATGCGGGGTGAGAAGTCGTATATCTTCAAAGCCCGAACCCTATCCGGAACGCATGGACGTATATACGGCGGGCATACGCGGGAAGGTGGATGCGCAATACCCGGGGAGGTCTGTCGGCCTGCTCTGAGCTACGGCCGTCGAGAGGCGGCGGGAAGGGCTGGCAGAAGTCAGCAGAGGGCATAGTAGGCTCATCGACCGAGCTGAAGGCCCGAACGTGTAGTGTGGGCAAGGAGACCGGACTTTCGATGGCCAGAGGAGACGCAGACAGAGGGGCTGAGATGCCCGGAGCCGCGGTGTTGGGTAGCGGACGGAATCCGCGAGAGGACAGAGCGAGCGCGTCAAGGGCCACGGCAGGGATGGAACACTCCGGGCCGGAGAAGACGCAGTTGATGGAAGCGGTGGTCGAACGCGGGAACATGAGGGCGGCCTGGAAACGGGTGAAGGCGAACGGGGGAGCGGCGGGAGTGGATGGCATGACCGTCGACGATCTGGAAGCATCACTTTGGGTCGTGTGGCCGCAGGTCAGGGAAGCCCTGCTTGAGGGACGGTACGGGCCGAGTCCGGTACGGAAGGTGGAAATTCCGAAGCCGGGCGGGAAAGGGATGCGGATGCTGGGCATCCCGACGGTGTTGGACCGGCTCATCCAGCAGGCGCTGCATCAGGTAATGAGTCCGCTTTTTGACCGGGATTTCTCGGAACGGAGCTATGGCTTCCGTCCGGGCCGCGGCGCTCACCATGCGGTGCGACAGGCACAGGCGTATGTGGGCGAGGGACGGCGATGGGTGGTGGACATGGACCTGGAGAAATTCTTTGACCGGGTGAACCACGACATTCTCATGTCGCGGGTGGCCCGGAAGGTCAAAGACAAACGGGTGCTCCGACTCATTCGGAGATACCTTATGGCGCGCAGTATGGAAGGAGGAGTGGTATCGCCGCGGACGGAAGGGACCCCGCGGTTCTGTCGGAATTTTTGTGTAAATGGGATTATGAT
>JAWLHT010000139.1:0-13298 GCA_041690195.1 Candidatus Latescibacterota bacterium
TGAGCCCCAGAACCGCCGAGTAGGATATGAACAGCGAGAAAATGAAGGTGACCCCCAGCCCGATGTTCAGAAGCTTGGGATTGCGGTAGTTCCCGGTCATTTTTTTGCTGTTCAGCAGAATGAACAGAAGAACGATGAGCAGTGGCATGACCACCGGGCTCACCGCCTGCGACGCGATCATAATGACCACCGGCCTCCCGCCGAAAACGGGCACCACGAAGGAGAGCAGCGCGCCGAGGATGATGGCGATTCGGACCGCCGGACTGTTCATCTTGCGGGGCACGTTCAGGTAGTCGCACACCAGCCAGGGACCGAGGCAGTAGCTCGGAAACAGGGAAGACAGCGCCGCCGCTATAATGCCGGTGATGAAGATCGAGGTCGCGAACCTGCCGGCAAGCGGTTCGAGGGTTTTGACCATGTCGATGGCATTTTCGATAGCGATGCCGCGCGGATACATGGTCCCGGCGGCGCAGGCGATGATCGAGGCGCTCACCAGGAAGGTGAGGCCAAGCGATATGATGGCGTCCTTGTTCTCGGTCTTCAGGTCGCTCAATCCCCACCCTTTTTCCGCCACGAGGTAGCTTCTCGTTACAATGCATACCGACGCCATGGTCGTTCCCACCAGTCCGGCCAGCAGGAGATGGGCGTTTGCCCCGGCGGGTATGGCGGGAACGAGCCCCCGTACGATTTCACCCGGTTCCGGAATCACCATGAACATGGTCACCACGAAACTGATTCCCATCAGCGCGACAATCCCCGCCATCGCCTTGAGGAAAAAATTGTGGTTCCCGTGCCAGAGCAGGTAATAGAGGATCACATTGAGAAAAAACGCCGACACCACCGGATTAATCCCGGCGCCGTCCGGGGTGAGCGGCCGCGTCCACTCCCGTATCACATCCGTGGCGATCCCCATGATCCCCATGATCGATGTCACCACGGTGAGCATCAGTCCGATGATGATAAAAACGGCGACCGTTTTCCCGAACTGCTGCTTCAGGCTGTATATGATGGTGTTGCCGGTTACAATCGTGCTTCTGCTGATGCCGACGATCAGGATGTAGGTAAAGAAGCAGGAAAGCCCCAGCGCCCAAGTCATGGACATGCCGTATTTCGCTCCGGAAGACGCCATGGAGGTCACGCTCCCGGTCCCGATTATGTACCCGATGATAAACAGCCCCGGCCCGATGGAGGCGGCGAGCTCTGCAAGTTTGGACCTGAACACTGCCAGTCCCGGATTCGCATTCATACACTGTTTCCCCTGCAAAAAAAACGGCGCTTCACTGAATTCAAAGATATAAACGAAAAACAATGCGTCTCGCAGAGTTCGCGAAGGAGCGCAAAGGGAAAAGAGAACAGGGAGCCGGGAGAAAAGAGCATCGCCCCGGCGTTTTTCAACGCCGCACGACCGGTGCGGGCAGTCCTATCCCCTTTGCATTCCCTGTATCTTTGCCCCTCCGGCCCCGTTCACGTTCATCTGCCCGCAAACAGCGAAGCACCGGAAAAACGATTCCCCGGCATTCCCCGTATGGACGCCACACGAAGAGCCGGAACACAAAAAAGCGACAGTGATTCAGCATACACGTTTTGCCGTACCGGAGCAAGGGAATATTTGCCCGCGCACCGGATGCTGTCCACCTCTACGGGAGTTTGCGATCGGAAAGCATGTGCTGAGCCGTTCCCGATGCCGCTGAACCCTCTGCCGCCAAAAGGCCGGCGGCAGCTCTCTTGCGAAGATGGAGCGGCACAAAAACCGAGCTTAAAATTAATGGTGTTCGTATGTTTTGAGTCTATGTGGAAAGAGGGATATCGTCTCAGCCCGGAAGGCAGCCCCCTTCCGGCCTTACGGCCACCTTACCCCGGAGGGGGCAGGAACAGACTCTCCGGAACCTTTTTTCTTCCCTTGCCCCCTCCGGGGGAAACGGTTTCATCGTTCCCGCTCAGCGGCTTTCCGGACTGCCTGAAGTTCTCCGTTCGGAAGGAGTACGGTTCGACCACCCACGAGACGTATACCCTCTGGTTTGCCAAGGATGTGGGCACGGTGCGCTCGGAGAAGGTGACGGTCAATTACGGCGAGGAACGGGAGCGGGTGGTGGATGCGCTGCGATAAGCGGACGCGCTATAGTGTGGTGCGGCTCCGGGGAGCATGAAAAACCGTGGCGCGGAGTCCGCGCATCTCCTATACTACATGCAAACCACGCCGCTCCGGGGAGCGGCCGCAGCAGCAACGGTAAAGGGAGAGGAGCGGACCAGTGCCCGATCGCAGGACTTTTCTGAAAACATTCGCTCTCGCGGCTGGCGGAGCCGTGGCCGAAACCGTGGAAGTGCTCGGCGCGCGCGCCCAGACCACCGGATATTTCGGCCTGCACCCCTTTATCGAAAGTCACCCGGACGCCGTGTTCGTGATGCGGACCGCGGTAGGGAAGAAGACCGACTCGGGCGACATCCGGGATGCCGCGCTGACATTTTCCCGTTCAGTGTTCTATCCGAAATCGAGCGGATTGCCGCTCACCACGTCCATTGCGGTCAAGCCCAACCTGACGTGCAGCTATACCGATGACCCGCGCTTTACCCTCGAATACGGCATGGGCATTGTCACCGATCCCTTCTTTGTGGAGGGAGTGATCGAGGGCATGAAGGAACTGGGGCTGCCCGGGAGCAAGTTTTTCATCCGCGAGGTCAACTGCCCCTCCGACTTCGGACCCCGGGGATACACCGACATGGCCGCGCGGACCGGCGCTGACATTCGCGACATGAGCGCCCCGCCCGGGACGATGTCGGTGAACTGGAAGGATGTCCCGGAAGGGATTTGGTTCAACCGGCTCCCCTATCTTCCCCCGGTAAACGGGCGGAACAGTTTTCTGGTGAACATCGCCAAATTCAAGGCTGGCGGCATGGGGCTTTCCCTCTGCGCCAAAAACCTCCAGGGAGTGAACGCCCAGGGCTACCAAGCCCATTGCACTCCCTACGAGGAGAGCATGGCCATTGACCAGGCGCACCGGAACTCCGACGCCAAAATCGTGATCCAGAATAATTATAACCGTCATGTGGCCGAAGGAATTCCCCGCTGGGACCGTCCCCAGGGCGAAGCGCACGACGGCGGCCTCTGGATGGAGACCTGGGCCACCCGCTGCATTGACAACCACACCGTCCTCAAAGCCGGACTGCATGTCATCGAAGGCATCTACGGACGTGACGGCAACGGCGACCTCTGGGGCCCCAACCCGCCCGGCCATGAGAACAGCCTTACGGGAGAAGCGTGGGACCACATGGCCAACGTGGTGGTTTTCGGCCTGAACCCCTTCCATGTGGATATTATCGGGCACTGGATGGGCGGCCACGAGCCGGGCAACTTCGGCCTCTTCCATCTGGCCAGGGAGCGCGGCCTGAGCAAGGTGCTCAATCCCGCCAGCATACCCCTCTATCTCTGGGCCCCCGGAGACTTCGGGGCAAAGGCGGTCACCCCGGCCGACCTGCCGCGCATTCCGCTCAAGACCTACTACCTTCAGCAGAACTACCTTGGACGGACTGAGCCATTCTATCACCTCTGTGACGAGCCCTTCGACTACCCGGAAGAACCCATTTCGGTGCGGGAGGACCGTCCCCGTGCCTTCGTCCTCTTCCAGAACCGCCCCAATCCCTTCAATCCTTCCACCTCCATCGAATTCACCCTCCCCAAGGCGGGAAATGTCCTCCTGGAGGTCTTCAACGCCGCCGGGCAGCGCGTGGCGGTGCTCGCCGAGGGACGGCATCCCTCCGGCGCGCATCTCGCTTCCTGGAACACATCCGGCCACGCCTCCGGAACCTACTTCTACCGCCTCCGGTTCGGGGGGTTCTCCGAGACCCGGAAAATGATCCTGCTCAAATAGGGCCGGCCGGGAAGGACAATGTAGACGAACGGGCGCTCCGGGATGGAACGCCCGTTCGTGTATGGTGAGAATTCCGAACCGTAATTATGCGAACGCGGATATCGGCCGCTCAGCAGCGTATTCACAAGGTGAATCAATCCGTGAAGAAAGCCGGTACTGGCTGTCTGAATGGTGATGCGTGGGATAAAAGAGGATAAGTGCGGGATAAAATCCCACATTCCCGTCGTCTTTGTCTTTCATCATCTTTTATCCCATACATCCCGCGCATCCCCATGCAGACAGGTTTTCCGAACGCCTGCTTTTCCCTTCCGTGTTCTGTCTCCTGAACGTCCCACCGTACAGCATGTCTCTTCCCTTTTCCGCCCACCCCTGCAATAAGGGACAGTGCCCCTGGCTTTTCGAATACGGACGCCGGGATTGGTCTGCCACCGGATCTGTGTAACTGCTGTCTTTCGTGTATTCCCCTTTCCCGCCGACTCAGCACGATACCCGCATCTTTGAAGGAAAATGGGATGGCCGGAGAACACGCCGGGGTCTGTGTAAGAGAATGTTCTTTTCGCTGAAATAAACGCCGCCGAGTCTGCGTCATATGAATCAGAAGCCCGGGTAATGCTTCGTAAACCGCACACTTTTCAACAGGGAGGATGCCATGCACTACTTTTTGGGAGACATGATCCCCATCGTCGCCATCGTCACCGTTTTCGGCGTTCCCGCAACGGTCATCATCGTAATTGCGGCGCTGAGTTACCGCCGGAAAGTCCACGCCATCAAAAACGGCTTTGGGCCGGTTTCCGATCTGCCCGGCTATCCGGGGCGGGGGTCCCTGCTGTGGGGAATGCTCCTCACCGGAGTGAGCGCCGTGGGGGTGGTGCTTGCCCTGGTCAATGACGAGCCGGAGTTTCTGAACTTTTGCATACTGGCTCTGGCGACCGGGCTCTCGCTGTTGGGGTACTGGAAAGTTTCGTCGCCCCACCGTGAGCGTGATTTGGCGTTCTTCGAGCGGTGGTTCCGCGAAGTCCACCTGAACGGCGGAACCCGGAAGTGAACCAAAAAGATTCAAGCGAACGGGAGCAAGAATGCCGGTGATTGCTGTACGTGCGTCACACCTTTGAAGTATCATGTAACTCAAAGCCCACCAAAGATTCATCCCCTCTCTCCCGGGAGAGGGGACCGGGGGGGGTGAGTTAGATTTCCCGGTCTGCGCCTGAAGAGACCGATTCACCACAGATTGCTTTTTTTACCATGGGACAGGGCAGTGAACTGAATTCCCGGAAAACCCGTGAATAGACACTCTCGTTCCGCCGTATTCCTTCCAGGGCTGTTCCGATCGCGGACACATTCCGGACACAATCGGGTGAACCGGCCGGAGACAATACATGACAGAACCCGCGCCGTACACCGGCCGGTCACTCACCGTAAAGGAGAATGCGCAATGAAGCCGGGAACACTGTATGTCACCGTGGCGGTCCTCTGGACCTTTCTGATGTTGGGCATGGGATGGGGAATTTCCGAATGCACCGCCGCACCGGTGAGTACCGCCGGAAAATGGATGGGAACGATTTCCGTACCCGGCGTGGAGCTGCGAGTCGCGTTCGAAATCACGGAAAAGAGCCAGGGTGAGTACACCGCGGTCATGCACAGCATAGACCAGGGGGCGATGAATATCGCGGTGAGCTCGGTTACGGTAAAGGGCGACAGCCTCCGTTTGGAAGTTCAATCCATCCCCGGCGCATACGCCGGGAAGTTCAGCGAGGACGGCAACAGTATTGACGGGAACTGGTTCCAGGGCGGCGCGGTGCCGCTCGTACTGAAGCGGGTGGATTCCCTGCCCGTTTTCAACCGTCCCCAGACCCCGAAAAAGCCCTTCCCCTATCGTGACGAGGAAGTGACATTCGAGAACCGGAAAGCGAGGGTGAAGCTGGCCGGGACGCTGACCCTGCCCGTGGGCGAAGGGCCGTTCCCGGCGGTGGTCCTGCTCACCGGCTCCGGACCGCAGAACCGGGACGAGGAGGTGTTTTCCCATCGTCCCTTCCTGGTCATCGCGGATCACCTTACCCGTCAGGGAATCGCCGTGCTGCGGTTCGACGACCGGGGCGTGGGGGCTTCCACCGGCGAGTTTTCCAAAGCCACGACCGGCGATTTTGCCGACGACGCCATTGCCGGAGTCGAGTACCTCATGACACGCAAGGGAATAGACCCGAAGCGCATCGGTCTGCTCGGCCACAGCGAAGGCGGCATGATCGGCCCCATCGCGGCCACCCGGTGCTCGGGCGTGGCGTTTCTGGTGATGCTGGCGGGGCCGGGACAGAAGTTCGGGGACGTGGTTTCCTATCAGATCCTCAAGGCAGCCGGAGCGCAGGGCGCGGATGAGGAAACGCTCGCGGTGATGCGTGTCTGGTTCAACGGCCTATTCGGCATCCTGGCCGAGAACACTGATAACGATACCGCGTCGCAAAAGATCCGCGCGCTCCATGCCACATTCAATGATGACGAAAAGAAGCGGCTCAACCTTCCGGATGACAAGCTCGACGGCGAGATTGCCGGACAACTCCGTCCCTGGTGGCGGTACGCCATGCAGTACGATCCCCGGGCCACGCTCATGCGGGTGAAATGCCCCGTGCTCGCCCTGAACGGGGAAAAGGACATGCAGGTTACCGCGAAGGAAAACCTACCGGCGGTGGAAGCGGCTCTCCGGGACGGCGGTAATACCCGGGTCACCGCCCGTGTACTGCCCGGACTGAATCATCTTTTCCAGACCTGCGAAACCGGCTCGGAAGCGGAATACATCAAAATCGAGGAAACCATGTCGCCGATTGCACTGGAGGCCGTTTCCGGGTGGATACGGAAAACCTGTGGGATGGAAACCGTGCGGGAGGAATAGGAACGGCACTTGCGCGGCCGGGGGAACGACCCGTTTCCCCGGCCGCCGCAAAATAGACGGCAGTTCTTTCAGGAGACAGCGTTTATGCACAAATACATTCTCTTCTCGCTTGTGATGTTTGCTGCTGCGACGAATGCTGTCGCCCAAAGCCAGGACGGAAGCGGAGTGAAACATGTCCAAACCTCCGATGGCGTTGATCTGTACGTGACGGTCAAAGGCTCCGGAACGCCCTGCCTCTATATTCACGGCGGGCCCGGTTCGGGAAGCTGGTGGCTGGAGAAGTTCTCCGGAGCCATGCTGGAGAAACGATTTCAAATGATCTATCTCGATCAACGGGGAGTGTGCCGCTCCACCAGCCCGGGAGATGGAAACTATACCATGGAAAGAATGGTCCGGGATTTCGAGGAGGTGAGGAAGGCCCTGGGAATCAGGAAGTGGATTACCCTGGGCCACTCTTTCGGCGGAATTCTCCAGATGGGCTATGCCCGGAGTCACCCGGAGGTCATCACGGGGATGATCATGCTCAACTGCTCCCTGTGCATCGAAGCGAGCGCCGGGGAATCCATCCCCAAAGCCTGCGAGTTCCTCGGCATCGCCGACACCGGGTCGTTTACGGACAAAACGGTCCCCCTGCTGGAGCGTTGGTCCTCCGTCATGAACCGGATGAGAGAGAAAAATCTCTTCTGGAAGATGCAGTACGCGTCGCTGGAGAACAAGAAGGTCATGGACGCTTCTTTCAATGACATTCCCGATTGGAACAAGGACCAGGAGAACAACGCTCTGGCCGTGCGTGACTACTGGGAGGATTACCGTCGGGATGCTCCCGGGATGACCATGCCGGTGCTCTTCTTTTACGGGAAAACCGACTGGGGAGTCGGCCCGGAACACCATAAGGGAGTGCATTTCCCGAATATGATGCGGTGGGGGAGCGATGTCGGCCATGTTCCCTTTCTGGAGAATCCCGCCGACCTGGAAAAGGCGATTGACAGTTACCGGAAGAAGTTCGCGCTTTAACAGGAAACCGGAAGTGACCGGGGCGGCCATCTCTGAAGAAAGAAATACGAGGAGAAAGCGTTCCTGCTTTGGCACTCGGGCACTGCACTTCATATAAATAACGAAGCAAAGAATGGAACCACGAAAGACACGAAAAGCACGAACAATAATGATGGAATAGACTCAATCAATCGGAGATGACCAAGCGGCCACCTCTGAAGATGAGATGCGGGAGGACGTATTCTTTCGCTCCGGCACTTTGGCACTCAGGCACTGCAGTTTCAATGCACACCAGGGAGGCGTCATGTACACCGTTCACCGAACCTGCATCGGAATCATCCTCTTTCTCCTCGCAACGCATGCCTTCGCACAGACCGGGAAACCGGTCGCGGTCCGGGAGGAGGCGGTGACCTTCCGCAATGGTGCGGTGACCCTGGCGGGTACGCTCGCTCTCCCGGCCGGACCCGGTCCGCACCCGGCGGCGGTTCTCCTCAGCGGTGATGGGCAGCAGGACAGGGATTGGACCTTTGGCAAACTGAAGATGGCGAAGTTCATTTCCGACCGTATGGCGTCCCGGGGTATCGCGGTGCTTCGGTTCGACGACCGGGGGACCGGCGGTTCCGGCGGGGAGAGCGAAATCCGGGCGAGCTTCGCGGACCGATGCAATGACGCCTTGGCGGCCATGCGGCTGCTCCGGTCACGCTCCGGGGTCGGGGCGGTCGGCCTCTGCGGCCACAGCGGCGGAGCCATCATCGCCGGAATGACCGCGGCAAAGGATACCGCCGACGTTGACTTCGTCATGATCATCTCCGGGCCCTACATCACCGGTGAGGAGGTCCTTCTCGATCAGGCGGGGTCCATGCCGGGCATCTACCGCGCCGGGCCGGACCAGTCCGACTCGGCGGCGGTGAAAGAGGGACGGCGGATCATCCGTATGGCCGCGGAGAGCATCCGCGCCGGCGCGGGGCTCGACAGCGTCCGGGCGGCATGGGATCGTATCCTGACCGTACAGTTGGGAAACATGCCGAAAGAACGGATGGCGGAGTATCTGAAAGAATTCGGGAGCGAGGAGAAATTACGGGCACAAGTGGTTCAGGACCGGCTGGACGAATACGAGAGCCCCCAGGGGAGGGATTTTCTCGTGCACAATCCCTCGGATGATATGCGAAACGTTGTCTGCCCGCTCCTCGTCCTTTTTGGGGAGAAGGACGATCACGTCCGGGTCGCCCAACACCGTCCCCCGCTCCTGCACGCCCTCGCCGGGGGATCGTGTGTCGATGCGACGGTCAGGATTGTCCCGGGAGCCGACCACGCCTACACCAACGGGGAATTTTACGAAAAGGGCGAACTGCTTCCGGGGGTGGCGGAATTCATGGCGGAGTGGGTGCGGAGCCGGTTCGGACCGAAGCCATGATTTCCCGGCCTGCTCCGCAAGACACCCGGTTACTATTACTGGCTTATGTTTACACGCATGAGGGATCGAGAGGGTGGCGGCTCACCCGGTGCAACCTCGCCTGTGTTTCACTTTCAGTCCGAAAGTGGTATAAGGCTCACGGGGCGGGATGGGTGCTTTCTATCCGTGGATACGAATCCCTTGTATGAAAACCGGAGCCAATCTCCGCGCCCTGTAGCCGCTTGCGGAAAATGACCGGTGAGTGTATGAAAAGAAGGCGCCCCCTTTCGGGAGCGCCTTTCTGCCTCCGGTTTGCCGCGCCCGGCACGTCAGCCGAAAGAAACACACAGTTCCGCCTTTTGCTTGGGCCCCGGACATTGGACGTTGTTTGTCTTTATGCCGTAACCATCTTCTCCTTCTGGGGATCCCAGAGGAAGGTTTTGCTCTGACGATAAGCTTCCACGGCCATCTTAATGGCGACCATGGTGGTGGCTCCTAGGTCAACGTTGCAGTTGAGCTTGCCGCCCTGACGGATGACGTCGATGAAGTTCCCCTCCATGTCCCGGTAGTTGCCGGTGGGCGGGGCGATGATGCGGTCGTATCCGCCGTTCATCTCGTGGAACTTGTCCCGGTAGGTCCCGGTCGGGGTCATGACCATGTGGGAGGTGTCCTCGGTGAACTCCATGGTGCCGTACCGCCCGTAGATGCGGGTCGGGCGGGTGAACTCGTTGGTGAGCACGCTCTCCAGGTAGACGGAGAACTTGCTCGGGTAGTCCACGGTCATCATGAAGACATCGGGGACTTCTCGGCCGTCGGCATTGTCGAAGAGCCCGCCCCCGGCGCTCACCCGATGGGGGTACTCACCGTTCTCGCCCGCGATGGCAAGGAGCAGCGGCGCGAGGAAATGGTAGAGGAGGTCGGTGGCCACGCCGCCGTTGTAGTCCCAGTATCCCCGGAAATAGAAGAACCGGTTCGGGCTCCAGGGAACCCGGGGGGCCAGGTTCCACTTGGTTCCGAGCCACATGTTCCAGTCGATGTAGTCCTCGCCGGTGGCATGGGGTCCGACCGGGTCGTCCCGGTTGCTGGAGGTGCCGAAGACATCACCGCCCCGGTTGTTGCGGTTCCAGCTTCCCTGGGCCCAGGTGACCTTGCCGATGCGGTCGTTGCGGATATACTCCTGGGCGTTCCAGTACTTGGCCTGGGCGGTGCGCTGAGGGCCGACCTGGAGCACCTTCTTGTACTTCCGTACGGCGTTCCGGACCTCGATGGCCTGCTCGCAGGTCAGGGTCAGGGGCTTCTCGCAGTATACATGCTTCCCGGCGTCCATGGCGTCGATGCAGAGCTTGGAATGCCAATGGTCGGGCGTGGCGATGAGAACGGCGTCGATGTCCTTGTTGTCCAGGACCTCGCGGAAATCCATGGTCCCGGCCGCGTTGTGACCGGCGTCGCGGCAAAGCTTCTCCGCATTGCTCACCCGCCGCTTGAAAACGTCGCACACCGCGCCGACCGTGATGTTATCGTCATCGGCACGGTTGAGAAGGCTCCGCAGGTGACCGGTACCCATGCCGCCGACCCCGATCATGCCGAAATTGACCCGGTCGTTGGCGCCGAGAACCCTGGAAGGTATGAGCCCGCCCAATCCGAGCGCACCGGCGGAGGAGGCGGCGGATTTCAGAAAGGTGCGGCGGGAATGCGAACGTTCGGACATGGACTGGTTCCTCCTCTGAAAGGTATGTGCACCGGCAATGTTTCAGCCGTTGCGCCCGCATACGGTGTACTGTAAGAATATGTACATGAGCGGGTGAACGCAAGAGGGAATATGGGAGGCCGGGATATGTTCGCGAAAGAGGGGCGACCAATGGGCAACCGGCTTTTCGGCAGTGCATTGCAAACTTTCTTCAGGGCCGTTTTCCCGTGTTTCCGGGAACCCCGAGCGGTGGCTTGACACTCGGTCCGCGAATGCATAGATTTCGGGAAAAGAGAAAGGGGACGGCGGTTCCCGCAGCCGCCGCAAAGAACCGGAGAACACGCCGGAGGATACCCATGATCACCCGTAGAGGTCTCATCCTCGCCCTTGCCGTCCAGTTCGTTCTTCTCCCTGTCCGGACCGGGTCGGCCCAGGGGCTCCCCGCGGCCGATACCCGGGCTGCGTCGCTCATCGACGCCGATCATTTCGTCCTGCGCATCCCGGAGGTACGGTCGCGGGCGGAATGGGAAGCCCGCCGCAAACGCATCCGGGAAATGGTCCTCCTCCGGGCCGGCCTGTGGCCCGAACCTCCCCGGACGCCGCTGAACGCTCATGTTTTCGATGAGCGGAAGGGCGATGGATTCACCATATCCAAAGTGTACTTCGAGAGCCTGCCCGGGTTCCTCGCCACGGGGAGCCTGTACCGCCCCTCGGAAGGGAAGGGCCCCTTCCCGGCGGTGATCTGTCCCCACGGGCACTGGCGGGAGGGCCGACTGGTCAACGGCGAGGACTGCTCCATCCCCGCGCGGTGCATCGATTTCGCCCGGATGGGTTTCGTGGTTCTCTCCATCGACATGATCGGGTTCGGCGACTCCATGCAGTTCCCCCATGTCTCCTACATGCACCCGGTATCGGTGAGGGCGGACGAGCCCCTGCCCATGGACCCGAGGGTGTATGCCGCCGGCTTCGATTTTCCGGACGCCGCCCTCTACGGGTTCAGCCTGGGCGGGCTCCAGCTCTGGAACGCCATCCGGGGAGTGGATTTCCTGACCGGTCTCCCCGAGGTGGATAAGGACCGCATCGGGGCCACCGGCGCATCCGGCGGGGCCACCCAGACCCTCCTGCTCATGACCGCCGACGACCGCATCAACGTTGCCGCCCCGGTGAACATCATCGGCGCGGTCAAACATCCCGGTTGCCGGTGCGAGAACTTCGACGGGCTCTGGCTGGAGACATCCACCCTCGAACTCGCCGCGGCCTTCGCCCCCAAACCGCTCCTCCTCATGTCCGCCACGGAAGACCCCTGGACCAATCGGGCCCCGTCCCGGGAATACCCCATGATCCGGAAGTACTACGACTTATATGACGCCGGAGACATGGTGAAGAGCGTACAGGTAAATGCCGGGCACAACTATAATGCCGACACCCGCGCCGCGGTCTACGAGTGGTTCTGTACGCATCTCAAAAACGGGATTGCGCCGGTAACCGGGCCGGTCCCGGTTTCCCGTGAGGTAAAGGCCCTCGGCGACCTGCGGGTCTTCCCGGACCGTATGCTCCCGGAGAGCGCCAGATCCGCCCCGGAAATTATCGCCGCCTGGAAGGAGATGTCCGGGCGGGAGTACGAAGCCCTGCTCCCCGAGAACCCGTCGGGCCGCGGCGCCTTCGTGAGAACATTCCGGGAAAAGCTGGCGCTGGTTCTTGCTGCCGAGGTCCCCGCGCCGGAAACGCTGACCGCAGTTCCCCTGCCCTCCGGAGAACAGCAATCCGGCAACGATGTGACCGTTTCCACGCTTGCGCTCGGCCGCGCGGGAAAGGGAGACCGCTTCACCATGGAAGTCTGGTCGCCGCAACGGGCCAAGGGCCATATTCTCCTGGTGAATCCCGACTTGCCGGGCAACATTCCGGCCCGCGCCTCTCTCGCCCATGAGCTGAGCGGGGACGGTTACCGGGTGTTCCGGGTTCGGGGCTTCGCCTCGGGAGAGCTCGCCATTCCCCGGAAGACCTTCGACTCCTTCCGCTGGTCCGCCGCATACAACCGGGACAACACCCTGCACGCGGTCCAGGATATCATCACCGCCATCGCCTGGATAAAACGCGAGCACCCCGGATCGGCGCTCCGGGTAATCGGGCTCGGGAAATGCGGAATCCCGTCAGCCCTGGCCTGTGCTGTTTCGGGGCAGGCGGATGAAGTGGTCGTGGACCTCGACCGCGTGGACCCGGGCTGTGACGCCGACCTCCTGGGCCGCATGCCCTGGGGCGCGGTCCGGCGTATCGGAGATTTCCGCACCGCGGTTCTGCTCCTCACGGACAAGCCGCTTACCCTGCTGAATCCGGCGGCAACATTTGACCGGGAGTGGTACACGATGATGATGGAGAAGAGGGGGGTGGAGAGAAATCTGAGGGTGGAGTGATCATGGAGGGATCATCCACCCCGGGGATGAAGAGGGCAAACCGGGGCATACTGGAGCTTATGGCGGA
>JAWLHT010000140.1:0-13248 GCA_041690195.1 Candidatus Latescibacterota bacterium
AGCATTGGTTTACATACGTTATGAACTCTTCCTGATAGTAGGGATTGATAAACGCCTCGTTGGGCCAGTACCAACCATGGAAGGACCGATGATCGCCGTACTTCGCGGTCAGTTCCTCGATGGCCTGCAGACGCTTTTTCGCCGCCTCGGGGTCGGAAACGATGCCGCCGTCATCCCACTTGCCGTAAAACCCACCGGCCATGAAGAACTTGACGCCATACTTGTCGGCGGCGGAAAGCACCGCCTCGATGGGATCGGGGCAGGCCAGTTCGAACTTCGGGAAAATATCCGTGTCATAGAATGCCTTGAAGAAAAGGGCCGAGCACATGAGCACATGATATTCCAGACCGAGGTCCGCCATCTCCTTGATCTTGGCATCCCATTGACGGGCGGAGAATCCGGCGCAGGCGGGATTCCAGTAGACTCCCTCGGCCTGATTGTGATGCTGAAACTCGAACCAACTCCCCCGGATGGGCTTGAGATGTGTCTTCGCGGCAGCAGGTGCGGCTCCGGCGGATGATGCAAGCGCTCCACCGCAGACGGCTGCGGCAATAAAGCGGCGTCGTGTAAATACGGTCATGGAACATCTCCCCTATCATTGAGCAGATTTCTCACTTGAGCAACGCGGGAACCGCAAACATGTTCGAAATGTAACATCCACGGCAAATTTGCACAAAGGAAAAGTACGGTCCGGCCGTTGACCTGCATGGTAACGGAGTACAGTGCACGGCAATCAAACCGGACAAACGCAGCCTGCATAGACGAAACGGTCGAAGTCATTCGACAATTCAGTCGATTCCGGTATACTTTCCCGTTATCCCGACGCAAATTCTGGCGCCGTATATTTCGACCCGGAAACGACATACGTCACATGCGACATTCAGGCACTTTTTTTGCATTTACTTGAGTAGGATACGCAGCCTTATTCGAGAAATAGAGGCTTGATAAACGCCGAATTCCATGTATCTTTATACTATATGGTTCCGGGCCGCGCTTTGTGGCCGCAGCCCCTTCCGGAAGCCGTAATCCACCCCCGGCATGTTCACCTGCCAGAATGGAGTCCGCTATGAAGGCAGCGTTCCTCATCCTTGTCGCCGTGCTGATCGTCGCAGGGCCACCCGCTTCGGCCCAGTCCTCCTTCAGCGCGGAGGAATACGCCTCTTTCCTTCGCGCTAATACCGATCTTCCGAGCGGGACGCTGCTCTCCCGTCATGCGCCCCAAACACCCTACTTCAAGAGTTCATCACAAGTGCTGCCGGGCAGCGCAGCCTGGCTCGACTCGGTCGAGATCAAGTACAAACTCACCGATGCGGAAAAGAATCTTCTCCTCCGTAAAGGATTCGTGGTGACCCAACGATTGAGTTTCCCGCATATGGGCCAGGCGTTGCACGATATCTACAGCAAGGACCTCCCGGTGTTTCTCTCCACCGACGCTGTTCTCCACGCACTCCACGATTCCTATGACCGTATTCTCCGGGACCTGGAAACGGAGATCATGCGCCCGAACCTGGTCCGGTTTCTCGACGGGCTCACAGTGTCTTTTCCCGATCTGGAAGCCCGGTATGGGTCGAATCCGGCCATGCGGGAATCCCTTGCCGACGTAGATTTGTATGTGACCATCGCCCGTTCGCTTCTGGCGGGAAACCTGTTCGAGCCGCAACTCGCCAGTTCCGGGATGGTCAGAACGGTCTGGGACGCCATCCAGGCCGAACAGATGATCTCGATGCCCCTGTTTTCGGATCATGTGCGTCAGCTCGATTTCAGCCAGTTCACCGTCCGGGGTCACTATGCCAATCCGGAAGTGGTGAACGAGTTGGGGCCTTACTTCAAGTGCATGATGTGGCTCGGCCGAACCGACTTTCTCCTCACCGAGCCTCCCGCGTTCAGCCAGGCGCCATGGACACGGGATGACCTCCGGCGGATGAGCATGGGCGCCGTGCTTCTCAATGAACTGATGGATCTTTCCGGAGAGCGCGGGCTCCTGGAGGAAAACGACCGGGTTATAACATTCATGGTGGGGGAGAGTGACAACCTGACCCCCTCCGAACTGGCCGGAGTGATCACAAGTCAGAATCTCGCCGGGGCGGACGCCCTGCTGGACGACGCGGCCTTCGACGCGTTCCAGGCGGCGCTCCGATCCACGCCGGAAGCGGGGCAGCGCATCCTTTCAGACTTCTTCATCATGGATCCCTTTGCCGAAAAACCGGATCCCCTCCCCGTGTCCTTCCGGCTCATGGGACAGAAGTTCATTCTCGACTCATACATCTTCTCCAATGTCGTATATGACCGGATCATCCACAACGGACAGAAGGTCTGGCGGCCCATGCCGGACCCGCTGGACGCCATGTTCGTGCTGGGGAATGATGACGCCCTGCCGCTCCTGAAGGAAGAGCTCGACCGGTATCATTATGCGTCGCAGCTTTCCGGCCTGCGGTACCTGACCGACGCCTATGACGAGGATTTCTGGGAAGCGTCGCTCTACAACACCTGGCTGGCCGCCATCCGTGAACTGAACCCGCCAGAGGACCAGTCGAAGTTCCCCTATTTCATGCGCACCGCAGCCTGGCGTCAGGAAAAGCTCAACACCCAGCTCGCCTCCTGGAGCCAGCTCCGTCACGACAACCTGCTCTACGCCAAACAGTCATACACCGGGGGGACTGCCTGTTCCTACCCCCATTCCTATATCGAGCCGTACCCGGATTTCTACAGGAGGGTGGCGATCTTCGCCGACAACGCGGGAACGTATTTTTCCGCTTTTCCGGGGAATTCCTGGCGTCTTTCACGCATCAGGGCTTATTTCCCCCGCTTGCGGGACACCATGCTGAGACTGGAGACGCTCGCAAAGAAGGAACTGGCCCGGGAGCCTTTCAGCGCGGAAGAGCGGGACTTCCTCGGGCGCATGCTGTTCCAGGAAATGGGGAGCGGTTCGCCGCCCTTCTCCGGGTGGTACGCCGATCTCTTTTATGAACAGACCGATCCGCCCCGCCCGGAATTCGTCATCGCCGACGTCCACACCCAACCCACCGACGCAGGCGGTAACGTGGTGGGACACGTGCTCCACGTGGGCACGGGACAGGTTAACCTCGGGGTGTTCCTGACCGATTCGCCTTCCGACGGATTCCAGCCGATGGCGTATGTCGGTCCGGTGATGTCCTACTATGAAAAGGTCACCTCGGATTTTGAACGGCTTACGGATGAACGATGGATCGAGCTGGTGGGAAAGGGCGATATTCCAAGCCGTCCCGACTGGGTGAACATCTATCTTGCCGATGCCAACGGAAACACCCTCGCCGCGGGCCGCGAGCTCCCCGGCATTCTCCCCACCGGGGTCGACGAGCAGGACGAAGCAGCGCCAACGGCGCTCCGCCTCCTCGCCGTTCACCCGAACCCCTTCAACCCGGAGACCTCAATCAGCTACACGGTTCCCTCGGACGGCGTGATCAGCCTGGCTGTGTACGATATCCTCGGCCGGAAGGTCGCCGACCTGGCCGAAAGCTACCATGCCGCCGGAATTTACACGGTGCGCTGGAACGCCCGGAACGCCGCCAGCGGAGTATACTTCTGCCGTATCCGTACCGCCGGACGGGAGGAAGCGGCAAAGATGCTGCTGATGAGATAGCAGAAAACCGGATTGCAAAAACCCGGACTGGAATGGTTCCCGTCCGGGTTTTTGTTATGGTCCGACCGTGCTCTGACTTCTACACCCTGATTCTCACACCACCGCTTTCTGCTCCGTAAGCACCTTCCGCAGTTCAGCGGAGTTCACCGCGCCGGGTTTTATATTACCCCTGATCGCCAACGCCGCGGCGGTACCTCCCGCCTGCCCGATGGCCCAGACCGTGGGCATGACCCGCAGGGAGGAATTGGCCTCATGGGAAGCGGAGATGCAGCGGCTCGCCACGATAAGGTTGTCGATGCCGAGCGGGAGGAGGCAGCGGTAGGGAATGCCGTAGTATATCCCCTCCTTCAGGTAGACCATGTGCGTCCCCGTGCCGGTCGGGTTGTGGATGTCGATGGCATATGAACCGCAGGCCACGCCGTCATCGAACTTGTGGCCCTCGACCACGTCATTGGCGTTCAACTCGTACTTTCCGAGGACACGGCGGCTTTCGCGAATGCCGATCTGGGCGCCCGATTTCTGGAGATAGGCCTTCTCGAATCCGGCGACATTCTTCACCAGGAAATGGGCCAGTTCGTCCACCTGCCGACGTCCCTCGATTTCGGCGCGGGTCATGGACCAGCCGTCGAGAGCCGACTCCCCCACCACACGGGTGCTGTTGAAGTGCATGACATCGTCATGAACCGTGAAGAACTTGAGGATGTTTTCCCGGGGGTTCTTCAGCTCGCCGCGCTTTTTGGCCTCGTCGAAAAGACGGTTGACCTCCTTGCCGGTCGGGATGCGCTTCATGTCCACCCCGGCCATGCGGAAGGAAGTGGTCATGGGCTGGCAGGCGTTGTCGGGAGCGCCACGTCCGATTTCCACCTTCGCCCCGGCCCAGGCCGCGATGTCGCCGTCGCCGGTGGAATCGATGAACACGTCCGCGCTCAGGTCCTCGATCCCGCCCTTATGGAACACCTTCACCGCCCGGATATCCGCGCCTTCCTTGAGAACACCCACCGCCGAAGCGTGGAGAAGCAGTTCAGCCCCGGAATCGAGGACAAACCGGTCCAGAATATGTTTCATGGGCTCGTCATCGAAATGGGCACGGTCTTCCAGATCGGTGGTGAAGGTGTTGAGACGGATGAGTTCTTCCCTGGTCGGGTACATCTTCTTGATCGCGCCGTGCTCCTCCATGCGGTCGAGGAACTCCTCGAAGAGCCCCCTGATAATAAATTTCCCGCCCGCGGAATATTTCATGTAGGGCAGCACCAGCGCTGCGGTGGCCATGCCCCCGAGGAAGCCGTAACGCTCCACCAGCAGGACCCGCGCCCCGTTGCGGGCCGCCGCCACCGCCGCCGGAACGCCGCCGGGGCCTCCCCCGAGCACGATCACGTCCCAGTGTTTCACTTTCGCTTTCCCGGTTCCCTGTGCGACGGCGAATCCCGGGATCCCCGAGAAGGCCAACCCGGAAAGGGCGAGAGTTTTGAAGAAGAAACGACGGTCTGATTCTTTCTGCATACGCATGTCTGCTCCCTGTGCTGTCATCATTGTCCGGCGCAACCGGCCGTCCGGACTGCTTTGATAATTGACCATCAACGGAACGAACGGGGTTAAGGTCCAACCGGAACAGGCCTTTGCCCGATCCACTTCCGCTTTCCGTTTGTCTTTTCTTTGCGTCTTTTGCGAACTTCGCGAGAATATAGTCAGTATATATTCCGAATCCTGTCTCCCTGCTCCCGGCTCCTTTTAAATATACGCCTTCTGTTCCAGAAGCGTCTTCCGCAGTTCCGCAGTATCCACCGCGCCGGGCCGTATTCCGCCCCTGACCGAGAGCGCCGCGGCTGTCCCGGCCGCCTGGCCCACAGCCCATACCGTGGGCATGATACGAAGGGAGGAATGGGCCTCATGGGTGGAGGAGACACAGCGGCTCGCCACGATGAGGTTGTCCGTCCCCTCCGGCAGCAGGCAGCGGAAGGGAATCTGGTAATAAACGCCGTCCTTCAGGTATACCAAGCGGGTACCGGTTCCGGTTGGGTTATGGATGTCGATTTCGTATGAACAGCAGGCCACCCCATCCTCGAACTTGCGGCCCTCGATGACATTCTCTTCGGTCAGGACATAAGAGCCCATGACCCGCCGTGATTCCCGGACTCCGATCTGGGGCGCGACCTTCTGGAGATAGGCGCGTTCGAAGCCCGGGACCTTCGCCCGGAGGAAGTGGACCATGTCGTCCACCTGACGGCGCCCCTCCAGCTCAGCGCGTGTCATGGACCAGCCGTCCAGGGCCGACTCCCCCACTACCCGCGTGGTGTTGAAGTGCATGACATCCTCGTGCACGGTGAGGAACTTGAGGACGTTTTCCCGGGGGTTTTTCACCTCACCCCGGGCTTTGGCCTCGTCGTAGAGACGGTTTATTTCTCCGTTTTCGGGGACACGGGACATGTCCACCCCGGCCATGCGGAAGCAGGTGGTCATGGGCTGGCAGGCGTGGTCCGGCGCGTCCCGGCCGACCTCCACCCGTGCCCCGGCCCAGGCCGCGATGTCGCCGTCGCCGGTTGAATCGATGAACACGTCCGCGCTCAGGTCTTCGATCCCACCCTTGTGAAATACCTTCACCGCACGGAGGGTCTTTCCTTCGCGGTAAACCCCCACCGCCGAGGTATGGAGGAGCAGTTCCGCCCCGGAATCGAGGACAAACCGGTCCAGGAGCAGCTTCATGGCTTCGTCGTCGTAACAGGTCCGGGTGGGCTGTCCGCCGATGGAGAAGAGATTACGGATCGCGCCGTGCTCCTCCATGCGATCGAGGAACTCCTCGAAAAGTCCCCGCACGATGAATTCTCCTCCGGTGAAGAATTTCATGTACGGCAGCACCAGTGCTGCGGTGGCCATGCCCCCGAGGAAGCCGTAACGTTCCACCAGCAGGACCCGCGCCCCGTTGCGGGCCGCCGCCACCGCCGCCGGAACGCCGCCGGGACCTCCCCCGAGCACAATCACGTCCCAGTGCTTCACTTTCGCTTTCCCGGTCCCCTGTGCATGGACGAATCCCTGCACTCCCGAAAAAGCGAATCCGGAGAGTGCGAGGGTTTTACAGAAGGTGCGGCGGCAGGATGGTATTCCCGTGGACATGAAATGCTCCTTCCGTAAGAATGATTTTTCTCGCAAAGTTTACTAAGAGGGGACATAAAACGTGAGAAGTAAGCCCAATTCAATGACTGGCGTTATGCGACTGCGAACCGCAACAACGTACTTTCTTCTCCGTTTTTACTTTGTGTCCTTGGCGAACTTTGCGTGAGACATCTTTTGCTTTGCCTACCGGATCGTCTCCGCAAGCGAGGTGAACCGGTAGCCCCGCTTTTCCAGTTCGGTCATGAGATCGTCCAGTCTGTTGTAGAGCTTGTCGGTGCGCCTCGGGTCGGTACCGAAATGGATGAGCAGAATGAACCCGTTCAGGCCGGGGAGAGCACCTTCACTGTAAAGATTCATTTCGTTGTTGGCTTCATAGTCGAGAATGCGGTTGTAGAGTTCCTCGCTGGAATAGTACATGGCGCCGGGGATGGGCACGGTCCAGTCCTGGTTGGAGGAGGTTCCCGGCGAAAAGTTAACCATGGCAAGCCCGTATTCGCGGCACCATTCGCTCTGGTCGTGGTTGTACCACTCGTAGGGCGGGAGGAAATATGGCGCATCCGCCCGGGTGATGCCGTGTTTGGCCATTTCGGCGTAGTTCCCCCGCAGGTCGGCGAGGAACTCCTCTCTGGTGACCAGCGTGGAATCCCTGTTTTCCCAGGGAGCGTAGAGCAGATGGTGATCGGAGTGCGCACCGAGATAGTGGCCGTCCTCCCGGAGCCCCCGGACCATGTGGGCGAATTCCGGCTTACGGTAAAAATTCCCGGTGAAGAAGAACCCGCCTTTGGCATTGTGCTTCTTCAGGACCGCGCGAATGGTCTCGTAACCATCGACATTGGTATCCGCGGTGAAAACCAGGTTGATTTCCTTCTTCGTCGGGTCGGTGCGGACGATGCCGCCGTAGCTCATGACGAAATTCCCGCGGGTCTTCTGCTCCGCGCCGAGCGCCTGCAGGGCGGAAAGGTACGGGATGAGGGTTGCCGTCCCGTCCATGGTCGGCTCGTTGGTGGAGTAATCGCCGTAATCGTCGTGGTAGACCGCCAGGTCGGACTGGAAGGAGGCATATTCGTCCCCGTCCTTCAGTTCCATCCATTTCAGGTTTTTGAATACCGAACCGTACACCGGACCATCCACCAGACCACCGTCCAGCGTGATTCCGGAAGTCACCCAGAGCGAGGAATGGGGGTCGACCGGTGTGTCGCCCCACGCGGGAAGACCGACCACCATGCCCGTTCCCCAGGGATTGCAGCCGAACAGCCAGTCGCGCAGCGCGGCTTCCATTTCGGCGTAGGTGCGGTCGCCAGTGGCTTCCTCGTAGCGACGGCACTGGGTGAGGAGCGCGGAAACGAGATTATTGGAACACCAGACAAAGGGAACCCCGAAAAGGAACGGGGTGTCTTTCCCGCGCTGATACACGTTATGGATTCCGCTTTTCAGGTATCCGATGAATTCCTTGTCACTCGCTTCGGCGAGACGGGCGTGTCCCATGCTCGTGAAGGGATACCACTGGTAATGCCGGGCCGTTTCCGCACCCATCCAGGGGGTCGTCGGCTCCCGGCGCCCGTAATCGGCGGCTTCCTTCCGGACAGCGGCATCACCGGTGAGCGCGGCGACCTCCCAGGCGGCCAGTTCCATGTCGTCGGTCCAGTTGTCCTCTTCGTAGAAGTAGGGCGCGGTTCCGGGCGCGGTCTGGCAGACTCCGGGGTTGGCCTTGCCGAACTCGTAGGCATCGACCGCCTTCTCTTCCAGGCACCGGGCGAAGTCGGGCTTGTACTCCCGGAGGACACGCGCCCCGAGGGCGAAGGCCGAGGCGAATTTACCCGCCGTCGAGGCAATACCGGTGGCCCGGTTCCTGTACCCGAACAGCCCCTGAGGCTTTCCGGTGCAGAAGTATACCGGGCGCTCCTTCCCCCGGCCGTAATCAGCGGTGTCGCCGACCGGAAGACGGAGACCGATATGGTCGCGGTCGTCGGCGATCTGGTTGAACATCACACCCTTCTCCGGATTCATCTTCACCAGCCAGGCCAGGCCCCAGCGGGCCTCGTCGAGGACGTCGGGAATGCCGTTCGGGCCGGGATTGCCGTCCCGGTCATAGGAGTCGCCGAACGCTTTTGGATTCCGCTCGTAGGCCAGCAGCAACTGGTACACAGCGGTGGCCGAGGTAGCGGTGTACTGGAGATAGTCGGTGGCGTCGTGCCATCCTCCGGTGACATCGATGCGGGTGGAGTCGAGCGTGGGATGATAGATGATGAACCCGTCATGGGTGTGGCAGGAGTCCTTCAGGCAGGGATTGTAGCCGCAGCGCTGCTGACGCATGTAGCGGAGGAGAAAGTCCGCGGCGCCGTCATACGCGTCCTCGGCGATACGGAAATGAGGTGAGCGGACCTCCCCGGCGCGGATGTAAAACGCACCCTTCTTTTCGAAGGCTGAAAAATCCAGGCGGTACGCATTGGAGAAAGCCCCCCACGCGCCGTAGGCCTTCATCCGCTTCGAGGTGAATACCACTTCGTCGGTGAGCGCGTCGCGCAGCTCGAAAGACGACACCTTCGCCTGGTCCGTGCTGACAAACACCGCATTCTTGATGGAACGGGGAAGATAGCCAAGCTGGTTAACCCGAATCCAGCTCCCTGCGAGAGCGGTCCCGGCGAATCCAAAGCAGAGAGTCAGGACAAGCGCAACACGGAAACAGGCGGCTTTCATGAGTCGTGAACCTCCCCGGCAAACGGAATGTGTTTTTTTTACGTGTATATAGGATACCAAATGGGCCGTGTGTGGTCAAAAGGTTTTTATTGTCCCGCCTGATTTCCCCATCTCATACCAATTCCGTTTCACATTGATATACACAACCCTCCAGGCCGCCCCGGCCCTCAGCTATTCTGCGCCCATTTCCATTTGGACACGTTACATTATGCATGTCCGGGAAAACCTCAACAGAGGGGCGTCGGGTTGAAAAACCAGCAAAAGCGATTCTTCTCCTTACGATCCGTACGTGCTGTCAGGCGGCAATTCCGGAAGCGGGCAGGGAATCCGGTGCGGAAGAATAGCATAAAGTTGGACCGGTCTTCCTACCCAAAGCATTGCCCGTGCCATGCCCGGAAAACCAGTTCCCGAAAGATCCCGTTGAGCTTTCCCATATTGGGCTCCGACGGCTTACCCGGCAAGACGATTTGCTGCCGCAGAACAATTTCTCTTTCCACGAACCCCAAAATTGCAGGATGGAGCGGGTACTGTTCCATTTCACCACCGCTGCGCTTGTGGAGGAGAAGATCCCGGACCGCACTGATGAACGCGGGGTCGTCCGCTGCCACTTCGAGCAGTTCCGAAAACCGGACCGGAACAAGGCCGCGTCCTTCATCCAGCCAGCGTACCGCCAGGAGCGGACGGAGAATATAAAAGCACCGTTTCGGAACAATATCCTTCCGTGACAGATACTTGCGGATATTTCGGACCGCCATGCGGAGATAATGACGACGACAAACCTCCGGGGAAAAGTATTCGGGGATGAACGAACGGATTTCCCCGGCCGCTCCGAAGCGGTCGAGATATACAACCGGAGAATGCAGCCACTCCAGAAGCGGTGGGTTGGATACACAGAAGAGCCGGAGCGCTTTACCGAGATCCCATCCGCCGATATCGAGCCGGTCCTCGATGGGACGCTCGATGACATCCCTGCAATGGACAGGAGTGAGGGAGGAATACCGGGCTTCCGGGTGGACATAGAGGAACCGCACGTCGAAGTCGCTTTCCGGAGACGAAAATCCCCAGGCGCGGCTGCCCGACTCACAGGAAAAAAGGATACGAACGGTATCCTTGCGCTCGATATCGTCGAGCGCCTTTCGAATGCGCGTTAACATAAAGCCCTCCCAAGCCCGCCGGGGAAGACAGATTCAAAGAAAGGCGCTTATGCCAAAGAATGAACAATACGGGGGAACCACTTGCAACAGGGACGACGATGCGGGTGCGGGAAAGCGGGCTGAAAGCTCGCTTACTGCAGTATAACACCAACCGGAGATGAGATAAACATAAATTACCGGGGGATAATGTTCGCTGTAAACGGCAGACACGGATTAGGCGACCAGATTTGTCCAGAGATTCAAGACAGCGGAACATTCGTCTTATCTTCGCTCGCCAGAGCGCAACCGCCTCGTATTGCCTGGAAAAGGACTCCTCTCAAAAGGACACAACCACAGTCCACTCCGGATCACATACCCCCCGGATATGCGGACCGGTCAACGGGTTTCCGCCACCCGTCCCTGATAGATGCACACGTTGTCAATCTCCATGCTGGTCGCCCAGGTGCGGATTCCGATCCAGCGGTCCGGAGAAAACCTGAGTGGTGAGACATCCCAGGTTTCCAGGAGAATTTCTCCGTTCATCTCATACCGGATGTGCCCCCGGTCGAACAGGAACACGATATGGTTCCTTTGGCCGGAGCGGACCGGCGACCAGGCGGTATTGGCGAGCGCTACACCTCGTCGATAAAAGGTTGTGCAGGTATTCCAGTAGGAACCGGTAGTCAGCGCATATCCGTCACTGAAGAATGTTTTCTCCGGCCGCGAATCGAGCAGTATGGTGATATCCCCGATAAGTCCGCGAGAAGAGTGGTTGGTCGCGTCAAACTCTATGCGAACGGGGTCATACCCGCTCTGCACGAGCATGATGGCCCGGTTACGGTCGCCTCCCACTGCCCGGAGCATGCCATCATGAATATCCCACTCCCCCTCGGTAACCCGAAATCCTTCCAGATCATCGGTCTCGTCGAAGGCGAATGAATGCGCCAAATCCCATTGTATTTCGACATGACGGAGGCGACGTCCGGCGTCCCGTGATGCACGGATCGTCTCCAGGGTTTCACGGGAGCCGCATCCGAGGGCAGTCAGCGCGGCCAGAACCAGGACTCCCCCCAAGATCTTTCGAATCAACGTTCCATGGCGCGGAATATTTCGGGCCACATCATTTCTCCCATATAATACCGGACAGCAGAGAACACTTCTACTGCTGCGCGTGACCGTCCGGAGCACTGGTTGCCGGAAACCGAACGGACAGCCCACGAAAGAGCCGCTCGATTTCACAAACTGAGCTAAATTGATATCGGGTTTGGTCAGAAAGCAGGGCCAAATCATGGCGGGCGCAGCCAAGCCCCCTTGCTCTACCCCATTCGTACCAGGGGCGGTATGAATGGGGGCCCCGGGGCCTTACGGCCACCTTCCCCTGGCAGGGGGCAGGAAAAAACACCACTCAGGCGCGTGAGTCTTGCTTGTGCCGCTTCGGTTCTTGCTCACTCAACCCGATAACCGTATAAAGCTTTTCGGATCTCTGTTGAGTCAGCGGGACGGGAAGACGAAAGTTTTCGCCATCGTTAAACCCTTGTCAGGGGCAATACATTCGAAAAAAGGCGGCGGCACAGAATCCGCCGTCGACCATACCCATACCCGCAGTTTAGAAAAGGCTTCTCACCAGAAGCAGGAAGCCCAACAGAACCATAATCGCTCCAGCCGGCGCTCCAAGAATGGTAAGCATGAGCACAATTCCCAAAGCCACCAGCGCCAGTCCCAGGATGAATGCGATAATGCGTCCGGCCAGGCTCAAGGCGAGTTCTAAAATTCTCAGGACCGCAATAAACGGCCAGAGCAGGAGAAACTGTTTGCCGCCGCCATTCACGGGATATCTCCTCAAAACGGTCCATAAATCCGTCAAACGAGTGCAATTTTCGGCAGGGCGGATTTATTTCCGCTTTATCAAGACCACGGCGAGCCGGGGACGCGACTCTTCGCCATACCGTTCAATTCCGGTCATCTCAGCAGCAGCATTTTCCCCGTCCGGACTTGCTTATCCGCCGTGATTCGGTAGAAGTACACCCCCGAGGAAGCCCTCTGTCCGGAATCGGAGGCGGAATCCCACACAACCCGGCTGACCCCGGCCGGGAACGGCCGGTCCGCGAGAGTCTTTACCCGCTGACCGGCAATATTGAAAATATCGACCTTCGCCCGTCCGGCTGCGGGAAGATTGAACTCAATGGTCACCACGGGATTGAACGGGTTTGGATATGCCGAGGCGGTGAGAAACGCCACCGGCCGGTCCGGCTCCGCCACACCTACCGGGTGCGGGTCGTACTCGTATATTCCGTAATACTCGGCACGCAAGCGATCAAACGCATTCAGCGCGATCTTACCCTGTTCAGGAAGTGAAAAGGTGATGGAATTGGCCGCGATATCGGAAAGTTCCGGAATGGTATGGAACTCACCGTTTTCCAGATAGCCGGTTTTCCCGAAGGAAGAGCACCATATCCGTCCTGAAACGTCGATGTGCACCAGCCGGTTCGAGTCGGGGAAACTCACCACCGGATTCCAATTCTTGTAGATCGGTTCAAGCCAGGCCAGATCTCCAACCAATGCACCCCAGACTTTTCCGCCCGGTTCGACATCAATGTCATTGAGTATGCTTCCGTCGAAGGGCATATAGTCATACCATTTTTCCCGGTCCGTTGACAGGATTCGTCCATGGATTCCCTGCATGTACAAGGA